>NZ_JBIINP010000170.1:0-8858 GCF_044337415.1 Luteitalea sp.
GGCATCCCGGGCTTCGAGAACCTGGCCAACCTCGATCGCCTGCCCGCGCGCGGCGCCGTGCTCCTCGCGCTCCCCATGAAGGTGGGCGGTGGCAGCGGCGGCCCGCTCCGCGCCGTGGCGTTGCTGCCGTAGGTCTGAGGCACAGGGCCCAAGGCTCAGGGCTCAGCCAGAGCTCACGGTGGACAGGACTGGCTAGGCGGTCCGGAGTTCGCCCTGAGAGCGTTGGAGCCCAGCGCCGGAGCCGCGTGCCCCACAAGCCCCGAGCCCCCAGCCCCCGCGGCCATCGGCCGCGTCAGAACCCGACCGCCACCGAGGCGATGACGATGGGCCGGGAGTCGTCGGGATTGAACACGTAGACCGTGGCGTCGAGCGGCCCGATCGTCGCCCCGGCCACCAGCCCGCGCTGGATGTCGCGTCCGTCCTGCGCGTAGAGCCGCGTGCGTTGCGCCGCCACGCCGAGGCGCAGCCACTCGGTCAGGCCGACGGTGGTCTCCGACCAGTTGTAGAAGAACGACGCCGACGAATCCTCCGCGTCGAACACGTACTCCCCCTCGCTGGAGAACTCGAGCCGCTTCCAGCCGACGGCGCCGCGGTAGCCGGGCGCCACGCCCTGCGAGCGCCCGAAGACGACGCCGACCATGGGCGTGAACTCCCACCAGAGCGCATCGCCGCCGCCCGTGTTCACGCCGACCCAGGCCGAGCCGGTTTCGCGGTCCTCGTAGTTGTAGCGCCCCTCGAGGTGCAGGCGCCCGCGATCGATGGACACCGACGGCTGCACGAACGGGTCTTCGTCGGGAATCGCGTAGACCATCAGGGACGGCGACACCGACCAGGTGGGGGCGGCGGTCGTCGCCGATTGCGCAGACGCGGGTAGCCCCGTCACCGCGACGAGGGCGAGGGGAAGCAGGAGCAGGACGCCAGGGGCGGAGACGGGCACGCGCCAGCGTAGCGAGCCGGCCCGGCCGCCAGCGACTAGCGTTTGGTGTAGACGACGAAGAAGCGGTCCGTGTACAGCGAGAACGCCTCGGTGCGCACCAGTCCTGCGGCCGCTGCCCAGTCGTCCACCTGCGCCTGCGACACGACGAGTTCCGGCTTGTCCTTGTGCGGGCTGGCCGCCGGCGTGAAATCGATGATCGCCAGGCGCCCGCCCTTCTTGAGGTGTCGCGCCAGGTTCTTCATGTACAGCGCGCGGTCGGCGACATGGTGGAGCACGTCGTTCATCAGCGCCAGATCGACCGCCTGCGGCAGCTGCGGGTCGGTGAAGGTGCCGAGCACGGTCTTCACGTTCGGCAGGCGCGAGGCCTGCGCCCGCTGCGTGATGTGGGCCAGCAGCTCCGGGTCGATGTCCGAGGCGTAGACCACGCCGCCCGGGCCGGTGGCCAGCGCGAGCGGGCCGGTCAGGACGCCCGACCCGGCGCCCACATCGGCGACGACCATCGTCTTCTTCACGCCCAGGCGATCGATCAGCTCGGGCACGCGCATCGACTCGATGCGCTCGGGCGCGTCGAGCATCGGGATGTACTCCCGGGCCGGGCGGACGCCCACCTGCGCGTGCGCGACGGTGGCGTGGAGCGGAAGGACGAGGCCGAGGGCGAGGGCGGCGAGGCGGAGCGCGCGTGGCACAACCGGAATCGTACAGGAACGGGCCTGACACGGGCCGGCATTGACCGGAGCAGCTGGTGCGTGGTGAGAGCTCAACCGCCCCTTAGTTTCATTTCGGTTCAATGTGGCCATGCGACCAGATGGACATCGCCCGGGCCACGTCCCCGGAGGTCAGATGTCCCTGTTCCCATCCCCCCGGCAACGCGCGCGAGCGCGGGCCCTTCTCGTGGCGCTCTGCGTGGGCGTCGTGGCCGTGTGTGCGGCACCGCTGGCACGGGCGCAAGCCGTCACCGGCACCATCCTCGGCACGGTGACCGACAACAGCGGCGGCGTGATGCCGGGCGTCACCGTCACGGTCACGCAGGTCGACACCGGCCGGACGCGCACCTACGTCACCGACGCCAACGGTGAGTACACCGCGCCGTCGGTGCCTACCGGAACCTACAAGGTCAACGTCGAGTTGCAGGGCTTCAAGACGGTGCTGCTCGAGGGGGTCACGGTGAGCGTCGACCAGCGCGTGCGCGTGGACGCCAGGCTCGAGGTCGGCAACATGACCGAGACCGTCGAGATCGTGGCGCAGACGCCGCTGGTGCAGCCCAACAGCTCCGACCTCTCGACCACCGTCGAGGAGGAGCAGATCAAGGCGCTGCCGCTCAACGGCCGCAACTTCGTCAGCCTGACGCGCACGGTGCCGGGCGTGATGCGCGGCATCCCCGGCTCGAACATCGACGGCGCGGGCTCGCTGGCGTGGCGCGCGTCGGCGGCCTTCTCGGCCAACGGCCAGCGCCCGCGCGACAACAACTACATGCTCGACGGCGTCGACAACAACGAGACCTGGCTGCAGACCGTCGTCATCTTCCCGAGCCCTGACGCGATCGACGAATTCAAGCTGCAGACCAGCACCTACTCGGCCGAGTTCGGCCGCTCGCTCGGCGGCGTGGTCAACCTGCAGATCAAGTCGGGGTCGAACACCTATCGCGGCAGCGCGTTCGAGTTCCACCGCAACGACGCCTTCGACGCCAACAACTTCTTCAACAACCGCGCCGGCCGCCCCAAGCCGGACTTCATGCAGAACCAGTTCGGCGGCACGCTCGGCGGCAAGATCATCAAGGACCGCACGTTCTTCTTCGCCGACTACCAGGGCCTGCGCATCAAGGCCGGCCAGACGTACCTGTCGACCGTGCCGTCCGAGCGCATGCGCGCCGGTGACTTCTCCGAGATCAACCGCGTGATCTACGACCCGCTGACCGGCCAGCCCTTCCCGGGCAACGTCATCCCGTCCAACCGCTGGGATCCGGCCTCCGCGCAGGTCATGCAGAGGTACTTCCCCGCCCCGAACACCGCGGGCGCCCGCGCGGCGACCGGACAGCCGATCAACAACTACCTGATCAATCCCGAACTGACGCGCAACGACGACCAGTTCGACGTCAAGGTCGACCACGTGCTCACGCAGGCCAACCGCTTCTTCGGTCGCTACAGCTACCAGAAGACCGTGCGCGACCTGCCGGCCACGATCCCGACCGTGGGCGACGCGGGCGCGACGTTCGGCGCGGGTAACGGCGACATCAAGGCGCAGAGCTTCGCCTTCAACGACACGCACACGTTCGGCAGCAACTGGCTGAACGAGGCGCGCTTCGGCTGGAACTCGATCAAGTTCTTCATGACGCCGATCGCCTACGGCACCAACCCGGCCGCCGCGGTCGGCATCCCGGGCATCAACCTCAACGACGTCACGTCGGCGATGACGCAGCTGGCGTTCCAGACGGTGCGCAACCTCGGCGCCAACGGCAACCAGCCGCTCATCACCAACCAGAACGACTTCCAGTTCTTCGACAACGTCACCTGGCTGAAGGGCAAGCACACGGTGAAGGTGGGCGGCAGCCTGACGCTCCGTTCGCGCGAGATCCTCAACGCCGACTCGATCGTCGGCAACTTCGCCTTCACCAACAACCAGACGTCCAACTGCGCCGGCCTGGCGACGGGCTGCGTGATCAACGCCGCCACCGGGTACGACATGGCCAGCTTCCTGCTCGGCTTTGCCACCACCAAGACGCGCAACCTGTTCGACGCCGACACCTACACCGAGCAGCGCCCGGAGTGGGCCGCCTACATCCACGATGACTGGCGCGCCACCAACCGCCTGACGCTGAACCTCGGCCTGCGCTACGACGTGTTCGTGCCCTGGCTCGAGATCGACGACCGCCAGTCGAACTTCGACGAGAGCACCGGCAAGTTCGTCGTCGCCTCGCCCAACGCCGTCATCGCCGGCGTCAACGTCGGCCGCTACCTGCAGACGTACTCGAAGACCAACTTCGCCCCGCGCCTCGGCTTCGCCTACGACCTGTCGGGCAACGCGCGGACCGTCATCCGCGGCGGCTTCGGCGTGTTCTGGAACTTCACCCCCGGCGGCACTTCGTCGTCCAAGGCGCAGAACCCGCCGTTCCTGCAGTCCACGGCGCTCAACACGTCGGCCGGCGCCACGACGCTGCGCGTCTCCGACGGCCTGCCGCCGCCCCCGGGAGTCGATCCGAACCGGCCAGCCACCGGCACCACGCGGTCGATCTTCGACATCAACTTCCGCGACGGCTACGCACGCAACTGGAACCTGAACATTCAGCAGCAGCTCGGCACCAACTACATGATCGAGCTGGCCTACGTGGGCTCGCAGGGCCGCAACATGCTGCTCAAGGGCGACCCGAACCAGGCCCCGCCGACGGTCGGCGTCACCAACCCGAACGTCAACCGTCCCTATTTCGGCGTGTCGCCGGGCCTGCTCAGCATCGGCCAGGTGCAGAGCACCGGGACGCTCGACTACCACGGGTTCTTCATCAAGGTGCAGCGCCGCTTCGCCGACAACTTCTCGATGCTGAACTCCTACACCTGGAACAAGGCCATCGACCTGAACTCGGACAACGACGGCGGCGTCACGCTGACCAACGTCTACGACCCGCAGTACAACCGCGGCCCGTCCGACTACGACGTCACCCACACGCTGAGCTCGAGCTGGGTGTACGAGCTGCCCTTCGCCCGTGACAAGTGGTTCGGCGGCTGGCAGACCAGCGGCATCCTCTACCTGCGCTCGGGTCTGCCCTTCACCGTCACGCAGACGCAGGGCGTGCAGTCGACCGGCACGGGCAACCGGCCCAACCGCATCGCCGACGGCGCCATCGACAACCCGACGATCGAGAAGTGGTTCGACACGGCGGCTTTCCGCTCGCCGGCCGACACCACGGGCACCTACGGCGACGCGGGCCGCAACATCCTGCGCGGACCGGGGCAGTTCAACATCGACTTCTCGCTGATCAAGAACACGCGCTTCGGCCGGTTCAACACCGAGATCCGCTTCGAGGCGTTCAACCTGCTCAACAACCCGCAGTTCGCCCAGCCCAACGGCAACCTCGGCAACCCGCTGTTCGGCCAGATCACGGCGATGCTGCCCAACCCGTCGTGCGCCCTCTGCGGCACGACCGAGCGGAACATCCAGCTGGCGTTCAAGGTGATGTTCTAGAGACGGGTAGCGGGTACCGGGTACCGGGTACGGGGTACCGGGTGTAGGTCAGGGGCCGGGGGTGCGCAATGCGCCTCCGGCCCTTCGTGCATGTGGCGTCCCGGGCAGGATCGCCACAGCCATGCGGCCTCTATATCAACGGCGGAGCTGGAGCCCTCTTGTCACGTCGGCGCGATGTACCCGCGCGGCTTCAGCGGCTCCCCATGTCCTGGAGCCGTCACTCCCGGGGACTGCGGTCTGAGACCTGGTGTGTGAGGACTAGCGGAGGAGTTGCCGGTCGCGCAGCCACTCCACAAAGCGGTCGAGCCAGGCACCGACCGGTCGCGTGTTGGTGGCGCGCACGCCGAAGCCGTGACCGCCGCTGCCGTACATGTGCAATTCCGCCGGCACGCCCGCCCGCTTGAAGCGCAGGTAGACCTCGGCCAGTCCCTCGGCGATGTCCTGCCGATCGTCGTAGGCCGCGGCAAGGAACGCAGGCGCGCTCTTCGCGTCGGGCACGATGTCCCCCGATCGCCCCGGGTAGATCAGCGCCTGAAAGTCCGGACGCGCGCTGACGCGCTCGAGCGGATCGGCCGCCGACGGGTCCCCCGCCATGTCGCGGATCGACACCATCGCCACGAGTTCGCCCCCGGCCGAGAAGCCCATGGCGCCGATGCGCGCCGGGTCGATGCCCCACTCGCCGGCCCGCGTGCGGATGATGCGCACCGCGCGCCTCGCGTCAGCGAGCGCTTCCACGTCGATGCGATACGTCGAGCCCGGTTCGCGCGCGAGCCTGTGCTTCAACACGAACGCCGCGATGCCGCGATCGCGGAGCCACGCCGCCGGGTTGTCGCCCTCGTGCGTCATCACCAGCTGCCGATGACCTCCGCCAGGAATCACCAGCACGGCCGTCCCGGTGGCCGTGCCCGCCTTCGGCAGGTAGACCGTCAGCGTGGGGCGATGCACATTGGTGATGCGCCGCTCTCCGGCGGCCGACGTGACGACGACCTCGTCACCCGTCTTGCCCTCGGAGCCTGGCGCCACGCCGCTCCAGAGGGGGATCTCGGTGGGCATGGGCGCCTGAGCGCGCCCGATCGCCGGCACGGCAACAGGCAGCAGGCAGAGGCACAGTCGAAGCAGCACGGATGCGGACATGGCCACAGCATGCCTCATCGCTCATCCCTCATTGCTCACGGAGTGGGGCTGGGGGCTGGGGGCTGGGGGCTCGGATGATCAGCAGATCGGGACTCGAGACCTGGCGCCTGGTGCTCGGGAGATCAGGCGCGGCGGGTAACGTAGGGCGCCCATCGCGTCGCGGGGCCGGAGCGCCGCGGGTGACGCGATCAGACGTAGACGATCCAGGCGCGCAAGGCGTCGAGGAACGGCGCCTGGGCCGCCAGGATGCGACGGCGAGCCTCCTCGATCGAGAACCAGGCCGCGCGGTCGGCCTCGGGGAACTGCTGCTGGCGCCCTGACCGCGGCGGCCACTCGAGGGTGAAGACGTTGGAACGCATCGCGGACACGTCCAGATCGCCCTCGGCCGCCCACGCGTACACCACCTTCCCGCTGCGCATGCGGATGCTGCCGAGGGACGTGAAGGGCCCCGCCACCGGCGACCCGGTCTCCTCGGCGAACTCGCGTTGCGCCGCGGCCAGCGGTTCCTCGCCGGGCTCGATCTCGCCCTTCGGGATGGTCCAGGCGCCGACGTCCCGGCGCGCCCAGAACGGGCCGCCGGGATGCACCAGGCACACTTCGAGTCCGGTGGCGCGTCGCCTGAACAGCAGGACTCCTGCGCTCGCCTTCGCCGGCATCTCAGGGCATTCGTATCACGGGCCGACGGCGGCGGGCTACAACCCGTCGGCGGCGGCCCGCCACCTGCCCCGACGCAGCGTCACTTCAGTCCGAAGACCGAGACGTTGGCCCGCCCCGACAGCACGCCCTTGGTGTCGTACCAGAACTCGATGCGCCGAATGCGGCGCTGCCCGGCGCCCGCGAGATCGATCTGTCGGCTCTCCCCGCCCTTCGGGATGTCCTGCCGCACGTCGATGCGGTCCGGCTGGCCGCTCTCGTAGGTCACCACCAGGCGCTGGAGGTTGAGGCCGGCGTCGGTCACCTTGAACTTGATCCGGCGGAACCAGTCGTTGACGCCGCTCACCACGATCGTGTCGTGGTCGGCGGTGAACCCGGCTTCCACCGACCCGAGCAGGCGCCACTGGCCCACCTTCCCGGCGCGCGGCCGGGTCACCTGCACCTGCTGCGCGCTCGCGGCGCCAGCCGTGCCCACCATCGCCAGGGCCCACACCAGGCCCCCCGTCAGCATCCCGCGTCTCGTCACGGCAATCTCTCCAGTCCGGCAGGTGGCCCGGCTCGTCGGCGTCATGCCGCCGGTCCTCGTCGCCCCTCGCAGGCCAGGCCCTGACCACAGCTATCCCTTGGCATAGTCTGGCCGCGAATTCGTCGCTGTTAGGCTACCCCATCATTGGGTAGCGACCTCCACGTCACCCGCCTCAAGACGGGCATGCTGGCCCTCGGCACCGCGCCCGACATGGACGCGACGCTCGCGGCGATCTTCTCGTGCATGTCGGAGGGCGTCGTCTTCCACGATGCCGACGGGCACATCCGCCTCTGCAACCAGAGCGCGGAGCGGATCCTCGGGCTCACCGCCGATCAGATCGCAGGCCGCTCGTCGCTGGACCCGCTGTGGCGAACGATCCGGGAAGACGGCACGCCCTTCCCGGGTGAGGAGCACCCGGCCATGGTCACCCTCCGGACCGGCGTGCCGCTCTCGGATGTGCCCATGGGCGTCTACAAGCCCGACGAGAGCCTGACCTGGATCTCGATCAACACGCGGCCGCTGTCGGGAACAGGGCTTGAGGGGGTCCTGGTGACCTTCACCGACGTGACCATGCGACGCAGCATCGAGCAGCGGCTGCGTCACAGCCAGAAATTCGAGAGCCTGGGCCGGCTCGCCGGCGGGGTCGCGCACGACTTCAACAACCTGTTGACCGTGATGCGCGGCTACACCGCCCTGCTGCTCGACCAGTTGCTCCCGACGCATCCCCTGCGACAGCACGTGGCCTCGATCGACGTAGCGGCCGAGCAGGGGGCCAACCTCACCCGCCAGTTGCTGGCGTTCAGCCGCCCCCAGGTGGTGCGCCCGCAACGCGTCGACCTGCGGCACGCCGTCGCCCACACCGAGCCGATGCTGCGCCGGTTGGTGCGCGAGGACATCGAGGTGCTGGTGGACACGTGGGCCGCGGCTCTGCCGGTGCGCATCGATACCGCCCAGTTGCATCAGGTGCTGGTCAACCTCGCCGCCAATGCGTCGGACGCCATGCCGCAGGGCGGCCGGCTGCGCATCTCGACGCGCGAGACGCTCTCGCGCGGCGAGTGGCCGTCGGAACCGCCCGCCGGTTCCCCCATGGCCGAACTGCTGGTGTCGGACACGGGCATCGGCATGGACGCCTCGACGCAACAACACATCTTCGAGCCGTTCTTCACGACCAAGGACGCCGGGCATGGCATCGGCCTCGGCCTGTCGACCGTCCACGGCATCGTGACGCAGGCGGGCGGCACGATCGAGGTCGAGAGCGCTCGTGGGCAGGGCACCACGTTCCGCCTGCGCCTGCCGAAGCTGGACGTTCAGGACGGCTGACGCCGGCCGGCCCAGGCACGGGCCACGGCCTCGGCCAATCCCGTCATCGTCATCGGCTTGGACACGTAGTCGTCGAAGCCCGCCGCCAGATACTGCTCGCGGTCACCGGCCATG
>NZ_JBIINP010000273.1:0-4598 GCF_044337415.1 Luteitalea sp.
CCGTACCCGGTACCCGGCTGTGCCTACCGCTTGTCGTACACCGTCATGCTGGCGGTCTTGGAGCCATCCGGCATGGCGCGGATGGACTTGACGGTCAGGCTGCGGCCGTCCTTGGCCACCTCGAGGATCGACTCCAGCACGACCTCGTCGCCCACCTTGTACGTGAACATGCCGCTCGCGCCGCCGAGTCCGTCGCCGCCGAGCGTCGGCTCGAGCTGGGCGGTGACCGTGTCTGGCGCAGGCTGCGCGCCGGTCACCGGTACCGCCTTGCCGTCGCCCCGCGTCGTGAACCCCCATGTCGAACTGGTGCCGTCCATGGCCACGGTGACGCTGGAGAACGTGAGCCCGCTCGCCCCCTTGCTCACCTCCATGCGCCGCTCCTTCCAGTTGACGGTCATCGGCGTGGACTTCGCGGGGTTCAGCACCCAGGTGCCGACCATGGGCGCGGGTGACTGCGCGAGCGAGACAACGGTCGACAAGGCCGCGAACACGACGACAGCAATGAAGCGAGACATCGAATCTCCGTGCATGACAGAAGCTGTGTGGGCCGGGCTGGGACAGCCGGCCCTACCTTCCCGAACGACCGCCGGCCCTACCTTCCGAGCAGCGCCGGCCCTAACTTCCGAAGCAGAGCAGACCCGACCTTGCTGTGGCCGTAAGCCGTAAGCCGCAAGCCTGCAGTGTGCTTTCTGAGCCCTGAGCCCTGAGCCCCGAGCCCTGAGCCCCGAGCCCCGAGCCGTGAGCCGCCTTACCCCAGCGCAACGGTGAGGCGTGTCACCGACGATGCGGGCAGGCGATGCGTGAAGGTGCCACCCGAGCCGACCTGGACCGCGCTCTCTGCCGAGGGCGCGACGGCCGCAGGCCGGTCGAACGTGTTGTGCGCGTGAATGTCGCTGGCCGCGAGCGTCACCGCGCGTGCCGACGCCGCGCGTCCGCCCCGGAGCGTGATCGTGGCGTCGGTGGCATCGGTGGCGTGCGGGTTCACGAGCGTGAGCGTGACCGTCCGGTCGCGCACGGAGGTCGACCCGGACAGGCCCGCGACCTCGCCGCGATCGTTCACGCGCTGGTAGCCGACGTCGGGCGCCCCGATCTGCGTGCGCACCGCCTCGCCGCCCGCGTGTGGCGCGTAGAGCGCGAACACGTGGTACGTCGGCGTCACGAGGAAGCGATCGCCGTCGGTGAGGAAGAGCGACTGCAGGCAGTTCACCAACTGCGCGATGTTGGCCATCGCCACCTTGTCGGCATGGCGATGAAACGTGTCGAGCGTCAGGCCGGCCACGAGCGCGTCGCGGATGGTCGACTGCTGGCCGAGGTGGTGCGACGGATGGATCTCCGTGCCCGGCTTGTGCCACGTGCCCCACTCGTCGACCACGATCTTCACGCGGTGGCGCCGGTCGATCTCGCCCATCACGGCCCAGTGCCCGGTGATGAGCGTTTCCATCAGGCTCGCCTGGTGCAGCAGCTCGTACCACTCGTCGGTGGTGTAGGCCAGGGCATCGCCCTTCCCCTTGTCCCAGTCGGTGGTCGCGCCGCGGCTGGCGTTCCACGTGTAGTGATGCAGGGCCCAGCCCCAGATCGAGTTGAGCGCACCCTCACCTTTCGCGGTGAGCGTGGTGAAGAAGCGGCGCGTCCACGAGAGGTCGTTGCCGTTGGGGCCCGAACCGATGAACGACAGCGGCACGCCGTACTTGGGCAGCCACGCCGTGAACTTGCGGTACTCGACGGCGTACTCGTCGGCCGTGAGGTTGCCGCCGCAGCCCCAGGTCTCGTTGCCCACGCCCCAGAACCGCACGCCGAGCGGCTCCGGACTGCCGCCCCTGGCGCGCAGCTCCGCGAGCGTGGTGGACCCGGCGGGAGAGTTGGCGTACTCGACCCACTGGTAGAAGTCGCGTGCCGGCAGGCTGCGGAGGTTGGCCGCGAGGTAGGGCTCGCCACCGCACAGGCGCGCGAAGCGGACGAACTCGTTGGTGCCGAAGTGGTTCGGATCGTACTTCCACGGCCCGTCGGGCCGCGCCGGCATCTCGTCGCTCCAGAAGTTCGTGCGCCGCGGCCGCGACTCACGCGGGCCGACGCCGTCGCGCCAGTCGTAGCTGTCGGCGAAACAGCCGCCCGGCCACCGGAGCACCCCTTTCGGCAGCCGGCGCATGTGGTCCACGATGGCCTGGCGGATGCCGCCCGTGTTGGGGATGCGCGAGCCCTCGCCCACCCAGATGCCGTCGTACACGACGCCGCCGAGATGTTCGACGAAGTGTCCGTAGACGTTGGGATCGATGCGCGCGATGGGCTCGTCGAGCAGGACGTCCACGCGTGCATCCGCTGCCGAGGTCGCCCTCGGAGCCAGCGTCATCGCCGCCCCCGCCAACATGGTGGTGCGCAGGAAGTCTCGTCGATCCACGTCCACTCCTCTCGTCGCAGGAAACGCGTTGCCGGCGCCACTCTATACTGAAGCCCGATTGAGCCAGCGCGATGGCCTGCCCCGAGCGACGTCGAGGTGGGCACCGCGCCATCGCCGCCACCGCGCCCATCCGTGACCGCTCCCGCTCGCGATCCCCTCGCACGCCACGCCACGCTCGCTCGTGTGGAGCGGGTCCTCGACGCGTCCGGCCTGTCGGAGCCCGATCGCGTGCCCGTGCTCACGCTGGCGGCGCGCACACCCGACGCGCACCAGTGGCGACGCTTCCTCGCGTCGGCACTGCTGTTGCTGGGGGCCGGGCTCGCCCTCTCGGGTATCGTGTCGTTCTTCGCCTTCAACTGGGCCGCCCTGGGCCGCTTCGCGAAGCTCGGCCTCATCGCGGCCGGGATCGCCGCCGCGGCATCGCTCGCGGCGCGGCGCCCCGACACGCTGCCCTCGCGCGTGCTGCTCTTCGCGGCGTCGGTGCTCACCGGCGCCCTGCTCGCCGTCTACGGGCAGACCTACCAGACCGGCGCCGACCCGTGGGGGCTGTTCGCGGCGTGGGCCGTGCTCATCCTGCCCTGGACGATCGCCGCCACGTTCACACCGCTCTGGCTGTTGTGGCTGGCGCTGGTCGACCTGGCCTACGGACTCTACGTCGCGCAGGTGATCGCCTCGCCGACATGGGCGGTGTCGCTCCTGCTCGGCCTGCTGGCCGTGCACGTGCTGGCCCTCATGGCCTGGGAACTCCAGCACCTGCGCACGCCGCCGTGGCTGGCCGACACATGGGCGCCGCGCATCGTGATGGCCGCGACGATGCTGCCGCTGCTCGGGCCGGCCGTGGTCCGCATCATGTGGCTGCAGGGCGCGGCCACGCTCGGCTCCGTCTCCCTGGCCTCCCTCACCTTCCTCGTGATCGCCGCCGGCGGCTTCTACACCCTGGCGCGGCGCGACACGTTCATGCTCACACTCGCCGCCGCCTGCGTGATGGCCATCGTCACGACCGCCGTCGCGCGCGTGCTGATGGAGACGCTCAATCTCGGCCTGCTCGGACTCATGCTGATCACCGCCTTCATCGTGCTCGAGGTCACGCTGGTGGTGTCGTGGCTGCGCCGGCAATCGCGCGGGGAGGCGGCATGATCCCGACGCGCTCCCTCCACGAGGTCCTCCAGGAGGCCGTCGCTTACGGATGGCTGCCCGTCGGCATCGAGGACCGTGCCCGCGAGGCGTTGGCAGCGGCCGACGCCGACGACATGCCGTGGTACCTGCGCGTCCTCACGGGCGGCGCGGCCTGGGTGGGCGCGTTCTTCCTGCTCGCCACCGGCCTCGGGATCATCTCCGTGATCCTCGGCGAGCAGGTGGACCTGGCCGCGATCGGGCTCGGCGTGGGCCTCATGCCGCTCGGGATCGCGATGCGCACGACGCGTCGCGGCGAGTTCATGCACCAGGCGTCGCTGGTGTGCGTGATGGCCGGGCAGATGCTGCTCGTGGGTGGCACCGGGTCGCTCATGTCCAGCACCGACCTCGCGGTGTGGGCCGCGATCCTGTCGTCCCTCGTGCTGATCCTGCGGTTCGACGACGGCGTGTACCGCTTCTGCGCGACGCTGGTCGTCATCGGGGGCGCGTTGTTCCTGGCGATGGAGGTGCGGATCCCCTACGCGATGGGTATCGCGACGGCCATCACCGCCGCCTGGCCCGTCGTTGCCTGGCGCATGTTGCCCGGGCTCGCGCGCCGGCATCGAATCACCGACCCCGTGGCGTGGGCCGCGGCCACCGCCTCGTGCGGCCTGCTCACGACGCAGGCGATCATCGACGCCGTGACGGGCACGGTGGGCTACTCGCCGAGCTTCGTGCGGATGCTGCTCCCCTCCCCCTTGCCGCTCACGCTGCTCTTCGTGGGCCTGCTCGTGTGGCTCGCGCTCCGGGTGGCGCGCGACCACGGCGTGTCGTCGTCGGCGCCGGGCGTCCTCGCGGCGGTCGGTGCTGCGGTGGTCGTCGGTGTCCTCACCCGGGCGACCCCGGCCGTGAGCGGCGCGCTGGTGCTCGTCATGCTCGGCTTCGATCGGCGCCGCGTCGGCCTGGTGGGGCTCGGATCGGCGTTCCTGATCGGCTTCCTCGGCCTGCACTACTACAGCCTCGCGCTCACGCTGATGCAGAAGTCCGCCGTGCTCGTGGGGTCTGGACTCGTCTGCCTGGCGGGGGCCGC
>NZ_JBIINP010000171.1:0-8721 GCF_044337415.1 Luteitalea sp.
ACAGGAAGAACGGCTGCTGGTAGTAGCGGCCGTAGCTGCCGCGCCACGACCACGCCTCGTTGAAGGCGTAGCTGGCACCGACACGCGGGCTGACCTGCGTCGACGAGAGGTAGTCGTAGTAGTCGACGCGGGCCCCGTACGTCACGTTGAGCTTGCGTGTGAGGTCCTGCGTCGCCTGCACGTAGGCCCCCGCTTGCGTCGACGTGAACTCGCGGGTGAGCGAGAACGGCGCGAAGCCCGGCTCCTGCACGTACGGGCTGTCGTTGCCGTAGGGCGACTCCGTGTCGTAGTCGATGCGGAAGAACTTGAAGCTGCCGCCCACCTGCAGCTTGAAGCTGCGGCCGAACTCGGTCGTCAGGTCGTACTTGAGCGTCGTCTCGTTCTCGCCGGAGTTCTCGCGGAACACGACCGGGCTGGTCGCGATGACCTCCTCGGCCGGGACGTCGGGCGGCGCCACCACGCCGCCGAACGCCAGGTCCTTCACCTGCTGGTCGACGCGCGCCGCGGAGAACGTGAGGCCCAGCAGGCCCACGGACCGCTCGCCGAGCAGGCGCTGCCAGTTCACGCCTGTGGCCGATCGCTGGCCCTCGTAGCGGATGTCGAAGGTGTTGATCTCGTCGGCGATGTCCTCGGTGTCGTCCGATCGACCGAGGCGGATGTTGTCGAACCCGGTCACGTTGATCAGCCACACGCGGTCCCTGGGGCCGAGGTCGTACGTGGCCTTCGCGTTGACGGTGTACAGCGTCGGCACGCCGCCGAAGCCGACGTCGTCGGAGAAGATGTCGAGGATGCTCCGTCGCGCGGAGACGATCCAGGCGCCCTTCTTCTCCCGGCCGATCGGCCCCTCGAGGACGCCGCCGGCGCCGGCGAAGCCGAAGGTGGCGCGCCCGCCGAGGTCCTCCCGGCTCCCCTCGCGCTGGGTGATCTGCAGCACGCTCGACGCGCGGTTGATGTAGGGCGCCGGGTAGCCGCCGGTGAGGAAGGTGACGTCCTGGATGAGGTTGGCGTCGAGGATGCTCACCGTGCCGCCCGCCGATGCGAAGTTGGCGAACGTGTTGATGTTCGGGATCTCGATGTTGTCGACGATGAAGAGGTTCTCGAGCGGGCTGCCGCCGCGCACGATGATGTCGTTGCGGAAGTCGTTGGTGCCCGGCACCACGCCCGGCAGCGTCTGGACGTAGCGCGACACGTCCTGCAGCGCCGCGGCGTTGGTCAGGATCTCCGACTGCTGGATGAGGTAGGCGGAGTTCTTGATCTCCTCGGCCGGCACGAACGCGGGCGCCGTGACCGTGACGGTCTGCGTGAGCCCCTCGAGCGAGGGGAGCGTGACCTCGACGCGCCCCTCGAGCCCGGCGCGGACCGTGACGGGATCGCTCTGGATGGGCGCAGCGCCCGCGGGCGTGATCTCGAGCCGGTAGGCGCCGGCGCGCACGTCGGCGATGCGGAAGGTGCCGTCGGCGGCGCTGACCGCGCACTGCGACGTCTCCACGACGCACACCGCGACATCGGGGGCCGCCCCCCCGCCCTGCCGACTGATGGTCCCGGTGATGGCGCCGACACCCGTGGTGTCCTGCGCCGCGACGACCCCTGGGGCCGCCAGAGCCGCCCCGAGCATCACCACGCCTGCGATTGCGTTTCGAACGTAGTACACCCGCTTACGACGCGCCGCGTGGGGACGAGGCCCCGGCCGAGCCACTTCGCCTCAACGTGCCCCCCGGCCTCGAGCCGGGCTCGGACAGCGAACGGCGGCTCCTGCGACAGCCGCCCCCCCTTCACCCCTTCCCGCCTTCCAACCTTCGCCCTTCCCGCCCTGCCTTCTACTCTTCTACTCTTCTACTCTTCTACTCTTCTTGCCCTTCCCCGCTACAGCAACGGCGAGAACAGGCGCATCACCGAGTCGCCGAGGCGGCGAGAGGCCGGCAGCCGCTCGTAGGCCTCGGCCGTGAAGGGCTGGCTCTGGCGGATGTCGGCCAGGAAGGCCGACTCCAGTTTCCTCGTGGTCTCGCGATCGTAGATGACCAGGTTGGTCTCGTAGTTGATGGTGAAGCTGCGGATGTCCATGTTGGCCGATCCGATCGAGCAGGCCACCGAGTCGACCGCGATGGTCTTGCAGTGGAAGTACGCGCCCTGGTAGAGCAGCACGCGCACGCCGGCCCGCGCGAGGTCGCGGGCGTAGGTCATGCCGGCGCGGTAGGCGAGGGGGCCCTCGCCGCCGCGCGGCGCGATCATCACCCACACGCGAACACCCGACATCGCCGTCGCGCACAGCACCTGCAACACGGTCTCGTCGAGGACGCAGAAGGGCGACTGCAGGTACACGTGGTCGCGCGCCATCGAGATCATCGCGAGGTACTGCTGCCGGATGACCGAGTACTGCGAGTCCGGCCCCGAGTTGACCACCTGAATCGGCACGTCGCCGGCCTGGCGCCCACGCGGGTACAACGCCGGGTCGGCCAGCAGTTCGCCCGTCGTGTTGAACCACTGCAGCGCGAACGTGTACTGCAGGCTCGACACCGCATCGCCGCACACCCGGACGTGCGTGTCGCGCCAGCCGGAGAAGCCCTCCGGGCCGGTGCGGTGCTTGTCGGTGAGGTTGAGCCCGCCCGTGTAGCCGATCTCGCCGTCGATGATGACCAGCTTGCGGTGGTTGCGATAGCTGATCGTGTGCAGGCGCCAGATGGGCGAGCAGGGATGCACGTCCACCCCGGCCGCCCGCAGGTCGCGCACGTAGCCGCGCGTCAGCATCGAGAAGCTGCCGACCGCGTCGTACAGCGCGCGCACCTTGACTCCGGCGCGGACGCGCTCGCGCAGGATCGCGAGCACCTCGCGAGTCAGGCCGTCGTCGGCCCACTCGTAGTACTCCATGTGGACGAGGTGACGCGCGCCACGCAGGTCCTCGAGGAGTCTGGGATACTTCTCGCTGCCGTTCTGGAGGATCTCGACCCGGTTGCCCAGCGTGACGGGCGCCTCGGCCGAGTTCCAGAGCAGCTGCGGCAGACGACGGTAGATCGCGATGTCGCTCTCGGAGAGCGCATCGCGCACCTGCTCCTGGGCCTCCCGCACCTGCGCGAGTTCCTTGGCGAGGCTGCTGCGCCCGAGTTGCCGGCGCAACGCCTTGCGATGGCTGAACGCGCTGGAACCCCGGCCGAACAGGACGTACACGACGGGCCCGATGCCCGGCGCGAGGACCATGAGAAACAGCCACGCGAACGTCGACTGCGGCGACCGGTTCTCGAGCACCAGGAACACGGTGGCCACGGCCAGGTACGACACGTACAGCGCCAACGCGAATTCGGCCAGCATGTCTCCCCTGCAGCCTGTCGCAACTGACCCGACCGCGCAAGCACCCACCCTGTCGTTGCTCGCCTCCTGGATCGTCGTCCTGTCGCTGCTGCTGGGCTGGCTGGCGGTCGCGAGACCCGCGCCGCTGGCGGCACAGCCGACCGGCGTGAGCTGGGCGTGGAGCGGCGCCATCACCGAGGGCTCCGCGGTCGTCGTCGCCCGGCTGGCACGCGGCGTGTCCGAGGCCAGGCTGGTGATTGCGCCCGATGGCACGGACGCCGAGGTCGACGCGCTCACCGTGCCCGCGCGTGGCTACGCCAGTCCCGATGCGCATGGCCTGGTGCGATTCGAGGCGACGCGCCTGTCGCCAGCGACGCGCTACCGCTACCGGGTGGAGACGCGGGAGGGCCAACACCTCGAGGGCCGCCTGCGCACCTGGGCCGCCGGCCCCTTCTCGTTCCGCATCGCCTTCGCGTCGTGCGCCACCACCGGCTCGAACCACCGCGTGTTCGATGCCATACGCGCACTCACGCCCGACCTGTTCGTGCACATGGGCGACTTCCACTATCTCAACATCGGGCGCAACGACGCCGAGGCGTTCCGGCGCGGGTACGACCGCGTGCTCGACTCGTCGCGCCAGTCGGCGCTCTACAGGGCTGTGCCAATCGCGTACATGTACGACGACCACGACTTCGGCCCCAACAACTCCGACGGCACGTCCGCCAGTCGCCCCGCCGCCACGGCGGTGTACCGCGACCACGTGCCGCACTATCCGCTGCAGGCCGGCGCCGACACGATCCAGCAGGCCTTCGACATCGGACGCGCGCGGATCATCGTCACCGACACCCGCAGTTCACGCGAGCCCGTCGATGCGCCACGCCCCCGCACGATGCTCGGCGAGGCCCAGCGGCGCTGGCTGGAGGACGAGCTCACCCGCGCGAAGGATGCCGCGCTCGTCATCTGGGTCAACACCGTGCCGTGGATCACCAAGGGCAACGAGTCCACGCACGAGGGCTGGGCCCCGTACGCCGAGGAACGCGAACGACTGGCGACGCTCATCGACACGCTGGGGCTGACGCGACGCCTCGTGATGCTCAGCGGCGACGGGCACATGGCCGCACTCGACGATGGCACCAACAGCGCCTACATGGCGGGCCGGGGCCCCGACAGCCGGGGATTCGTGGTGATCCACGGCGCGCCGCTCGACCGCTGGCCGCGCACCAAGGGCGGCCCCTACAGCCACGGCGTCTCCCGGCGCGACCACCAGTTCGGCCTGCTCGACGTCGCCGACACGGGCACGGCTCTCGAGGTCACCGCCAGCGCCCGCGACGCCTACGGACAGCTCGTCCCAGGCCTGGAACTCCGGCTGCGTTGCGACCAGACAGGCTGCGCGACACGCTGACGAAAGGTCGCTGCCCTGTCACTCTTCCCGCCGACTGAAGTTTCCATCCAGGGAGACTTCATGGCTTCGCCTGTAATTGCTGATGGAGAAGTTCGTTGGAAACGTGCCATCTCAACCTTGGCCCAATACCTGCAGCTCGTTGAGAAATTCACCACGTCACTGTGGATTCCGGACCAAGGCCGACGCGATGCCCAGGCAGCGCCGAGACCCCAGGGTCCGACTTCGGAGGGTTTCGATGTTTTTCCGCGTTCGCCTTGCCGCGCTTGTCGTCGGCGTCTCCCTGCTCGGTGCCTCCTCGTCCTTCGCCGCCCTCGTCGGCGTGGACAACCGGGCGGCGCTTTCGGCTACCGACTCGGTGTTGTGGAGTGCGCTCGGGGGTGATCTGACGCCCCTGACCAGCCCCACGGCGACCACCACCACGAACGGCGTGGACGTGACGGTCGATGGACCGTCGGCGTTCACCCTGTTCAGTGGCAGCACCTTCAACGCCGATTTCCTGGCCGACGACACCGTCCTGAGCGCCTTCGATCTCGTGGACACGGAAGAGGGCGTGTTCGGCCCGATCCGCCTGACGTTCGCCACCGCCCAGAGCGGCGCCGGCGCGCAGATCCAGTCCAATGCCGCGGGCAGCTTCATCGGCACCATCCGGGCGTTCGGCGCGGGCGGCACGCTCCTCGGGTCGTACAGCGCCGACGGCCTCAATGGCCAGAACGGCGACGGCAGCGCGCTCTTCCTCGGCGTGCGCAGCGACGCCAACGACATCTTCGCCGTCGAGTTCGACATCATGCGGTCCACGGGCTTCGCCATCAACGACGTGTCGCTGGTGCGGACGCCCGACGTGCCGGAGCCGATGAGCCTCACGCTCGTCCTGCTCGGCACGGGGTTCGCGGTCTCGCGCCGTCGCCGGCGCTGAGCCGCGCCCACACAGCCAGCCTTTGGTGCGCGGACGCGCCGCCCCCTGGGCGCGCGTCCGTGCCTTGTTCAGCGTTCACAGCACACCCAAGAGGTCACTGATGACGTCTCGCAGACTCATGACGCTCGCGTCGTACGCCACGGTGGTGGCCGCCACGCTGGCCGTCACCTTCGCCCAGGCGCCGGCCCCGGCGTCCACCACTCCCGTCCGCGTGCGGTCGCGCGCCGCGATCGACGCCAAGCTGGCGCGCAAGAAGCCGCCCGTCGCCCAGCGCGCGGAGGACCTCAAGCGCTGGCAGGAGGCGCGGAAGAACGGCATCAGCGAGCCGTTCGACCAGCCCCAGCAGGCGCTGACCTTCTTTCTGGAGCAGCGCCTGCCGGCAGGGCAGACGACGCTGTCGCCGCAGGACTACACGGCCGGGATCGAGCATGCCGAGCAGATGCCGATCTACTCCACCGACCTGCAGCAGTTCCTGCCCGAGCGCATCGGCGCGACGCCCTCGGCCTCGCCAGGCGATCCGACGCCGCCAGCGCCGGTCGGGCTCGGCACGTGGCAGCCGGTGGGCCCCGGCAACATCGGCGGCCGCACCCGCGCCCTCCTGATCCACCCGACGACGCCGACCACGATGTGGGCGGCGGGCGTGGCGGGCGGCGTGTGGAAGTCGACCAACGGCGGCGGCACGTGGGTGCCCAAGGCCGACCTGCTCGTCAACATCGCGGTCAACTCGATGATCCTCGACCCGCGCAACCCCGACGTGCTCTACGCGGGCACGGGCGAGGGCTTCTTCAACGGCGACGCGGTGCGTGGCGCTGGCATCCTGAAGTCCACCGACGGCGGCGAGACGTGGGCGCAGTTGCCGTCGACGGCGAACTCGGAC
The DNA here is from genome assembly GCF_044337415.1 of Luteitalea sp. Taxonomy (GTDB): domain Bacteria; phylum Acidobacteriota; class Vicinamibacteria; order Vicinamibacterales; family Vicinamibacteraceae; genus Luteitalea. The sequence continues at coordinate 6,475 of NZ_JBIINP010000171.1, forward strand.
TTCCACTACGTGCAGAAGATCGTCATGTCGCGTGGATCGAGCCAGCGTCTCTACGCCGCGACGCGCACGGGCATCTTCCGCTCGGTCGATGCGGGCGCCACGTGGGTGAAGGTCTACACCGCGACCGAGTTCGGCGGCTGCATGGACCTCGCCATCCAGACGGACCGCTCGGTGGCGATGGTCGTCGCGGCATGCGGCACCTTCGCGCAGGCGCGAGTGATGCGTGCCATCGACACCGCGAGCACCATGAGTTGGAAGACCGTGCTGTCGCCGACGGGCATGGGCCGCACCTCCCTCGCCGTCGCGCCGTCGAACCAGAGCGTGATGTACGCCATGGCGTCGAACTTCAGCAGCACCGCGCTCCTGGGCGTGTGGAAGTCGACGAACTCGGGCAAGACCTGGACGGCGGCGATGACCGCTGCCACGACGACCAGCACGCTGAACAAGCTGCTCCTGAGCAACCCGGTGTTCGGGGTGCTGAGCCAGTGCGGCTTCGGCGCTAGTCAGGCGCTCACCCAGGGCTGGTACGACAACATCATCGTCGTCGACCCGGCCGACCCGAACGTGGTCTGGGCCGGCGGCATCGACCTGTTCCGCTCCGATGACGGCGGCGCCAACTGGGGCCAGGCGTCGCACTGGTGGTTCACCCAGGGCACGGACCCCGAGTACAACCACGCCGACCACCACCTGGTGGTGTTCCACCCGAACTACGACGGCGTGACCAACAAGGTGATGTACTCGGCCAACGACGGCGGCGTCTACCGCACCGACGACGCGCGCGCCCCGGTGTCGTACTCGCCCGATCCCATCACCGGCGCCTCGCCGGTCTGCGGCAACACGGCGCCCGGGGTGCTGTCGTGGACGGGCCTCAACAACGGCTACCAGACGACGCAGTTCTACCACGGCGTGCCCTACCCGGATGCCTCCACGTTCTTCGGCGGCACGCAGGACAACGGCACCATCCGCGGCACGCTGGCCGGTGGCCCCAACGCCTGGTCCACCATTCGCGGTGGCGATGGCGGATACGTGGCGGTGAACCCGAGCAACACCAACATGCTCTGGGCCGAGAACACAGGTCTGTCGATCGTGCGGTCGACCAACGGTGGCAGCACGTATTCCTCATTCACCAGCGGTATCGGCGAGGGCGCCGGGAACTTCCTGTTCATCACGCCGTTCGCACAGGACCCGAGCAACGCGAGCAACATGTGGATCGCGGGCGCCTTCCCGTGGCGAACGGTGCAGGCGACGGCCGTGCCCACCGTAGGCAGCATCTGGGCTCAGGCAGGCGGCGTATTCGGACAGCGCATCGGGGCCATCGCTGTGGCGCCCTCGAACGCCAACCGCGTGTACATGGGCGGCGGCACCGGCGCCGGGGCCAACAACGGCCGCGTCTTCACGACCGGGGTGGCCCTCTCCTCCACGGCTGCCACTGTTTGGAGCTTCAGCCGTCCGCGACCAGATCCGACGTTCGTGTCGTGGCTGGCCGTGCATCCGACCAACCCGGCCGAGGTCTACGCCACGATCTCGACGTTCAACACCACGACAGGCACGGGTCACGTGTTCAAGTCCACCGATGCCGGCGTGACCTGGACGAGCATCGACGGATCGGGCGCGACGGGCATCCCCGACGTGCCGGTGCACAGCATCCTCATCGACCCGGACAACACCACCAACCTGTGGGTGGGCACCGACATCGGCGTCTTCTCGTCGACCGACGGTGGCGCCAACTGGGCGCGTGAGAACACCGGCTTCGCCAACGTGATCACCGAGTCGCTCTCGATCGGCACCGAAGGCGGCGTCCAGTACATCTACGCCTTCACGCACGGCCGCAGCGTGTTCCGCGTCCGCAAGCCGGTGCCGCTGACGACCTGCGGCGCCAACGCGCGGTGCTAGCCACGGGTCGCACCCCGGCGGCGTCCGCACGCTGACGCCGCCGGAGCGGGTCTGATTCCCGACGCCCCCGGATCCGCAAGGGTCCGGGGGCGTTCGTCGTTCTGGCGGGTCACTCGACCATGGCCCGAACCTTTGCGCGGCCAGGCACACGCGTCCACACTGGAGCAGGAGCCCACACATGCCTGTCCGCCGAGCCACGCTCGCCCTCGCCTGCGGCATACTCGCCCTGACCGCCATGAGCGCCGCGTCGCAGCCACCCTCCCCGTCGGCGCAGCCCCCGAACCCGCCGAGTCAGCCGCCCGTACTCGAGGCGCGGCCCGACAGCATCGTCAATCGCGTGTGGGTGGTCGTGGC
>NZ_JBIINP010000196.1:0-7192 GCF_044337415.1 Luteitalea sp.
ACCCGGTACCCGGCACCCGGTACCCGGTACCCTGTACCCGGACTGTGTACCCTGTACCCGGTACCCGGAACCCGGACCCCGACCATGCCCCACGTCAACTACCTCTGGGATGACGCCACGGCCGCGACGCTGTCGCCGGCGCAGCGCCTCGTCTACCGCTCGAACATCCTCGGCGCCGATCAGCGCATCACCAACACCGGCGGCGGCAACACGTCGGCCAAGCTCAGCGAGGCCGACCCGATCACCGGCGCGCCCGTCACGGTGCTCTGGGTGAAGGGGTCGGGCGGCGACCTGCGGACGAGCACGCTCGGCAACTTCGCCTCGCTGTACCAGGACCGGCTGATCCAGTTGCAGCAGGTGTATGGCGCCATGGAGCCGCGCGGCGTGAAGACGCCGGCCGAGGACCACATGGTGGGCCTCTACCCGCACTGCACCTTCAACCTGAACCCGCGCGCCAGCTCGATCGACACGCCGCTGCACTCGTTCGTGCCCGCGGCGCATGTCGACCACATGCACCCCAACGCCGTGATCAGCGTCGCGGCGTCGCGCAACTCCGAGCGCCTGACCCGCGAGATCTACGGCGACGAGGTCATCTGGACGCCGTGGCAGCGGCCCGGCTTCGAGCTCGGCCTCACGCTGCAGGACGTGGTGGCGACGCACCCGCAGGCCAAGGGCATCGTGCTCGGGCAGCACGGGCTGATCAACTGGGCCGACGAGGACAAGGCCTGCTACGAGCTCACGCTGTCGCTGATCACGAAGGCGGCCGAGTACATCGAGGCGCGAGACAAGGGCGAGGCCACCTTCGGCGGCCAGAAGTACGCCGTGCTCGACGACGCCGCGCGCGAGGCGACGCTGCTGCAGGTGCTGCCCTGGCTGCGCGGCGAGGTGTCGCGGAAGAAGCGGATGATCGCGACGCTGCAGCACGACGCGACCATCCTGCGCTTCGTGAACAGCCACGACGCGCCGCGCCTGGCCGAACTCGGCACGTCGTGCCCCGACCACTTCCTGCGCACCAAGATCAAGCCGCTCTACGTGGCCTGGGATCCCGCGTCGGGCGACGTCGAGGCCCTGCGCACGCTGCTGGCCGACGGCCTGGCGCAGTACCGGCGTGACTACGCGGCGTACTACGAGGCCTGCAAGCACCCCAACTCGCCGGCCATGCGCGATCCGAACCCGACGGTGATCCTGATCCCCGGGCTCGGGATGATCGCGTTCGGCAAGGACAAGAGCGAGTCGCGTGTGACGGCGGAGTTCTACAACTGCGCGGTCGAGGTGATGCGCGGTGCGGAGGCCATCGACGAGTACGTCGCCCTGCCGCAGCAGGAAGCCTTCGACATCGAGTACTGGCTGCTCGAGGAAGCCAAGCTGCAGCGCATGCCGGCCGAGAAGCCCCTCGCCCGGCGCGCCGTGGTCGTCGTCGGCGCCGGCAGCGGGATCGGGCGCGCGGTGGCGCACCGGGTGGCGGCCGAAGGGGCGCACGTCGTGTGCGCCGACCTGTCGGCCGAGGCCGCCGAGGCCACGGCGGCGGAGCTCACGAAGAAGTACGGGCTGGGGATTGGCGTCGCGGGCAGCGGGATCAGCGGATGTGGGCCGGCAATCGGCGCGTCGGTGAACGTGACCGACAGGGCCAGTGTGCGCGGGCTCGTGCGGCAGGCGTTGCTCGCGTACGGCGCAATCGATCACGTCGTGGTCACGGCCGGCATCTTCCCGACCCCCGATGCCACGGGGCACGTCACCGACGACATGTGGCGCACCACCTTCGACATCAACGTGATGGGCGGCTACCTGGTGGCCGACGAGTGCCGTCCGGTGTGGGAGGCGCAGCAGCTCACGGGCAGCCTCGTGCTGACGACCAGCGTCAACGCGCTCGTGGCGAAGAAGGGCTCGGCGGCGTACGACACGTCGAAGGCGGCGGCCAACCACCTGGTGCGGACGCTGGCGGTCGAGCTGTCGCCGCTGGTGCGCGTGAACGGGCTCGCGCCGGCCACCGTGGTGCAGGGATCGACGATGTTCCCGAAGGACCGGGTGATGTCGTCGCTGAAGAAGTACGGGATCGCGTTCGACCCCGACGCGTCCGCCGACGAACTCCGCGCCCAGCTCGCGCAGTTCTACGCGCAGCGCACGCTGACGCGGCAGCCGATCACGCCTGAGGATCAGGCTGAGGCCGCCTACTTCCTGCTGTCGGACCTCACCGGTCGCGTGACCGGGCAGGTCATCAACGTGGACGGCGGCTTACCGGAAGCGTTCGTCAGATAGAAGGGTAGAAGGGCAGAAGAGCAGAAGGAAAGAAGGCAGGGCGGGAAGGGTGAAGGCGGGAAGGGCGAAGGAGACAAGGCCTGAAGGTAGGGCCGGCTGTCCCAGCCCGGCCCGTCTGCGAGCGCACCCAGTCCATGGCTGCAGGCGCCGGGCTGCAGGCTACCTGGCGCGGTAGCCTGTCGCCTGTCGCCCGTGGCCTGGCCTTACTTGACCGCGATGTCGCCGCTGGCCGTGCTGAGGCGCAGGGTGGGGCCGCCGCCGCGCACGGTGCCGGTGATGTGGCGCGGGTTGACCTTGCCTTCGACGGTGAGCGGTGCGGCGACGTCGAGGCTGCCCGAGGCAGTCTTGGCGTCGACCACGAAGCCCTGCGTCGACGGCACCACCACGTGCACGTCGCCGGAGGCCGCCGACACCTTCCAGTCGCCGGTCGGCGTGCCCTCGACCCCGATGTTGCCGCTGCCGGTGTCGGCCGTGACGATGCCGTGGGCGCCCGTGATCTTGATGTCGCCGCTGCCCGTGCTGGCCTTCACGTCGCCCTTCCCGGTGAGGATGGCGACGATGTTGCCGCTGCCGCTCGACAGGCTGGCCGCCTGGCGGGCGCCCTTCACGGACACGTTACCCGAGCCGCTGGTCGCCTCGACCGTGCCGCCGACCTCGCCGAGGTCGACGTTGCCCGAGCCACTCGTGGCCTTGACGGCGTTGTTCACGCCAGACACGCGGACGTTGCCCGAGCCCGAGCGCGCCGCCACCATCGTCGCCACCGGCACCGTGACCTCGTAGGAGATCGAGACGGCCTTGCGCTGCGCCTCGTCGAGGCGGCCGACGGTGATCGCGTCGCCGGCCTGCACGATCGGCGGCGCCGCGGCAATCTGCTTCGCGATCTCGGCGGCGTTGCTCGGGGCGCCCCAGCCGGATCGCGGCTCGACGGTGCCCTTGACGACGATGGTCGACCCGCCGCTGCGGACGGTGACGTTGCCGCTGCCGGTGGAGACGTCGAGCGTCGGTGACGCCCCGACCGTGAGCGTGCGCTCGAAGGTCACGGGCTGCGCGCCCGCAAGGGCCGGCGCCAGGGTGATCAGGGACGCGGCGAACAACGACTGCAGGCGGCTGGACATCGGGCGGCTCCTCGGGAAAAGACTCCTGCGCCTTTGACGGCAGGGCGGGCGGCGGGGTTCACTTCGCCAGAAATGCTGCGATGCTGCGATGCCGGCAATGTCGAGGCGCCAAGGCTCGGCCGGGATGGGTCGGGACTCGACGCATGGTTGCCAGCCTTGCTCACAGGAGCCAGCGCGACCCCCGCCAGTGGAACTGCTCGACGTGGGTGGTGATGTTCGACATTGCCGGCATCGCTGCATCGCAGCATTTCCGCGCGGCACCCATAATGCCGTGTGCCCCGCGGCCTGATCCTCCTGCTCGGCAGCCTCACGGCCATCGCGCCGATGTCCATCGACATGTACCTGCCGGCGTTCCCCACGCTGGAGCAGGCCTTCGCGACCGACGCCGCGGCCGTGCAGCGCACGTTGTCGGTGTTCTTCCTCGGCCTGTCGCTCGGGCAACTCGCGTATGGGCCGATGTCGGACCGCTTCGGCCGACGACTGCCGCTGCTCGTTGGTCTCGGGCTCTACACCCTGGCGTCCCTCGGCTGCGCGCTGTCGACCTCGATCGGCATGCTCACCGCGTGGCGCGGATTGCAGGCGCTCGGTGGGTGCGCCGGCGTGGTGATGGCGCGCGCCGTGGTGCGCGACGTGTTCGGGCCGCGCGAGGCCGCACGCGTGCTGTCGTCGCTGATGCTCGTGATGGGCGTCGCGCCGATCCTCGCGCCGCTCGTCGGCGGGTGGGTCCTCGCGCACGCCGGCTGGCGCGCGCTATTCGCCATCCTGGTGGTGTTCGGCGCGTCGTGCTGGGTGGCGGTGCTCCGCGGCTTGCCCGACACGGCGCCAGAGGCTCGCGCGGCGACGCTCACGCTGGGCAGTGCCATGGCGGCGTTCGGGCGCGTATCGCGCCATCCGCGTTTCCGGCGGTTCGCCCTCGCCCAGGCGCTCTCGCAGTGCGTGCTCTTTGCCTACATCGCTGGCGCGCCATTCCTCTACATGCAGGTGCTCGGGCTGTCGCCGTCGGGGTTCGCGGCGATGTTCGGCCTGAACTCGCTCGGCCTGATCGGCGCCTCGCAACTCAATCGCGCCCTGCTGCGACGCGAGGAGGCGGGCGTGATCCTGTGGCGCGCGCTGCTGGCACAGTTCGGCGCGGCGTGCGCGTTCGTCGGCGTGGTGTGGACCGGCGCCACCGGGCTCATCACGCTCGCGGCACCCATCCTGGTCATGGTCCTGCTGCTCGGGTTCGTGCTGCCGAACACGACGGCGCTGGCCCTGGCCCCGTTCGACCGCGACGCCGGGTCGGCCTCGGCGCTGCTTGGCGCGTTGCAGTACGGCACCTCGGGACTCGCCACGCTCGCCGTATCGGCGGCCTTCGACGGCACACTGCGGCCGATGGCGACGGCGATCGTGATCTTCCTCGCCGCCGCCCTCGTGCTCGGTGCCGACGCACGAAGGGCACACGTCGTCAGGTAGGGCGCGATGTCCCCGTCGATCTCGCCCAAGGTAGGGCGCGATGTCCCTATCGCGCCGTTGGAGTGTGCGATGTGAACAGCGGCGGGATGAGGACATCCCGCCCTACCTCTCTGCGGGGCGAGCCGGCGCAGCCGGACCCTTAGGACGGCGCGCGGACGAGATTGGCCGGCGCTGCGAAATTCACACACCTGTCAAGTTTTCGTCTGCTACGCTCGTCTACTGGATGTCTACGGACCTGATGTACCCCTCGCGTCGTGCGCTGCTCCTCGGGCTCGCGGCATCGGTGTCGGCCGCGGCGTGTGGTGGGAGCGGGAACAGCGCGACCTCGCCCTCGTCGACCAACCAGACGTGGGTGGCCAACGTGCCGTTCAGCGCGACCGACGTGCAGCCGGGCACCGGTGCCGAGGCCGTCAACGGCTCGCGCTGCGTGGTCGACTACTACGGCTGGCTGTACAGCACGGCGACGACTGACAACAAGGGCTCGCTGTTCGATACCTCGCTGCAGGCGGGACGGACGCCGTTCACGTTCGTGCTGGGCGCAGGCTCGGTCATCCGGGGTTGGGAGCAGGGCGTCCCTGGCATGAAGGTCGGCGGCATCCGTCGGCTGGTCATCCCGCCCGAGCTGGCCTACGGGTCGACGGGCAGTGGGTCCATCCCGCCGAACGCGACGCTGATCTTCGAAGTGCGGCTGAACGACATCCTGGTCTCCGCGACCTAGGGCACCGGCCCGGCCCATCGTCCCTCAGGGGACTAGCCGTTGGTGAGGGAGTGCCCACGTGGCAGTCCCTCCATCTCCCCAGGCCGGTGGCGGCCATTCCCGTGCCGTCGTGCCCCGGTTTACAATGACGGGGATCCCGTGCGACGTGCGCTCGTCCTGATCCTCGTGGTCGTGGCCTCCCTGGCCACCGCCGCGTCGTCTGGCCCGACCCCGGCCAGCGACCGCGAGCCGGATCGCGCCACCTTCGACACCGTCGTCCGCCCCTTCCTCGAGAAGACCTGCACCGACTGCCACAACGACCGCCGGCAGAAGGGCGGGGTGAACCTCGAGCGGCACCAGCTGGCCGGGGCGCTCGCGGCGCATCCCGAGGAGTTCGAGACCGTCCTCCTGAAGCTCCGCACCGGCGAGATGCCCCCGGAGGACGAGGAGCGGCCCGACCCGAAGGAGGTCGAGGTCGTCACGCGCTGGATCGAGCAGGAGTTCCTGCGCCTCGAGCGCATCACCCCGCCCGATCCCGGCCGCGTGACGGCGCGCCGCCTCAATCGCACCGAATACAACAACACCGTGCGCGACCTGTTCGGCGTGGACATCCGTCCGGCCGACGACTTCCCGCAGGACGATGCCGGGTACGGCTTCGACAACATCGGCGACGTGCTGTCGCTCTCGCCGGTGCTGTTCGAGAAGTACATGGTGGCGTCCGAGCGCGTGGTACGCACGGCGATGTTCGGGCACGAGCCGCAGGCGCCGACCCTCGTACGCCTCAAGGCGCCCACCGCGGTCGTGGCGCCCGTCCGCACGGTGCCCGCCTCGTACGACACGAGCGGGCTGAGCCTGCCCAACTCGGCGCATGCGCTGCACCGCGTGACCGTGCCGGGCCAGTACCTCATCCGCGCGTTCCTGAACGGCCGTCGTCCGCTCGGGTCGATGCCGGTGCGCATCGGGCTGTACGTCGACGGTGCCCTGGCGGCGACGCAGGAGATCGACCCCGCGGCGCAGGCGTCGTTCGACGAGGACGAGCAGGAACTCGACGGCAAGACGCTCGAGTTCACGGTGCCGCTCACGCCCGGCGAACGCTGGCTGGCCGTGGCGATGCTCGACCTCTACGACGGGCTGCCGAGGCGCTTCAACGGGCCGAAGCCGAGCGACCGCGTCGAGCAGGATCGCGTGCCGGTGTTCACGCCGCCGCGCAACAATCCGACCCCGGAACGCATCGAGGCGGCGCGCAAGAACTTCGACGAGCGCATCGCGGCGCTGAAGACGGCGCCGATCAACCTCGCCCGCGTGGGGCGGATCGAACTGGCCGGGCCGTTCGACGCCCAGGTGGCGCCGTCGCGCGCGTCGTTGCAGGCCGTGTACGCGTGCGGGCACCTGCCGCACGTGGCCGGCACGGCCCCGACGGGTAGTGCCACCGCTGCCGCGGCCGGACAGGCGCGGCCCACGGCTTCGCCCCGTCACGGCGCGTCCTGCGCGCTGCGCAACATCTCGCACGTCGCCCAACGGGCCTTCCGTCGTCCGGTGACGAGTGGCGAGCTGGCGCCGTACGTCGCCGTCATGGCGAAGGCGCAGAAGGCGGGCGAGTCGTTCGACGAGGCGCTGGCGATCGCGCTGCAGGCCGTGCTGGTCTCGCCCGACTTCCTCTTCCGCATCGAAC
>NZ_JBIINP010000172.1:0-8681 GCF_044337415.1 Luteitalea sp.
GATCGCACGGTGCGCGTGCCCGCGATCCCGACGTCGGCCAGGAAGGGCGCCACGCCCGTGCCGGGGATCACCGTGCCGCCGCGCACGATCGTGTGGAACAGGTTGCCGTCGTTCTCGGGCAGCCGCTCGTACACGGCCGGATCGGCCTGCGCCACGCGCCCGCTGGCGATGGCGTCGAGCGCCGAGACCAGCGCGACGAAATTCATCTGCACGAGGGCCCGATCGGGCTCGGGCCCGGGCCAGGGTCCGGTCTCGATCAGCACCACACCGGTACCCCACTTCGTGATGTTGTCCCCGAACGCCCGCACCTCGAACTCATCGTCGTAGCGGCCGATGCGGTTGGCCGCGAAGGGCTGCAGGGCCTCGACGATCACGCTGCAGGCGCGCTTGGTGAGCTGGCGACGCGCGTCCTCGGACCGCGCCTCGTCGTAGGCGACGGCGAGCAGCGAGATGGCGGCCGGCTGCGGCGGCGTGCCGACCGAGGTCCGCCAGTTCTGGTTGTGCAGGTTGAAGCCGATGATCGGGTTCACCTCGTCGCGCAGCGCCTTGAGCAGGCGGCCCTCGGGCGCCTGCAGGTGGAGCGCGTCGCGGTTGATGTCGATGCCCTGCGCGTTGCGGCGCTGGAAGCGCTCGGCGCCGTCCGGGTTGAGCATCGGCACGATGTGCAGCGTGAGCGTGTCGAGCAACCTCGCGACCAGCGGCTCCTGCCGGTGGCGCACCAGCCACTGGCAGAGGTCGAACAGCGCCGAGGTCGCCGTCGGCTCGTCGCCGTGCATCTGCGACCACAACAGGACGGCGGTCTGGCCGCGCCCTATCGTGAGGTGGTGAATGGCGCGCCCCTCGACCGACTGGCCCAGCAGTTCACTGGCGATGAGCCCGCCGCTCTCGCGCACCAGCCGGGCGACCTGGGCCTCGACGAGCGCGTGCGTGACGAGCGGTGCGGGCGGCAGCGCCAGGTGCTCCTCAGTCCAGACCTTCGCGAGCGCCTCGGGCTGCGGGGCGGGCAGGTCCTGCGACGCGGCCACGCAGGCGGACGAGATCCCGAGGCACGCGAGCAACGCGACGTGCGCCAGCACTCGAACCCGACACGCAGATCGGCACATGGTGTGGACTCTGAACCTTGAAATTCAAACTTCAAACTCAAAGCTTCGACTTCAAGCTTCAAGCTTCGAATTCTGAACTCTGAATTCTGAATTGCTCGCAACCGGCTAGTACTTCACCGGCAGTTCGGGCTTGCGGTCGACGAACCTGCGGCGGCCATTGCGGCTGCGCGTGATGTCGAAGGCGTCGAACAGCTGCCCGGTCACGGTGCGTGCCTCGAACTTGATCGCCTGCGGCGACACCGTGATCACCTGAAAGAGCTGGACGTTGGCGCCGGTGCGGGTCGCCCACGTGCGGCCCTTGCCCACCTCGTACATCTTCGGCCCGCTCACCGACACCACGTACACCGGGCCCCCCTCCTCGCGCCGCGAGGCGCCGTCGATCAGGTTCTCGCCGCGGCCGTACGTGTGGTCGTGCCCGGTCAGCACGAGGTCGACGCCGTACTTCTCGAAGAGCGGCTTCCACGCGTCGCGAATCTTCGGGTTGTCGCGGTCGTTGGCCACCGAGAAGACGGGATGGTGGAAGGTGACGATCGTCCAGCGCGGTCGCGGTTCCTTCAGGCGCGCCTCGAGCCAGGCGGCCTGGTCGGCCAGTCGCGTGTCCTCGTTGGAGTTGAGGACGATGATGCGGGCGCCCTGGAAGTCGAAGCTGTAGGCCGTCTCGGCCAGGCCCTCCGGGCCGTCCTCCGGCAGCGCGAACTGCGGCCGCCACAGCGCGCTCAGCTGGCGCGGGTCGGTGCGAGTGAGGCGCCCGTACTCGTGGTTGCCCACCACCGGCACCTGCGGGACCATGCCGTTGATCCAGCCGCCCGCGCCGAACCACTCGCCCCACTGCTCGTCGCTCTCGCCGGTGTTGACGAGGTCGCCGGCATGGATCACGAACCGCGACCGTGGCGCCTCGAGGAACGCCGAGCGGATCGCGCGCGACCAGAGCGACCGGATGTCGTTCTGTGCGTCGCCGACGTAGATGAAGGAGAAGGTCGCGGGCTCGAGCGCCGCCGTCCGGAAGTGGAACCACTCGCTCCACGTGGCGCCGTCGCCGACGCGGTACGCATAGAGCGTGTCGGGGCGGAGCGCCGTGAAGCGGGCCTCGTGGTAGTAGGCCGTCGTGCCGCCGGGCACGGGGACAGCCGTGGTGCGTGCGGGTGACCGACGCGCCACCGCCCCGAACCCCGGGTTGGCGGTCGCCTCGGCAATCTCGGCGAAGGCCTCCTCGACGAGTGCGTCCGTGCGCCACGTGACCGCCTGCGTGCGGGCCGGATCGTCGCGCCACGTGAGGACCACGCGCGCGGGTCGACGCCCGGGGTCGGCGGCAGGGACGGGCACGGGCGCCTGGGCGGGCGCGACCAGGGACCAGGCGCCCACGGCCACCGCACACGACAGGACACCGTGCAGGAGGGTGCGCACGGTCATCGATTGCGAAACTTTCGTGAAACCGGACGTCCGCGACGTACGCGAGGCGTAACCGGGCGCATCCTAGCATGGAGCCTGCCCGGAGACGTGACCATGCCTGCCCGCCCCTCGCGTGTGACCCTGTCGTCGATCGCCGTACTAACCCTCGGCGCCCTGCTGACCCTCGACGCGGCGCCCGGGCGGCCCGCGCTCGACCGTGAGGCCGCCGTCCACGCGGCCAGCCGTTTGAGCTTCGGCGCCACCGCCGACCTCGTGCGACAGCTCGAGGCACAGGGGCTGTCGGCCTGGCTCGAGACACAACTGGGCACACCGGCCGCACCCGAGGCTGCGCTCGAGGCGCGCCTGGCTCGCCTGCAGACGCTGGCGATGTCGCCCCGGACCCTGGCCGACACGTACTACATCCCGGCGCTCGAGCGACGCCGCGCCGCCGCCATGCGCAGCGACGAGGCACCCGGGACCATCGAGGCGCCGGCCGATCCGGCCGAGGCGATGCGCATGCAGGCGCCGGGGCCCGAGCGCCTCGTCGTGGTCGAACTCGCCACCCAGAAGCTGGTACGCGCGACCGCGGCGCAGCGCCAGCTCGAGGAGCTGCTGGTCGACTTCTGGTTCAACCACTTCAACGTCTTCGCCGGCAAGGGCCCCGTGCGGATGTACGTGTACGACTTCGAGCGCACCGCCATCCGGCCGTACGTGCTCGGCTCGTTCCGCGACATGCTCGGGGCCGTCGCCGGCAGCCCGGCGATGCTGTTCTATCTCGACAACTGGCAGAGCAGCGCGCCCGGCACGCGCACGCGCCGTGGGCCGATGGGCCTGAACGAGAACTACGCCCGCGAGCTACTCGAGCTGCACACGCTGGGCGTCGACGGCGGCTACACGCAGCAGGACGTGGTGGCCGTGGCGCGTGCGTTCACGGGCTGGACGATCCGCGAGCCGAGGCGCGGCGGCGAGGCCACGTACGACCCACGACGCCACGACACCGGCACGAAGACGGTGCTCGGGCAGGCGCTGCCGGCCGGCGGCCGCGAGGAAGGCGAGCGCGTGCTCGACATGCTCGCCCGGCACCCGGCGACGGCGCGGCACGTCGCGCGCAAGCTGGCGAGGCGGTTCGTGTCCGACACGCCGCCCGAGGCGCTGGTGGCGCGCGTCGCCGCGCGCTTCACGGCCACCAACGGCAACCTGCGCGAGACGATGCGCGCGCTTGTCGAGTCGCCCGAGTTCCTGGCGCCTGCCGCGCGGCTGGCCAAGGTGAAGACGCCGATCGAGTTCGTGGCCAGCGCCGTGCGCGTGCTGGGCGCCGACGTGCGCATGGCCGGCGCGCTCGGCCAGCAGTTGCGCACGCTCGGCATGCCGCCCTACTTCGCCGAGCCGCCGACCGGCTACCGCGACACGGCCGACGCGTGGACCAACGGCGGCGCGCTCGTGCAGCGGATGAACGTCGCGGTGGCGCTCGCGTCTGGCCAGATGCGCGGCGTGGGGCCGGCGCGCCTGCCGGCGCTCACCGGCGACACCCCCGAGGCGCGGGCGCGCGCGATGGCCGACGCCCTGCTGCTCCGCACGCCCTCGCCCGCCACGCTGGCGACGATGGCGAAGGCGAGCACGGCGGCAGACATGGCGGCGCTGCTCATCGGGTCTCCGGAGTTCCAGAGGCGGTAGCCAGGAGGACCTGCGCGATGCTGCACACTCGACGAATCTTCGTGAAGCAGGGCGCCGTCGCGCTCCTTGGCCTGGGCTTCGCGCCCGACTTCCTGGCGCGCGCCGCCGAGGCGGCCACGCGGCGACGCAAGGTGCTGGTGGTGGTGTTCCAACGCGGCGCCGTCGACGGCCTGTCGATGGTCGTGCCGCACGGCGATGCCGCCTACTACGCCGCGCGCCCGACGATCGCCGTCGCCCGCCCTGGCCGCGAGGCCGGCGCCCTCGACCTCGACGGCCACTTCGGCCTGCACCCGCGACTCGCGCCGCTGCACGCGCTCTATCGCAACGGCTCGCTGGCCGTGGTGCACGCCTGCGGATCGCCCGATCCGACGCGCTCGCACTTCGACGCGCAGGACTACATGGAGACCGGCACGCCCGGCGTGAAGCGCACGCAGGACGGCTGGTTGAACCGGCTCGTCGCGCAACGGCACGACGCCGAGCATGCCGGGGCGATGCGCGCCGTGGCGCTGTCGTCGCAGCTGCCGCGCATCCTGCAGGGCGCCGCGCCGACGCTGGCCATGACGAGCCTCGAGCGGATGCACGTGGCGGGCGGCGCCGACACAGGCGATGCCTTCGAGGCGCAGTACGCTGCCGCCGCCGACCGCGTGCTCCGCGACACGGGCCGCGAGACCTTCGACGCCATGCGCACGCTGCGCGAGGTGGAGGCCAGCGGCCCGGCCACCACCGCCGGCGCCGCGTATCCCCGCTCGCCGTTCGGCGAGGCGCTCCGCCAGGTGGCACGCCTGATCAAGGCCGACGTCGGCCTCGAGGTGGCGTTTGCCGAAACGGGGGGCTGGGACACGCACATCAACCAGGGCGGCGCGACGGGCCAGTTGGCCGCCCGCCTCGGCGACGTCGGCCAGGCGCTGGGCGCGCTGGTCGCCGACCTCGGCACGGCGATGCAGGACGTGGTGGTGGTGACCATGTCGGAGTTCGGCCGGACCGTCGCCGAGAACGGCACGCGCGGCACCGACCACGGCCATGGCAACGCGATGCTGGTGCTCGGCGGCCCGGTGCGCGGCGGGCGGGTGTACGGTCGCTGGCCCGGGCTCGACGAGGCCGCTCGCGCGGACCGGCGCGACCTGGCCATCACCACCGATTTCCGTGACGTGCTGGGCGACGTCATCACCGCCCACCTCGGCGTGAAGGACCTGCGCCCGGTGTTCCCGGGATACGCGTGGACGCCGGCACAACGGCTCGGACTCGTGTAGGGCACAGCCTGGGGGCTGGGGGCTAGGGGCTGGGGGCTGGGGGCTGGGGGCTGGGGGCTGGGGGCTGGGGGCTGGGGGCTCGTTTACCCATGCGTCCGGTTGCACAGGGGCTGGGGGCGACAGGCGACCCGAGGCGCGGCACTCATCACGCAGGGCGCTGAGGGGCCGCCATGGCCCTGCCGGCGGCCCGAGCTGCCGATGACTCTCCTTGATGCCCCTGCTTTCCGCCCCGAGCTGCCCGTGGCCCGCCCGGATGCCCCTGAATTCCGAACTCTGAATTCCGAATCGTTCCTGAACTTCCGACCGGCGCGTTCGTACGATCTGGCTAGCAGGTGGCCTGTAGCCAGAAGGCTGCAGCCTGTTCCTGTTCCCGCGGAGGCGGGTCACGCCGTGCGCAGCACCCTGAGTGCCATCCGATTCCTGTTCACCGCGCCGCTCATCCTGGCGCTCCTCATCGTCATCAACCTGATGACGTGGAGCGGCGACTGGTGGGTGCAGTGGCCGGCCCTCGGCCTCGGCATCGCCTGGGTCGTCAGCCTGCTGCGCGTCGGCCGCGCCATCGTCGTGGCCGGCGGCCTCGCCGCGCTGGCCGCCGTGCTGGCGAACCGCCGCTAGCCGTCGCCGGTAACCGAATTCGGAATTCAAAATTCAGAATGCAGGGCGGAGCTCTGCACCGCCCTGCTCAGAACGCTTCCTGGATGGCGAGATAGACGCCGCGACTGCGGCGCTCGCCGAGGCCGACGTCGAAGGCGAGGTTGGTCTTCGACCGCTTGTTCAACAGCAGCCGGAGTCCCACTCCTCCGCCAGGCGCGAAGTGGTCGAAGAACCGCTCGCCCTCGAGGCTGTTGGACACGGTGGTCGCGTTGGCAAACGCCACCCAGCCGAGCAGGCCGTTCTTCGTGATGGGGCCGCGGTACTCGAGCTCGAACGAGGCGAGCTTCTCGCCGCGGAAGTGGCCCTCGGCGTACCCGCGCCCCGAGCGGCCGTAGCCGTCGCTGGCCGTGGACGGCAGGTCGAAGTACGGCGCCACGCCGCTCACCACCATGTCGGCGTACGCCCATCCCGCGAGCTTGTGCCTGCCGTCGTCGGACAGGCGCTTGTAGGAGCGCAGGTCGACGGTGACCTTCTCCCAGTGCGTGTCGCCGCCCAGGAACCCGTCGAACATCACGCGGTAGCTGGCGCGCGCCAGGCTGCCGTGGTCCGCGTTGATGAAGCTGTCGCGGCTGTCCCAGATCACTTCGGCGCTCGGGCCGGCCGACATCTGCGTGTCGAGCGGCAACCCGCTCGCCGTGCTGTACAGCACATAGGGCGAGCCCTCCCACGCCGCTTCCTCGCCCTCCGCCGCCCGCACGTCGGCGTGGCTGTCGAAGTGGAGCCCGCCGCCGACGAACAGGTTCGGGCGCACGCGCATGTACCCGGACTGATACAGGCGATAGAAGTCGAAGCGGGCCAGTTGCGGCTCGGCTTCAGCCGTGGCGATGCCGAGGCCGGACGTGTCGAGCGAAGTCCACTGGAAGCGGTAGTCCACCTCGGCGCGCCAGCGGTCGTCGCGGCCGAACATCGTGGTGCGGGCGCTGATGCCCGCCTGCTTCTTGCTGGTCACCGTCGCGCTGGCCACGCTCGACGAGATGTGCGTGGTGGCGGGATCGCCGCGATAGAACGCGACGTTGCCGGCGCCCCCGATGATCACGCCCGACGAGGGCTTCACACCGATGACCGGGGCGATCGCCTTCATGCGTTTCGTGTAGTCGAACGTCCCGGTCGGCGGCGGCTTGTGCCGCAGCAGGCGGATGAGGTCCGCCACGTCCATCTGGTCCGCGGGCGTGGTGTCGGCGGGCGCGGCCGCGGAGACGGCCGCCGGTGCGGGAGGCGACGGATCGGGTGCCTGCGCGAGTACCGTCCACTGGCCCAGGGGGAGGAACACGGCCAGAAGGACGGCACAGCGGCAGGCGGACATGGGTCACCTTCGAAGAGCGGCGTCTGGTGGCGGCTGCAGCTGGAGGCCGATGCCGCCCTTGCCGACCAGCCGCTCGAGCTCGTCGAGTGCGGTGGGCAGGAACGCGGTGAAGTTCTCGTAGCCGTCGGGCGTGATGACGATCACGTCCTCGTAGCGGATGTAGAGCGTCTCCTCGGGCACCCACAGCTGGGGGTCGATCGAGAAGACGTGGCCGACCTTGAGCGGTCCGCGGTTGTAGGGGCCATCGTCGTGCACCGCGAGGCCGACGGGATGGGACAGCGTGCCCCCGCCCGTCTCCACCATCTTACGCGCTGCCTGCTCGTACACCGGCTTGGACCACGTGCGCCTGGCCAGCACGGGCGCCATCGCGACCTTCGCCTGCTCGTAAATCTCCTTCGTCGTGATGCCGGGCCGAATCAGCCCCATGACGACGTTGCGGTACTCGAGGACGATCTGCAGCAGTTCGCGCTGCACCGGCGAGTACTTGCCGTTGACCGGCCACATCCGCGTGACGTCGCTCGTGTAGTAGCCGTAGTCGGGCGCGAAGTCCATCAGCACGAGGTCGCCGTCCTTCAGCAGGGCGTCGTTGCGGTAGTAGTGGCCGTTCCAGATGTTGGCCGTGCCGGCCGCGGTGATCGACCGGTAGCCCTCGAGGCGCGCGCCGCCGGCGAGGAACATGTACCGCGCCGCCGCATCGAGCTGGTACTCGTACAGCCCGGCCTTCGTGCTCTTGATCGCCTCGAGGATGCCGAGGCCGGCCAGCTGCGAGGCGCGGCGAATCAGGGCGATCTCGCGCGGGCTCTTCACGCTGCGCATCTCGTCGAGGATCGGCGTGAGGTCGCGCACCTCGACGCGCGGCGCGCGCGTGCGGATGAGGTTGACGAAGTGGGCCTCGCGCGAGACGCGCCCGTCCCAGTAGTCGGCGGCGATGGCGGCGTTGGCGTTCTGCAGTTCGTAGCGGCTCTCCGCGGTGCCCTCGGCCGGCGTGAACATCGTGTAGACCGCAGGCGCCGGGGCCTTCACGAGCTCGGCAAGCCAGTCCTCGCCCATGGCCCGCGTGCTGACCACGGCGTCGGCGCCGGTGAGGCGCTTCACGAGGTCGGCGTCCTCGGCCGACAGCACCTTGCCCTCGCTGCGCTCGAGCCGCTCGTTGCGCGGCGGCAGCACCAGCGTCGTCGTGCGCGTGCGTCCGTCGAGGATGATGTACGCGCCTGGCGTCTCGATGCCGGTGAGGTAGTAGAACTCGTTGGTCTGGCGCGGGAATGCGAAGCCACGGGCGAGCGGCGCGCCCTGCACGATCGCCACCGC
>NZ_JBIINP010000042.1:0-29571 GCF_044337415.1 Luteitalea sp.
GGGGGCCAGCGGGTATCGAAGGATGCCTTGCGCGTGGCCACCTATGGCACCGTCGACGAGCTGAACTCGCAGATCGGCGTCGCGCTGGCCCACGGGCTCGTGCCGCGCCTGGCCGAGACGCTGCCCGTCATCCAGAACGAGCTGTTCCACCTCGGGTCGGACCTCTGCTTTCTCGAGGAGGACAAGGCCACGTACCGCATCCCGCAGATCGAGTCGCGCCACGTGGAGGCGCTCGAGCAGCTGATGGACGAGCTGAACGCGGTGGTCGGGCCGATCGAGAACTTCATCCTGCCCGGCGGCGCCGCCGGCGCCGCGCACCTGCACGTGGCCCGCACCGTGTGCCGCCGCGCCGAGCGCGAGGCCATCACGCTCGCGCACGGCGAACCGGTCGGCACGTTCGTGATCCCTTACCTGAATCGGCTCTCGGACGCGCTGTTCATCATGGCCCGCTACGAGAACCACCAGCGCGGCATCCCCGAGCCGCTCTGGAACAGCACCCTGTGACGCGTGGGGGTGCCCTCCCCCCTCCACGTCCCACCGAGGTAGGGCGCGGTCTCCGACCGCGCCGCTCGTCGAACCATTGAGGGATGGCGGGGTGGGACACCCCGCCCTACCCTGTGATTCCTAGAATTTCACGCTCCAGGTGATGCGCGCGTTGCGGCCCATCTCCGGCACGAGGTCCTTGACCAGACTCAGGTGGTTGCGGAACAGCTGGTCCGTGACGTTGTCGAAGCGGCCCGAGATGGTGTGCACGACGCGGCCGGCCTGGATGGAGTAGGCCCCGAACAGGCGCAGCGTCGTGAAGCCGTCGGTCGGCGTCTCCACGCCGTAGACGCGATCCTGCTCCGCGGCGCTCACCACCTGCGCGCCGAGCTGCAGCGCGTTGCGGTGGTAGCGCAGGCCGCCCGTGAAGCGCACCGGCGGGATGCGCGGCAGCGGATCGCCGCTGGCGCGCTGCTCGCCGTAGACGGTGTCGACCCCGAGTTCGAGGTGGAACCCGCCCGACAGGTCGACATCGGCGTGCGCCTCCACGCCCTGCAGGCGCGCGTCGCGGGCGATGAACTCGACGTAGGGGTACTCCTCGTACTCGCCCTCGTGCTCGTGACCGTGGTCGTGGTCGTGGTCCTCGCCATGGCCCTCGTCCGGGTAGCGCTCCTCGAACTCCTCTTCCGAGATCTCGTTGCGGAAGATGTAGTTGTCGACCGTGTTGTTGAAGTACGTGACCTCCGCCGACACGCGCGGCAGGCGCACGCGGTACGACACGTCGAGCCCGTAGGCCACCTCGGAATCGAGATCCTCGTTGCCGATCTCGAACGAGAGGTTGCCGGCGTGCTCGCCGAAGAAGTACAGCTCCTCGAGCGCCGGATTGCGCGCCGCGCGGGCAAAGCTCACCGCCAGCGTGCTCTGCTCCGACGGCCGGAACAGCGAGCCCACCGAGAACGAGACGTTGTCGAACGTCCGGGCGCGCAGGCCGCCCTCGGGCGCGTACGTCGTGTGGTCGTACCGACCGCCGAACTGCAGCGTGAGGTGCGACCAGGCGACCTCCTGGTACGAGAAGGCCGAGAACACGCGCTGCTCGACGCGCGGCGACAGCGCCTCCTCACCGATGGCCTCGAAGGCTCGTCCGTACCCGGACACGCCGACGGTGCCCGTCATGCGCCCGACAGGCGCGTGCGTGGCCCGCAGGTCGAGGTCGAGGAGGTCGTTGCTGAACTGCGTGCCGATCGCGTCGCCCTCGATCTCGTCGTGGCGGTAGCGGTGATACGCCACCGACCCGCGCACCGAGCTGAAGACCCCGTCGAGGTTCCGCGCCTCGCCGCGCCCGTTGTAGACCTGCCGGCGGGGCGTGAGCTCGATCTCGCCGCCATGCACCACGGGCACGCCGTAGCGCATGTCGTCGAGCTGCACGGCAGCGCCCAGGTAACTGTCGGCCGTGGTACGCGCCACGCCGACGCTGCCGAACACGCCACGCGACTGCGAGTTGTCGACCGGTCCCTCCGGCGTCTCGTACTCCCCGGCGCGGCGAGCCGAGGCGCCGAGGTTCAGCGCCCAGCGCCCGTTGCCCACCGTCAGGTCACCCGCACCGCTGGCCTGGCCGGCGTTGGTCGCCAGGTCCACCTGCGTGTTGCCCGTCATCCGCGACGTCGGGCGCGTCGGGATCTGGCTGTCGATCACGTTCACGAGGCCGCCGATCGCGTTGGCGCCGTACAGCAGCGTGGCGGGGCCACGCACCACCTCGACCTGCGTCGCCGCGGCGGGATTGATGGTCACGCCGTGGTCGCCGGACTGGCTGGACAGGTCGCCGGTGCGCTGGCTGTTCTGCATGATCAGCACGCGGTCGCCGTCCTGGCCGCGGATGATCGGCCGCGATGGTCCCGGGCCCAGCGAGCGCTCGGCGACGCCGGGCTCGTTGCGCAGCAGCGCACCCAGCGACCCCTCCGCCTTGATGTCGAGCTCCTGCCCCGCCAGCACCGAGGTCGGCTGGTACGACTCGAACGGATCGCGAGGCGCGGGGCCGACCGTGACGGCCTCGGCGTAGTGCAGGTCGTCCTGCAGCACGATCTCGATGGCCTCCGTCGAGGCACTCATCGTCACCTCGCGCCGG
This sequence comes from Luteitalea sp., assembly GCF_044337415.1. Lineage (GTDB taxonomy): Bacteria > Acidobacteriota > Vicinamibacteria > Vicinamibacterales > Vicinamibacteraceae > Luteitalea. Next base: position 2,606 of record NZ_JBIINP010000042.1, read on the forward strand.
CTCGGCAGGAAACCGGGCGCGCTGGCCCGGACGTGCACCACGCCCGTGCCCGGGGCGGCGATGACGAACGCGCCCGCGTCGTCGGTGACGGCCGTCGTCCCGCGCTCCTCGACGGTGATGGTCACGCCAGGCAGCGGGGTCTTCGTCTCGCCGGCCACCACGCGGCCGCGCAGTTGGGCGGCGCCCGGCTGGGCAAGCGCGGGAGCGACGCCGAGCGTCGCGACAACGAGGAGGCCGGTCGCGCCCCGGCCGATCATGCGGCGGACGACCGCCAGGGGATGGCGCGCGGGCGGCGCGCCGACCCGCGAGTTCAGAAAGGATGTGCCAACGAGCACCATGAGCCTGTACTCCAGTTGCAGCGTGGTGACGCGGGAATGCCACGCGTCGTGACGACGGCGCACGGGCCGATCGTCGGCGCGGGCCGGCTGCGGGCCGCACGCCTCGTTCACCTTCTCGGGATGGAGGAATCGGTCGGCCGGTCGGCCGATCAGGCGCGCGCGGGCGGGGCGCGGGCGGGGAGTGCGGCGCCGGAGTCGGACCGGGGCGCCCCTTCCTGCAACTCGGCCCAGACGATGGCCGTGGAGTCGGGCGCATCGGGGCGTGCCGCGGCCTCCACCCAGCCGAAGCGGTGGGAGGACGCGGACTGGCAGTAGAGGCAGTGGCGGTCAGGCGGGGCGTCGGCCAGCGCGCCGGCGGAGATGCCGTGGTCGGTCGCGTCGTGGACAACGGTCGTGACATGCCCGTCCGCTCCGGTCGCGTGACCGGAGAGGATGAGGCCTGCGGGACCCGCCGGCGCCAGCACCAGCAGCCACGCGAGCCACAGCGCCCGGAGTCGGGTCGCCAGCGTCACTCCCATCAGACGAGCGTGACATCCCGGCCGACGGGCCGTCAAGGCGCACCGTTGCTGCGGGGGGCCGGACGGGAGGATACTGTCCGAGGAAAGTGTCCGCTCCCTCGTCCTCCACCCGGTTGCTGGCCGTGGCCGCAACCTGTGCCGTCCTCGGCACGTTGCTGCTCGCTGGCGGGCAGGGGGTGGCGGGTGCGCTCGCCATGGGCGTGGCCATCGGGATCACGGTGGTCGCCGTCCTCGCGCTGCGCCCGGGCCGGGAATCCCTGCAGACCCCGGCCGCCGGCTACGTCCACGCCTCGCTGGTGGAGGCGCTCGCGGGCGCCATCGACGCCAAGCACGACCCGTCAGGCACGCGGCTCACCCGTCGGCGGGCCTGGGCCACGCGCCTGGCGCAGGCGGTCGGTTTGTCGGCCGACGACGTCGAGGCGGTTCGAACGGCGGCCCTGCTCCTCGATATCGGACAACTGGCCGTCCCCGACCACATCCTGGCCAAGCCTGGTCCCCTGTCGGTCGAGGAATTCCACAAGATCCGCATCCACCCGCAGGTGAGCGCCGATCTCATCAGCGGCGTGCCGCTGCCCCCCCACGTCGCGGCGTTCGTGCGGTCGCACCACGAGCGCTGGGACGGCAAGGGCTACCCGGAAGGCCTGGCCAAGGACGCCATCCCCGTCGGGGCCCGTGTGCTGGCGGTCGTGGATTGCTACGACGCCCTGGTCAGCGATCGACCGTATCGCGACCGCCTCACGCGCGATGCCGCGGTGGCAGTGCTGCGCGAGGAAGCGGGCAAGTCGCTCGACGCGGCGATCGTCGAGCGGTTCATCACGCTGCTGCCGACCATCGATGCGGGCGGGCCTGCGGTGGCCACCACCGACACCTCGCTCGGCTCCATCGTGTCGGCGCGCCGCGAGGACGTCGCGCTGTTCGAGATCTCGCAGGCCATCAGCGCCGGCCTCGGCGTGGAGGGCACCGCGCAGCTGCTGGCCCAGAAGCTCCGACGGGTGATTCCCTACTCGAGCGCGGCGCTGTACCTGCACGACCCGGTGGCGCGCCTGTTCAAGGCCGCCTTCACCGAGGGGATCGAGGCCGAGATGCTCGCCACCGTGCAGGTGGGCACCGACACCGGCATGTTCGGGCAGTCGCTGCGCGAGCAGCGGGCGGTCGCCAACGGCGACCCGCAGGCCTGCATGGACGCCCGCGCGGCCGCCGCCACGCGGCTGCGGTCGTCGATCGTGTGCCCCTTGTACGGTGAGCAGAACGAGCTGGTGGGGGCGCTCGCGATCTACCACGTGACGCCCGGCTGCTACACGCAGGACGAGTGCCGGTTGCTCGAGATGGTGGCACGGCAGGCGGGCCCCGTCGTGAGCCATGCCCTGCAGCTCTCGCGGGCGCAGGCGGAGGCGCTGACCGACCCGCTCACGGGCCTGCCGAACACGCGCTTCCTGTGGATGCACCTCACGCAGGAACTCGCGCGCGCCGCGCGGCAGGCCTCGCGGCTGTCACTGCTGCTGATCGACGTCGACGACTTCAAGCTGGTCAACGACAGCGAGGGGCACCCCGTGGGCGACCTCGCGCTGCGCGAGCTGGCCACGGTGCTCCGCCAGGCGGTGCGCCCCTACGACGTGTGCGCGCGCTACGGTGGCGACGAGTTCGTGATCATGATGCCGGAGTGCGGCCGCGAAGAGGCCGAGGACCGCCTGCGGCACCTGCAGCAGCAGATCGCCGGCCACGAGATGCGCCTGCCCGATGGCCGATCGTTCACGATGACGGTGAGCATCGGCGCTGCGGTCTTCCCCCGCGACGGCGACTCGTCCGAGGCGCTGATGGCCGCAGCCGACGCCCGCATGTACCAGGACAAGCACCGCTGGCGCGAGCAGGCCGCCCGCCAGGGCGAGCCGATGCCGACGGTGCCGTGCCCACCCCTCCACAAGATGTAGGCAATTCGAAATTGGACACTTGAAGTTCCGGAGCGAGGGCCATCGGCCGCTCGCCGCCGGCGCATGCGCGTCTCCGCTGCCGCGAAAATCGTCGCGCGGCGAAGGCCGAGAGGCCGAGCCGCCGGGAATTTCGACTGTCGAATTTCGAATTGCCCCCGTCAGCGCCCCGCCCCGCGCAGGATCCCGTTGAAGAGGAACTTGAACGTGCCGTGCGGCTGCGACCGGAACGTGATCTCCGGCCCGAACAGCACGAGCGCGCCCTTGCCGACACGCGCCTCCGCGATCGCCACCCCGCCCTGCAGCCGGTCCTGGCCCCAGGCCCAGCCGCTGCGCAGCGGCGCCGGGCCGTCGAACCAGGCGATGGGCGTGAGGCCCGCGGCCGCGGCGTCGGCGGGCAGCGTGAATACCGGGCTGTTGTCGAAGTACACGTCGACGTCGCTGGCCAGCCCGTGGGCGATGGGGTGCGCAGCGTCCACCTTCACGCGCAGGATCGACCCCGGGATGTAGTACGCCTCCTCGGGGAGCGCCGCGCCCTTCGCGTCGACGAGCTTGTTGCCGATCGGCACGCCGAGGTGTCGCGCCAGCGACGTCGACCCGCCGATGGCGAGCACGGCGCCGCCGCCCTCCAGGAAGGCCTTCAGCTGTGGCAGCGTCGAGGCACCGGAGTAGGCGCCCAGGCGCGACCGATATTCCTCCGGCACCGACTCGGGGCGCGGCATCCGCGCCGAGAAACCGGAGCCCTCGGGGATCGCGCCATCGGGCAGCACGAGCACGTCGAAGCGTCCCGCCAGACCACCGGCGTCAATCTGCGGCGTGTAGACGACCTCGTACGGGAACTCGAACTGCTCGAGCACGAGCCGCAGCCACCCCGAGGGCATCGAGCCGCCGTACCGATCCCACAAGGCCAGCCGGACCGGTGAGACCGGCCGACTGCCCGCGACCGGCTCACGAGTGGTGCCTTCGAACGACACCCCGGTCACCCGCGCCACGTCCTCGAGCCGCGCCCGCGTGCGCGGCGTCGCCGGCACCCGGAAGCGACCATCGGGCAGCCACTCGATCGTCTCGCCCTGCTTCAGCAGCCGGTTGATGGCGCGGAACGCCTGGTTGCTCGTGTGCGGGAAGGCGAACGCGGCCGACGACGCCGGGCCGGTGATGCGCCCGGGCGGAATGCCCAGTTCGTCGGCGACCTGCTCGAACGGCCCGTCGAAGGCCTCGAGGATCCGGTCGGCGCGGATGCCCATCTGGAAGGCGAGTGTCCACCCGGCGCTGTCGTACGGCGGGATGGGCGGCCCGCCCGGGTACTGGAAGTCGTCGGGATGGTCCTGCGGCTCGAACATGTCCAGCACATGCGGCCTGAAGGCCTGGGCCATCTTCACCACGATCGACCCGGCCGGGTAGCTGGCGCCGCCGGCCGTGAACGGCGCGGTGGCCCGGTGCACGGTCACGCCGGCGCGGATGAGGGCGTTCGTGAAGGTGATGGCCGTCGGGAAGTCGGCCTGATCGGCCGGCAGCACGTAGCCGCGCGGATCGCGGAGCGCGGGGTCGCGCAGCACGGTGTCGAAGAGGGCGCGTGGCGCACCGCCTGCGCGCCGCGCCGCCGGGCCGGTCACCGCGCCGCCGGCGGCCTGCTGCACCTTCTGCACGCGCCGCGGATAGGTGGTCCAGGTGTCGCGCTGGCCGCGCTCGATGGCGTTCCGGCCCATGCGCCAGATGTTGAAGAGGAACTGCTCGCGGTAGCGCGAGGCCAGGTCGAGCACGGCGCGGTTGGCCGTGAGCGAGTAGTCGACGCTCTGCCGCATGTGCCAGGTCTGCGGCGTGATCGGGAACGGCAGGTCGTTGCTCGGCAGCGCCCGCTCCGGGCGGAACGGAATCTCCATCGGCGTGGGATTGCCGATGGTCTCGGTGAGCAGCCCGATCATGTTGTGGAAGTACACGGTGGTACGCAGGCCGCCGTTCCACCAGGTCGAGTAGTTCGCGCCCCGGCGCGTCGTGACGCCGGGCTTGCCCTCGGCTGCAAAGCGCGTGTGCATCGCCGCGCCGACGAGGTCGAGGCTGGTCGGGACCAGCGGGTCGTACACGTAGTTGAACGGGTCGCGGAAGGGCGGCGCGAACATCACGGTGCCGATCGGGCCCGTCTGGTGGTGGTTGTAGACGATCTGCGGGAACCACTCGCGGTAGAGCACGCGATTCATGTTGGCGGTCTCGGCCAGCGCGCTCATGTACGAATCGCGGTTGTTGTCGTGCCCGGCGTACTTCTGGTAGAGCCGCGGCAGATCGTCGAGCGACCGCTTCAGCGGATCGCGCTCGCGCAGGTACCAGTTGGCGACCAGGTCGTGGCCGTCGGGGTTGGCGTGCACCGCCAGCACGACCACGTCGTCGAGAATCCGCCGCGTCTCGGCGTCGTCGCCGCTCACGAGCTGGTGGACGGTCTCGATCAGCTGCTGCGCGCCGAGCGTCTCGTTGGCGTGCAGGCCGCCGTCGATCCACACCACGGCCTTGCCCTCGGCCGCGAGCGCGCGGGCCTCGGCGTCGGTGGCCACGTCCTCGGCACGTGCGAGCCGGCGGGCGATGTCCTTCAACCGCCCAAGCTTGCGATGGTTCTCGGGGGAGGTGATGATGGCCATCCACTGCGTGCGCCCCTCTGCGGTCTTCCCGATGTCGACGAGCGACATCCGGTCGGATTCGGCATCGAGGCGCGCCCAGTAGGCCGAGAGCTGCTCGTACGTCGCGAGTTGGTAGTCGTCGCCGATGGCGAAGCCGAACTGCTCCTTCGGCGACGTGACACGCGTGGCACTGGCCACGGCTTGCGCCTGGGCCCACGCGGGTGCGGCCATGCCGAGCAGGACCAGGGAGACGACGAGGGCACGCAACACGTGCCCGGGACGGAGCCGGAACGAGATCATGGGCATGCGAGACACTGGGCGCGGCGACTGCGCGCATGATAGCAGCCGGGGTCCGGACGTCCGCATGGCGGTCGCCGCGACGCTGCTGGCGCTGCTGGCCGCGTGTGGAGGCGGGAGCGGATCGACACCCACCACACCCACCTCGCCGACGCCGCCGGCGCAGAACGTGCCGGTGGTGTACACGCCGATTGGCGCCAGCGACGCCGCGGGTGTCGGGGCCAGCGTGCCGTGCCTGCCCCTGGCCACGAGTTGCCGCGAGAGCACGGCCTACGTCGGGCTGATCCAGCGTCGGCTGGCCGAGACCCGCACCGTCTCGTTGCTCAACCTGGCGTTGCCCGGAGGCGTGCTGAGCCCCGACATCGAGGCCATCGGCGACGAACTCGGACGCAACATCCCCGGCAACTTCCTGACAATGCTGGTGCCGTTCGTGCCACCGACCACCACGCTCGTCACGGTGTTCGCCGGCGGCAACGACACGAACACCCTGGCGCTGGCGGTGGCGGCAGGCCGGGGAGGCGCCGACCCGTCGACCTACATCGCGCAGCAGGTGCAGGGATTCGCCAGGGACTATGGCCGCCTGATCGACGCGGTCCGGTCGCGCGCGCCGGGCGCCTTCATCGTGGTCGCCAACGTGCCGAACTTCGGCGCCCTGCCGTACGTCGCAGGGCGACCCGTCGCCGAGCGTCGGATCGTGCAGGAGATCGCCGTGCGCCTCACGCGCGACGCCATCAACCCGCTGAGCAGCCGCGTCCCCGTCGTGGACCTGATGTGCGATGCGCGCAGCTACCAGCCCGGGGCCTACTCGGCCGACGGGTTCCACCCGAGTGACCAGGGCTACGCCTACCTCGCCGAGGCCTACCTCCAGGCCATCACCACGGGCACGGCCGCGGCCCCACAGGCGTCCTGCGCGGCGATGACGCTCGTCGGGTGAACGTCATCCCCTTCCTCCGGCCGGCGACGCCCGCCGACGCGACCGCGATCGCCGACGTGTGCTCGCGCGCCGCGCGCCAGGCCTATGCGCCGCTGGTGACGCCCGACTACCTCGCCCGCGTCCTGTCGCACTTCTACGGCGTCGACCGCGTGCGCCGCGAGCTTGCGCCGGCCCCCGGCTGGAGCGGATTCACAGTGGCCCAGGCGGACTGGCAGGTGGTGGGCGTGGCCGGCAGCGGGCGCTGCATGCACCGGGCCGACACCTGGGAGTTGTTCGTGCTGTACGTGTCGCCGGAGGCGCAGGGACACGGCATCGGACGGCTCCTGCTCGCGCATGCCGTCGCCGATGCGCGGCGGGCAGAGGCCACGCACGTGCAGGCCGCGGTGATGCCGGGCAACCTGCAGGCGATGCGCTTCTACGAGTCGTGCGGATTCGCATCGGCCGGCACGCGGCCGATCTATGCCCCGCACGGGGAGGAGGGCGGGCCGGAGGTGGCGCTCGTCTACGAACGGGCAATTTGAAATTCGACATTCGAAATTCCCGGCGGCTCGGCCTGCCGGCCATCGCTCGCGCGAGACATCCCGAGGGGCGATGGCGAAGCCGCGCCCCTCGAGAATTTCAAATGGCAAATTTCAAATTGCCACCGCTCTCAGTGTGCTGGCCCGAGCAACACCGCGTTGATGAACAGCAGTTCGGTGCCCTCCGTGAACGCGCGGAAGTTCGGGTCCTCGGCAAACGCGATCACGTGACCACGGCCACGCGGCTGGGCGATCACCGCCGCCTTGTTCGCCAACTGCGCCTTCGACTCCGGCCACACCAGGCCCGCGGCCACCGCGTCGTCGCCCGAGGCCCACGTGGCCACGTTGCGTCCCTTGTCGAGGGTGATGGGCGTGAACACGCGCGACCCTTCCACCATGCCGTGGAGGTCGCCGTCGGTGCCGGCCGCCAGCCAGTGCTCGCGATCGAGGTTGGCCTTGAGCAAGGCGCCCGACGTCGCGAAGGGCGGCTCGTCCTTCGGCAGCGTGGCCTTCTCGAGATCCAGCGGCTTGCCCGCCTCGCCCGCCGCCGCGCCACCGCCCCCGCCACCAGGACGCGCACCACCGCTGCCGCTGCCACCGCCGCCCCCTTCAGGCCGGCCGTCACGCAGCTCGGTCGTCGTGTCGAGCAGGTTCACGCCGTCGCGGGTCGCCCAGCGACTCGCCTCCGCGATGGTAATCAGCGTGCCGCCCGCCGACACCCAGTCCTTCAGCCGCTGCAACACCGGACCACCGAGCCCCTGCTGGTAGTTGCCCGACGGCAGCACGACGACGTCGAAGCGCGTCAGGTCGGCCATCATCAACGCGCTCACACGGACGGCCGTGACGCGCTGGCCGAACCGCCGCTCGAGCACGTACCTCGCCCAACCCGCGCTCTGCGATGAGGTCGGGGCATCCCACGCCAGCATCACGCGCGGCGCCTTGAGGGCGACGACACGGCCGCTGCCGAGCGAGATGCCGCCCTCGGTGTAGGCCGAGTCGACCGGCACGACCTCCGCATGGTGCTCCCCCGCCAGCCGCGCGATCAGGGGCGCGACGTCGGCGGCGTTCTCGGAGATGCGCACGATTGCCGTGCCAGCCGGGTACTCGCGCCCAGACAGCGTGAAGCCCTTGTCGGCGAACCGCACGCGGACGCCCGCCTTCTGCGCCGCGACGACCAGGCTGGCCGTGCCGAGGCCCCACGGCATCAGGTAGCCCACCTTCGCCGGCGGCACCGTGACGGCGGCGGGAGCCGCCACGGCGCGCGTGCGCAGCGTGGCGACCGGCCGATCGAGCGCCAGCACCTCCACGTCGTACGCCGATGGCAGGTGCCAGCCCGTGACGTCGTACATCTGGTCGGGCAGCCGCTTCTTGCGCAGGCGATCCTGTTCCTTGACGAAGGCCTCGGGCTGCGCGATGGCCGGATCGAGCAGGTTCACGAGCAGGCGCCCCGCCGGCTGCGCCGCCGGCACCACATACGTGCCTGCCGCCAGCGATCGCGTGCCGACGGTGATGGCCTCGGCGGCCTGCTGCACCTCGAAGCCCTGATCGCGCAGCAGCTGCGCGAAGCGGTGCGCGCGCGCCGGATCAGCGCCCACCGGCACCAGCCACGCGCGGGTCTTCGCCTTCTCGCCGTCGGCGATGGCGCTGCGGCGGTACTCGACGAAGTCCTTCAGCAGTTGCCGGCGGTTGGCCGCCGACGTCGCCAGCGTCGTGATCGCCGACGTGAAGTGGCGCAGCACGCCGTCGCGGTACGTGAGCAGGTCGTCGTCCGATCGCCGCCATGCCAGGCCGCGCGCCGACGCCATCTCGTACGTCATGCCGATCGACCCGTGGAAGATCGGCCACGACTCGCCGTAGCCCGGATAGAACGAGTCGTACACCTCGCGGTTGAAGTAGGCGAACCCGCGCTCGTCGAACTTCGCGGCGTTGGCCTTGCCGATCGTGTTGAACCAGCCGATCTGCTGCGGCGTGATGTACGGGTTCAGCGGGTCGGCGGGCGGCGCGAAGTAGTACGACGAGTCGCCGCTCATCTCGTGCAGGTCGACCACCACCTGCGGGAACCACTGCAGGTAGAACTTCGTGCGTCCCCGGGTCTCGGCCTGCGACTGCGCGAACCAGTCGCGGTTCATGTCGAACAGGTAGTGGTTCGAGCGGCCGCCCGGCCAGGGCTCGTTGTGCTCGGCCGAGAACGGCTCCGGATCGGGGTCCGGGCCCATCGCCTGCAGGTTCGAGGCGACGAAGCGCGCCCGGCCGTCGGGGTTCTCGAGCGGATCGATCAGCACCAGCGTCTCGCGCAGGATGGCGTCGACCTGCGCGTCGCCCTGCGCCGCCAGCAGGTGGTACGCCTCGAGCAGGGCCGCATCCACCGACGAGATCTCGTTGCCGTGGACCGCGTGCATGAGCCACACGCCGACGGGGAGCGACGCGAGCAGGCGCTCTTCCTCGCCGGCCCCGAGCCCGCGCGGATCGGCGAGGCGCTGCAGGCCCTTCTGCACCGTGTCGAGCTGCGCGATGCGGTCGGCCGACGCGATGGCGAGCACCACCAGCGGGCGGCCCTCCCACGTGCGGCCGTACTCGATGAACCGCGTGCGCGTGGGTGCGGCCTGCGCCAGCGCCTTCAGGTACGTGATCACGCCGTCCGGCGGCGTGATGCGGGCGCCCGGGTCGTGCCCGAGCACCTGGGCCAGCGTCGGGATGGCCGCGTCGTAGCGAGCGCCCGGCGCGAAGGCCATTGGGGCCTTCTCCGACTGGGCGGAAGACGACGAGGCCGCCATGCCCGAGAGCATGACGGCCAGGGATGCCGCGAGAACGGGTCTGATCACAGATAACCCTTGAGGTGGCGCTCGAGGAGCACCTTGGTGGCCTTGATGCCGTCAGGCTCGGAGAGCACGCTGCCCTCGTACTCGATGCCGATGAAGCCTCGGTACTTCGACGCGATGACGATGTCGAGCATCTTCTTGTAGTCGGTGTGCGTCTCGTTGCCCTGCGCGTCGAAGTCGTGCGTCTTCGCGCTCACGCCCTTCGCGTACGGAATCAGCTCGGAGACGCCCTTGTAGCGGTCGTACTCCTCGTCCTTGTTCACGCGGAAGTTGCCGAAGTCGGGCAGCGTGCCGACGCCCGGCATCCCCACCTGCTTCATCACGCCCGCCAGCCACTGCCCGTTGCTCGACAGCCCGCCGTGGTTCTCGACGATGACGCTGATGCCCTGCGTGGCGCCGTACTCGCCGACGCGACGGAGGCCGTCGGCGGCGAGCTTCTGCTGCTCGGCGTACTCGCCGCGGCTGGCCGCGTTGACGCGGATGGCGTGACAGCCGAGGAACTTCGCCGCGTCGATCCACGGCTTGTGGTTCTCCACCGCCTTGGCCCGCTCGGCCGCGTCGGGCGCACCGAGCATGCCCTCGCCGTCGATCATGATCAGCACGTTCTTCAGGCCGTGGCCCTCCGCACGCGTCTTCAGGTCCGACAGGTAGGCCGTGTCCTTCGCCTTGTCCTTGAAGAACTGGTTGACGTACTCGAGCCCCGTCACCCCGTACGTCTCCTTCGCCAGGCGCGGGAAGTCGAGGTTGGTGATCTGCTTGGCGAAGAGCGCCTTGTGCAGCGACCACTCGGCGAGGGAGATGGCGAAGCGTCCCTTTTCGGGGGCGGCCAGCGCGAACGACAGGTCGGAGGCGGCCATCGCCGCACCCGCGACCGAGGCGGTCCTGAGGAAATCACGACGCGTGTATGACATGAGGAAGACTCCGGATTCTGGGCTATTTCGCCACGACGCGTCGTGGCCTGTCAAAGCTATACTGCGCGCCGGGACCGCACATGTCGACGTCGCCTCCAGCGCGCGACGCGGGCCCAGCGCGCCCGGGCGCACAGAGGAACGGGCATGATCGGCACACATCTCGGGCAGTACCGGATCGACGCCCTTCTCGGGCAGGGCGGCATGGGCGCCGTCTACCTCGCGACCGACCAGATGCTCGGCCGACAGGTGGCGATCAAGGTCCTGCGCGAGGAAGCCACCAGCCAGGCGACCGCCACCGAGCGCTTCCGCGGCGAGGCCCAGATCCTGGCGCGCCTCGACCACCCCCACATCCTGCGGCTCCACGGGTTCTCGCAGGACGCCGGCGTGCTCTACATGGTCACCGAGTTCGTCAAGGGCGAGGCGCTCCAGAAGCGCCTCGAGCAGGGCGTTCCGCTGGACCTGGCGCAGGTGACCACGTGGGCCGGACATGTCCTCGACGCCCTCGACTACGCCCACCACCTCGGCGTCGTCCACCGCGACATCAAGCCGGCCAACATCCTCATCGACGAGCGCGGCCGCGCCCGCCTCCTCGACTTCGGCATCGCCCGCATCATGGGCAGCGAGGGACTGACGCAAACCGGGCACGCCGTCGGCACCCTCACGTACATGGCGCCCGAGCAGGTGCTCGACGAGACGATCGACGGACGGGCCGACATCTACGCGTTCGCCGTGGTCCTGTGCCAGATGCTGTCGGGGCGCCGTCCGTACCGCTCCACGACCACCGCCGGACTGATTCGCGAGATCGTCGAAGGGCCGGTGCCCGATCTCGCGGGCCTGCTGCCGCCACAGGCCGCCGCGTACGTGCCGGTGCTGCTGCGCGCCCTGGCGCGCCGCCCGGCCGACCGGACGCCGACCGCCGCGCTGTTGCGCCAGGAGTTGGAGGCGATTGCACGGACAGGCGTCCCCACTCCCCCGCCGCTGCCACCGCTGGCACCGACCGGCCTTCCGCCCATCACGCACGGCGTCACAGCGACGTCAGCCCCGGCCACGACGTCAGGCGCGCACGCCACGCCCACGATCACCGCGCACGCCGTGTCGATCACGGACGAGAGGGCCCTGCTGCCGCCGACGATGCCAGCCGCGGGTTCGCGTCCGGGGGCGCCGGTCCCGCCAGTGCGGCGATCGATCGCCCTCGCCTATGCCATCCCCGTGATGCTCCTGGTGGCGGCCGCCCTGACGGCCTGGGCGCTGTTCGGACGTCCCCGCCTCGTCACGCCGACCATCGTCGCGGGACCGCCCGGCGCAACGGCGACGCCGGCCGATGCGACCGACGCGCCTGCGCCGTCAGCCACCGCAGCCCCCGCCGGCGCGAACGCAGGTGCCCTTCAGTCCCCGGCGCCCCCGATTGCCGAAGCGCGGCGGGCCACGCGTCCCCCCGCCCCCGTGCCCGCTGCCCCCCGCGCAGCGACCGGCGCGCCGCCTGCTGCGATCACGCCTGCCAGCCCTGCGGAGCCGGCCCCACCGGAGCCGCTCCCTGCGGCCCCGGTCGCCTCGACCACTGCGTCTGCGGGCGTCGAGTTCACCGACCTGATCCTGATGGACCGCGTGGACGACGAGGACGAGGAGATCGACGTGACGCTGCGCCTCGACGACGAGCGCCTGGTGGCCGTCGACGAGGACGAGGTCGCCAAGCGCACCGTGGCGTATGGCGCCATCACGCGGGCGACGTACACCACGCGGAAGCCCGGCCGGTTCTCCCTTCGTCGGGCCCCGAGCCATTGGCTCACCCTGCAGGTGGGGGCGACTCCTGTCGTGCTGCGCCTCAACGGGCGATCGTACGAGCAGGTGCTGACGACGCTCGAAGGGCACGGCGTGCGCGTCGAGCGGCAACCCTAGCGAGGCAAGGCGCCACAGGTGCTCGGCGCGTGCGCGAGCTGACGGCCGCCGCGTCCGGCGGCGTAAGTCACGGGTTGCTGATTGCGTCGACGATCTCACCGGCGCCGCGCGCACGGTCGCACTACAATCGGCGTCTGTCCCACCAGGTCAGCAACGCGAACTCGTGCACATATCCAGAGGAGAACGGCACATGCCGATGAGCAGACACGGCGGTCTCCGGACCGCGTCGGCCCCCATTCGCGCCTGCGCGCTGGCGCTCGTCGCAGGGCTTGCGCTGTGTGCGTACCCGTCGGCGGCGTTGGCGCAGAACGCAGCATCGACGACGGCCCGCAAGCCGAACATCCTCGTCATCTGGGGCGACGACATCGGCACCTGGAACATCAGCCACAACAGCCGCGGGATGATGGGGTTCAAGACGCCCAACATCGATCGCATCGCCAGGGAAGGTGTGGCCTTCACCGACTACTACGGGCAGCAGAGCTGCACGGCTGGCCGTTCGGCCTTCATCGGCGGCTCGGTGCCCGTCCGTAACGGGATGACGAAGGTCGGGGTGCCTGGCGCGAAGGAAGGCTGGCAGAAGACCGACGTCACCATGGCGACCATCCTGAAGAGCCAGGGGTACACGACGGGCCAGTTCGGCAAGAACCATCAGGGGGACCGCGACGAGCACCTGCCGACGATGCACGGCTTCGACGAGTTCCTCGGCAATCTGTATCACCTCAACGCCGAGGAGGAACCGGAGAACGAGGACTACCCCCGCGACATGCGGTTGCCGAGTGGCAAGACCTTCCTGGAGCAGTACGGTCCGCGCGGCGTGCTGCATGCCTGGTCGGATGGCAAGGGCGGCCAGCGCATCGAGAACACCGGCCCGTTGACCAAGAAGCGCATGGAGACCATCGACGACGAGACCATCGCCGCGGCGAAGGACTTCATCACGCGCCAGGCCAAGGCCGGCAAGCCGTTCTTCTGCTGGTGGAACGGCACGCGCATGCACTTCCGCACCCACGTGAAGGCCGATCGGCGCCACAAGGGGAACGACGAGTACACCGACGGCATGATCGAGCACGACATGCACGTCGGTGAGCTCCTGAAGCTGATCGACGACCTCGGCCTCGCCGACAACACCATCGTGCAGTACTCCACCGACAACGGGCCGCACTACAACACGTGGCCCGACGCCGGCACGATGCCCTTCCGCAGCGAGAAGAACTCCAACTGGGAAGGCGCCTACCGCGTCCCCGCCTTCATCCGCTGGCCGGGCCGCTTCCCCGCCGGCACGACGCTCAACGGCATCGTCGCGCACGAGGACTGGCTGCCGACGTTCGCGGCGGCCGCCGGCGCGCCAGACATCAAGGAGAAGCTCCTCAAGGGTGTGGAGCTGAACGGGCGCACCTACAGGAACCACATCGACGGCTACAACCAGCTCGACTACCTGACCGGGAAGTCCGAGGAGTCGGCGCGCCACGAGTTCTTCTACGTCAACGACGACGCCCAGATCGTCGCCCTCAGGTATGACGCGTGGAAGGCCGTGCTCCTCGAGAATCGAGGCGTCGGGTTCGAGGTGTGGCGCGAGCCCTTCGTCGAGCTGCGCGTGCCGCTGCTGTTCAATCTCCGGCGCGACCCCTTCGAGCGCGCGCAGCACAACTCGAACACCTACAACGACTGGTTCCTCGACCGGGTCTACGCGCTGGCCCCGATGAGCCAGCTCGCGGGGAAGTTCCTGATGTCGATGAAGGAGTATCCGCCGAGCCAGACGGCGGGCTCGTTCAACCTGGACAAGATCCAGAAGCAGATCGAAGCCAGCCTCGGCGGGCGATAGCCGCGGTGCGGGCCGGTTGTTGCAGACGCGCCTGACATCTGCCGATATCCGCGTCGTGAAGGTCGAGTGCTACGGCGCGAGCCGGCCCCGAGACGGGGGCACGGGCAACGAGGACGCCTTCTGGATCTGGCGCCCGTCCTCGATCGTCGCGGCGCTCTGCGACGGGGCGGGCGCCGCGCAGCATTGCGCGGCGCACGTGCTCCGGCTGTTCGCGCGGCAGATCGAGGGCGGGTTGCTGCAGGTGCAGAGCTTTCCCGCCTGGGCGCACTGGGTGAGGAGCACCGATGGCGCGCTGGCCGGCGGCAGCGAGACGACGTTCGTCGGCGTGGCCGTGGTGGGCGATCGCGTGCTCGGGGCCTACACGGGCGACTCGCGCGCGTACCTCGTGAACGAGGGCGGCTGCCGCATCCTCTCCGAGCAGTCCGGCCGGCGCATCGGCACGGGCGAGGCCGAGGCCTCGCCCATCCACGAACCCCTCGACCCGCACGACACGCTCCTGTTGATGAGCGACGGCGCCTGGACGCCGCTGCCGCTCACCATCATCCACCGCACCGTGATGGCCGCGCGGATGCAGGACTTCGCCGATCTGCCGTCGATGCTCATCGACGTCGCCGGCAAACACGGCCGCGCCGACGACATGACCGTCGTCGCCCTCCGCCGACGGTGATCGACGCATCACTCGGCAGTCGGCGGTCGGCAGTCGGCAGTCAGTCGGCGGTGTGGGTCACCGCACGGGATCCTTCGGGCGCGCCGGCACCTTCACCGGCTGCTTCGCGAGCGCGTCGAGGGCCTCCTTGATGGCGCGCTCGAGCTGCGGGTCCCGCCCGGCGATGACGTCGGCGGGCACCTGCTCCACCTCGATGTCGGCCGGCACGCCCTCGTTCTCCACGACCCAGCCCTCGTCGGTGAAGATGGCGAGGTTGGGTGCGGTCACGTTGCCGCCGTCCATCAGCACCGGGTAGCCGAGGATGCCCACGAGCCCGCCCCACGTGCGCGTGCCGACGATCGGGCCGAGCGAGAACTTGCGGAACATCCACGGCAGGAGGTCGCCGCCCGACCCGGCCGTCTCGTCGGTGATCATCACCTTGGGCCCCAGGATGGCGGCGGCCGGCGTGCGAACCGGTTCGCCGTGCCGCGTGGCCCAGTAGCTCACGAGCGGCCGGCGCAGCAGGTCGATGTAGTAGTCGGCGACCTGCCCGCCGCCGTTGAAGCGTTCGTCGACGATGACGGCCTCGCGGTTGGTCTGCGGATAGAAGTAGCGCTTGAAGTACTCGTGCCCTGCGCCCGCCGTGTTGGGCACGTATACGTAGGCGACGCGGCCCTTCGTGGCCTCGGTGACCTTGCGCAGGTTGCCCTCGACCCAGTCCCGATTGCGCAGCGCTGCCTCGCTCTCGATCGGCACCACCGACACGGTGCGCGACCCGGTGCCGTCGGCGTTCGGACCGACGGTGATCTCCACGAGCGTGCCGGCCGTGTTCTCGAACGGCGCATGGACGTTGGTGGTCGGGGCGCGCAGGTCGACGCCGTTGACGGCGAGGAGGTACTCACCGGCCTTCACGTCCACGCCCGGCTCGGTGAGCGGCGAGCGGAGCGTGGGCGTCCAGTTGAGGCCGCCGTACACCTTGCGGAACCTGTAGCGGTCGCCGACGACCTCGATGTCCGCGCCGAGGAGGCCCCCGGCCACGATGCCGGGCTTGCGCCTGGCGTCGCCGCCGCCACCGTACGAGTGGCCCACGGCGAGTTCGCTGAGCATCCACTGGATGACGCGGGCGAGGTCGGTGCGGTGCGCCAGGTGCGGCAGGAACTGCGCGTACTTCTTGCGCATGGCCGGCCAGTCGCGTCCGTGGTAGTTGGTCGCGTAGAAGTAGTCGCGGTTGATGCGCCAGGCCTCGTCGAAGATCTGCGGCCACTCGGCCTGCGGATCGACCCGCACCTGCACGGCCTCGACGTTCACCTTGCCCTCGCTGCCGTCGGTCTTCTTCGACGCCGCGACGACATGGAAGGACGACCCGTTGCGGTAGAGCACCTTCTTGCCGTCGGCGGTGACCTGGTAGGCCTCGGCCGCCGGCGCGAAGGTCTCGGTCTTGCGGGTCTCGAGCGTGAACTGGTGGAGCGAGGACTTGCCGTCGATGCTGCGCAGGAGGAACAGCGTGCCGGCCTCTCCGGCCTGCAGCCCCGAGTAGTCGCCGGCGGGCACGGGGAGCGCCACGATGCGCGAGGCCAGGCCCTCGACGTCGATCACGGTGGCGGCGCCCTTCGGCGCGCCGTCCTTCGCGGCGCCCGCAGCCCCGCCGGCGTCCTTCGCCGTCGACTCGGCGGCCGACGCGGCATCCTTCGGCGCCTTCTCCTCGTCGCTCTCCTTCGCGAGCGGGGACGGCTCGCCCTTCTTCAGCACCACGAGGTAGATCGCGCTCGTGGACTGCATGTCGGCGCTCGCCTGCGAGAACCAGTCGCGCACCGGGCCGGCGTTGGTCGACGCCAGCAGGTACAGGTACTTGCCGTTGCGATCGAACACCGGCTCGGCGACGTCGCTCAGCCCGTCGCTGATCGGGTGCGACGTCTGCGTCTCGGTGGACCAGACGTGCGCGGTCTGGATCTGTGTCCGCGTGGTCGTCGTGTAGGCCAGCCACTTGCCGTCGGGCGACCAGTTGTACGTCGTGTCGGAGAAGGCGCCAGGCCGGTAGATGGGCTCGGTCGCCACCCTGGCCACGGATCCGGTCGCCACCGTGAGTACGTAGAGGCTGCGACCGTTGTCGCGGAAGGCGATGCGCGCGCCATCGGGCGACCACGTCGCACCGTCGTAGAACCCGCTGCCCGCCAGCTTCACGACCGTGGGCGCGCCCTTGCCGTCCTGCGCGCGGAGGTGCAGCGCGTACTCGCCGCCCGCATCGGAGAAGTAGGCCAGTCGCTGCCCGTCCGGCGACCAGGCCGGCGAACGCTCGTGCACGTCGGTGGTGGACGTCACGTTGCGCGGATCGCCCTTCTCGGCCGGCACGGTGACGATCTCGCCGCGGTACTCGAGGGCCACGCGCGCGCCCGACGGCGACACCGCCATGCCGCGGATCCACTCGGGCCCCTTCACGAAGCGCGGGCGCAGCTCCACGAGGTCGCTACCGATGCCGATCGCCAGCCGACGCGCCTGCCTGGCCTGTACTTCGTAGAGGTGCAGGTAGCCGGCCTGCTCGTAGAGGACCTTGCCGGCCGCGGCGGCAATGCCCAGCACGGGGAAGTCGTCGTGCGAGGTGAGGCGACTCACCTGCTTCGAGGCGGGGTCGTAGCGGTACAGGTTGAACTCGCCATCGCGATCGGACCGGAAGTAGACGGCCATGCCCATCCACACCGGGTCGGCGTCGTTGGCGCGTGACGAGGGCTGCGCGACCTTGTCGGTGGCGTGGGTCTTCGGGTCGTACAGCACGATCGTCGCGACGGACCCACCGCGATACCGCTTCCACTGCAGGAAGGCCGGGGCCAGCGGGTTGTAGGCGATGCGGCTGCCGTCGGCCGCCACGCTGGCGCGCGAGGCGTTCGGGATGGGCAGCGCCACCTCCACGCCGCCCTTGACCGGCACCGTGAACAGCTGCGTGTAGCGCGTGGTGAACACCGCGCGCGGCGAGGTGAAGAGCACCTGCGCCCCGTCGGGCGTGAAGCCCTGCACCACGTCAGGCCCGGGATGCCAGGTGAGTCGCCGCGGCAGGCCGCCGGTGACCGGCACGACGAACACGTCGACGTTGCCATCGTACTCGGCACTGAAGGCCAGCTGCGTCCCGTCTGGCGAGAACGCCGGCGCACGCTCGACGCCCTCGTCGCTCGTGAGGCGACGCACGTTCTTGCCGTCGTGGTCGGCCACGTACAGGTCGCCGGCGTACGTGAACGCGATGTGCCGCGCGCTGATCGCCGGCTGCGACAACAACCGCGTGTCGGTGGTGTCGATCGCGGCGGCCGGCAGGGCGGCCGCCAGGAAGAGGAACGAGGCCAGGCCACCGAGGCGGCGAAGGCGCGCAGGCACGGAATGGGTCATGGGCGGGGGGGCCCGCAGGTGCGGGCGACCCATTCTCGTACGAGAAGCCGGAGGGGCAAGTTCTCGTTAACCGGCCACAGGCTACCGGCGGCAGGCTACCGGCCGGCCTCAGGCAGCCTGCAGCCCGTTGCCCGTTGCCCGTCTCGTCCCCTACCTGCCCGGCAGCATCTCCATGAGTTCGTTCGTCGTCCACTGATTGCCGCGCAGCACGCCCACGACCTTGCCGTCGCGGTCGACCACGGCGGTCCTGAGGCCGTGTGCGATCTCGTTACGCTCCTTCTCGTAGGTGAGCGTGAAGAACTGCGCCCACGCGCGCACCTGCGCCGGTGTCCCCGTGAGCAGCGACCATCGGCGGAACGGGTCGCCCTCCTCGCCGGTGATGTGCTGGCGGCCGTAGGCGGCCAGCACCTCGGGCGTGTCGCGTTCGGGGTCGATCGAGATGGCCACCATCTGCACGTCGTCGCGTCGCCCCGCCTTGCGCAGTCGCGCCGCGGCCTCGTTCAGGCGCGTCATCATCAGCGGGCAGAAGTCGGGCAGCGGGCAGCGCGTGTAGATGAACGTGATCACGAGGTCGCGCCCGGCGAAGTCGCGCGCCGTCACCGTACGGCCGGCCTGGTCGCGCAGAGGCGTGGCCGGGAGCGGCGTCCCCTTCGCCGGGCCGATGCCGGCGTCGGTCGCGCTCGACGCGCCGCCGGTGGCCTGCTCGCCCGCCGCCGGCTTGCTCAGCGATACGCCCTCGATCCACGAGCGGCCCTGGTCGACGACCAGCGTGCCCGACAGGCGATCCCCCGCAGTGGCGACGCCGACGGCCCACGGTTCCTTCACCGGGAAGCTCATCGTCATGGCGTCCATGAGGCCGGGAATGGTCTCGTGGGCCACGCTGATCTGTCCGCCCTTGGCGTCGACGCCGCGGACCACCCCGGTGATCGGATACCGGCGCGCTTCGGCCGAGGACTCGTACGCCGGGGCGCCACCGCCGCAGCCGACCACCTGCAGGAGCGCGGTCGACAGCAGCAGAGATGGCAGGAGATGCTTACATGTCACTAGAGGGTCTCCGGATGGGCCGGCCTACTGCGCCGTGAAGACCAGCGCCTTCATCGGCAGCCGCATGGGTGCGAAGCCACCCTCGCGGGCCAGCCGCGCCGAGACGAGATCCACGAGGTGGCGGATGTCGGCGCCCCGTTCCTGCAACTGGATCGAGAGCGGCGAGCCGTGCAGCATGGCCATGGCGGCCGCGTGCGCCGACGGGCTGTCGCAGACGGCCTCGACGACGTCGGATCGGACGTAGCTGAAGCCGGCGCCGTGCAGCAGCGTCGTCACGAAGTCCTGATCGTGCAGGGCGAACGGCACGGTGATGAACGAGGGGGCGTCGTCCGGGAAGGCGTGTTCGACGGCCTCGTAGGTGATGCGCGGAATGGGGTTGTCGGCCAGCGATGCCCACGTGCTCAGCAGCAACGTCCCGTCTGGCGTGAGCACGCGGCGAATCTCCCGCAGGCCAACGGCCTTGTCGTCGAAGAACATCAGCCCGAACTGGCACACCACGGCGTGGAAGCTGCGGTCCGGGAACGGCAGCGACATCGCATCGGCCTGCCGGCACTCGGCGCGCGCGTCCTCGGCGACCTTGGTGCGGGCCACGTGCAGCATGCCCTCCTGCTGGTCGGTCACCATGAGCGAGGCATCGGGCGCCAGCGCCGACAGCAGGTGCCGAGACACGATCCCGGTGCCCGCCGCCACCTCGAGGACACGGGCGCTGTGCGGGGGTAACCGCGCCGCGATGTCGCGGGCGAACGACTCGAACAGCATGGGCCCGAGCCTGGTGTCGTAGTGTTCCGCGATCGCGCGGGTGAAGGCGGGTGCATCAGCCAACGCTGTCTCTCCGGACGGGCGGCGGCCAGAGGGCAGCACCTGGCGCGTCCGCGACGCGCCGATGTTCCCACGAAACGGGCTCACCGCCATGCCGACGTGCGCGCCAGCCAGTCAAGCACCATCGCGCCCCAGCCGGCGGGCCCCGGGTGTGGGGCCACGCGCGCGCCCGGCAGGGCCCGCACCACGTCGGGGTGTGGGCTGCCGTCCGGTCGGGGCACGATGACCGCGTCGTCCACGGCGTGGAGCAGCGGCAGGTCGTTGGGGGCATCGCCGAGACCGAGCGCCCGATGGCCGGCGCGACACGTGGCACGCACGAGCGCCACCGCCGCGCCCTTGTCGGTCGGGCCCACGAGGTGGAAGAAGCGGCCTCCCCGGGTGATCCGCGCGCCAGCCTCCCGGGCTGCCCCGTCGAGCGTCGCGAGCGCCACGTCGTCCTGGTCCATCAGGAACGGCTGGGAGTACTCGCGCGCCATGGCGAGCGAGGCGACGCCGGGCGACAGTCCCGTGCGCGCGACGACCTCGTCGAGCGACATGTCGGCAAGCGGCCGCAGCGTTCGACCGACACGGCGCGCCACGCGTGGCAGCACGGCGCGGAGGGCGTCGGCGCCGGTGCCGAGGACCACGCGGCAGCCATCGGGGCCATCCGGCAGCGTCTCGATGCCAGTCGGCAGGACAGGCCAGGTCGAGGGGAACCAGGCCATGCTCCCGTTCTCGACCAGCAGCGGCGCCGGCGCCAGCGCCAGGTCGCGGGCCAGCGCCCGCATCTCGGCCAGGGTTTTGCTGCTGCACGGCACGATGGCCACGCCTGCCGCCCGGCAGGCGTCAAGCGCCGCCAGGGCCGGTCCGGCCGCGTAGGTGTGGTGATCGATCAACGTGCCGTCGAGGTCCGTGAAGATCACTCGCGGCGCACCCGTTCGTTCCTCGGCATTCGGCATCGCAGCATTTCAGCATTACCCTGTTCCCCAATGTCCGCCTACCTCAACCTCATCGCTGGCCAGTGGCAGCCCTCCGTCACCGGGCGCACCTTCGAGAACCGCAATCCCGCAGACGTCGACGACCTGGTCGGCACGTTCCCCGACTCGTCGGCCGACGATGTGGTGGCGGCCGTGGCGGCGGCGAAGGCGGCCCAGAAGGCCTGGGCGGCGATGCCGGCCCCAAAGCGTGGCGACGTCCTGTATCGGGCGGCGAACCTGCTCGAGGCGCGTGCCGACGCCGTCGCCCGCGAGATGACGCGCGAGGAAGGCAAGACGCTGCCGGAGGCGCGCGGCGAGGTGGGCCGCACGATCAACATCCTGCGCTACTACGGTGGCGAGGGCGCCCGGCTGTTCGGCCGCGTCATCCCGTCGGAGCGCGACCGTGTGTTCATGCACACGCTGCGATCGCCGCTGGGGGTGGTTGGCGCGATCACGCCGTGGAACTTCCCGATCGCGATTCCCGCCTGGAAGTCCTGCCCGGCGCTGATCAGCGGCAACGCCGTGGTGCTGAAGCCCTCGGAGCTCGCGCCGTTGTGTGCGACCCGGCTGGCCGAGATCCTGGTCGAGGCCGGGTTGCCGGCGGGCGTGCTCAACGTGGTGCACGGGCGTGGCGAGGCCGGCGCGGCGCTGGTGGCGCACGAGCAGGTGCGCGCGATCTCGTTCACGGGATCGGAGGCGACGGGCGCGAAGGTCGCGGAGGTCTGTGGCAAGCGCAAGGCCCGCGTGCAGCTCGAGATGGGCGGCAAGAACCCGACCATCGTGCTCGCGGACGCCGACCTCGACGAGGCCGCCGGCATCGTGCTCAACGCCGCGTTCGGATCGACCGGGCAGCGCTGCACCGCGACGTCGCGCGCCATCGTCGAGCGATCGGTGGTCGAGGCGTTCAGCGAGAAGCTGGTCGCCAAGGCCAGGGCGATGAAGGTCGGGCCCGGGCTCGAGGCCGGCATGGAAGTCGGCCCCAGCATCAATGCGGCGCACGCCGATCGCGTGGTGAGCGAGGTCGCGGCGGCCGCCAAGGCCGGCGCCCGCGTGCTGGCCGGCGGCACGCGTCTCACGGATGGGGCGCTCGGCAAGGGACACTTCGTCGCCCCGACGGTGCTCGGCGACGTCACGCCGCAGATGGCCATCGCGCAGGAGGAAGTGTTCGGCCCGGTCGCGGCAGTGCTGCCGGCCGACGACTTCGAGCACGCCCTGGCGCTGGCCAACGACGTGCGCTTCGGCCTCTCGGCCACGATCTGCACGACGTCGCTCTCGCGCGCGCTGGAGTTCGCGCAGCGCATCGAGGCCGGGCTGGTGATGGTGAACCTGCCGTCGGCAGGCGTCGAGTACCAGGTCGCGTTCGGCGGCTCGAAGGCCAGCTCGCTCGGCCCGCGCGAGCAGGGTCCGGAAGCGATCGACTTCTACACGACGCTCAAGACGGTGTACATGAAGTACTAAGGGAGCGGGGAGCGGGTTACGGGGAGCGGGGAGCGGATGGCAGGCAGCAGGGAGCGTCGTCTGTTACCCGCTCCCCGATACCCGATACCCGTCCTCCCGTCAGAACTCGAACACCGCCTTCACGCACCCGTCGCGCTGGTGCGCAAACACGTCGTAGGCGCGCACGCAGTCCTGCGGCGCGAAGCGATGGGTGATCACCTGCGCCACATGCGGCAGGTCGCGCATGACGCGCTCGGTGAGCCGCTCCATCTGCCGTCGCGCCGGGCAGCGGCCCGTCCGATACGTGAGGTTCTTGTCGTAGGCCTCCGACGGCGAGAACGCGAACGGCGCCGAGTGGCAGCCGATCACCGCCATCACGCCGCCGGGCCGCAGCACCTCCCAGGCGAGCCGTTGCGCGGCCGACAGCCCCACGAACTCCATCACGCTGTCGGCGCCCCGCGCGCCGCCGAGTGAGGCGACCAGGCGAGCCACGTCCGGGCCAGGCGCGCAGGCGACGACGCCGAGTGCCTCGGCGCGGGCACGCCGCTCAGGCACCGGATCTACGGCAACGATCCGCGTCACGCCCTCGGCCTGCGCCGCCATGATCCCGAGCAGCCCGACGGACCCGCACCCGATCACCACGACCACGCTGTCGGGCCGGAGTTCCGCGAGTTCGGCGCAGTACCACGCCGTGCCGAGGTTGTCGCCGAGCAGGAGCGCCGCCTCGCTGGAGAGCCCCGCCGACACGGCCTTCAGCGTGCCCTCGGCCAGCGGCACGCGGACGCGCTCGGCCTGCCCGCCGTGCAGCCCGACACCGCCACTGATCCATCCGAAGAGCTGTCCGTGCTCACAGCGGCTGGTGAGCCCCGTGCGACAGGTCGCGCACGTGCCGCAACTGGTCGAGAACGGCGCATACACGCGGTCGCCCGGACGCACGCTCGTGACGCCGCTGCCCGCCTCCAGCACGCGCCCCACGAACTCGTGGCCCATCACCGTGCCCGGGTCGAGGCCGGTCTCTCGACCGAAGTACGGATGCAGATCCGATCCGCACAGGCCGGCCATCTCCACCGCCACGATCGCGTCGGTGGGCCTCTCGAGGCGAGGCTCGGCCACCTCCTGCCACGCGACCTCGCCGACTCCCCTGAAGCACACGCCCTGCATCGCCATCCGGCCTCCAGCCTACAGCCTGCTCGTCCGTCCGCGTATCATGCGCGCGTGCGACTCCTGACCTGCTTCCTCCTGGCGCTGGGACTCGGCGTCCAGTCACCCGCCGTGCCGCAACAGGACCTGGCCACGGCCGGCGCCGGCTCGCCCTTCTACCGCATCCCGGCGCTCACGGTGACGACCCGCGGCACGCTGCTGGCCGCCTACGATGCGCGACCGACGCTGAAGGACCTGCCCGATCCCATCAGCGTGGTCCTCAGGCGCAGCACCGACGGCGGCAAGACCTGGGGGCCGCAGGCCGTCGTCCGTGCCGCCGCCGCACCCGCCGGCTTCGGCGACCCGAGCTTCGTCGTCGACAGGACGACGCGCCGGATCTTCCTGTTCTACTCGGCGAGCGTGCGCCAGGGCTTCTTCGGGTCGGCGACCGGCGTGGGCCACGACGACCCGGAAGTGCAGCAGGCCGACTACTCGTTCTCCGACGATGACGGCGTCACGTGGACACATCGCCGGATCACGAGCGCCATCAAGGACCCGTCGTGGGCCGGTCTCTTCGCCGCGTCGGGGCAGGGGATCCAGCTTCGCTATGGCAGGCACGCAGGCCGCCTGGTGCAGCAGTACGTCGTCCGCCGCGGCAAGGAGATGTTTGCCGCCAGCGCCTACAGCGACGACCACGGCGAGACGTGGCGCATGGGGCAGCTGGTGGGGCCCGGCGCCGACGAGAACAAGACGGTCGAACTCTCGGACGGGCGGCTGATGCTGAACAGCCGCGCCAAGCCGTATCGCAAGGTCGCGTTCTCGTCCGACGGCGGCGCGACGTGGACCGGGTGGCGCGACGAACCGCAGCTGATCGACCCGGCCAACAACGGCGCCATCGTGCGGGCACACCCGGAGGCGGCTGCAGGGTCACCTGCCGCGCGTGAGCTGCTGTTCAGCAACACGGAGAGTCGGGACAAGCGCGAGAACGTCGTGATCAAGCGGTCGTGCGACGACGGCGCCACGTGGTCGTCGCGGGCGGTGGTGGAACCGGGTGCGGCGTCGTACTCGACGATCGCCGTGCTGCCGGACGGGCGCGTGGGCGTGCTCTACGAGCGCGGTACCGTCAGCGCGATCGTGTTCGCCGTGTTCGACCCGAAGACGCTCGGGCCCTGCGGCCGCTGACGACACGGCGGCATGCCGACGCATGGGCGGTAGGGCCGGTTGTCCCACCCCGGCCCTGCCGATCGGACTGCGGAACCTTGACGAAGCACCGTAACGGAACCAAAATGGTGCCTTTACGGAGTCCCGGCCGTGCCCACCACACTGACCCTGAAGAACATTCCCGACGAGGTCTACGCGCGGCTCAAGCGGTCTGCCGAACTCAACCGGCGGAGCATGAACAGCGAGGCGATCGTGTGCCTGGAGGCGGCGCTGGTGCCCACGCCCGTGTCCGCAACCGAGCGCCTGGCTCGAGCACGGGCGTTGCGTGCTGAACTCGCGCCCGGGCGGTTCCGTCCAGGCGACATCGACACGTTGAAGCGGGCGGGGCGTGCGTGATCGTCGTCGACACCAACGTGATCGCGTACCTCTACTTGCCTGGCGCCCACGCCGGTGCGGCGGAGGCACTGCTGGCCCGCGACCCGGACTGGGCGGCCCCCCTGCTGTGGCGTAGCGAGTTCCGCAACATCCTGGCCGGCTACCTGCGCCGCGGAGCCCTGACGTTGGAACAGGCCATCGCCATTCAGGCGGAGGCCGAAGGCCTGCTCTCGGGCCGCGAGTACGACGTCGAGTCCGGGCGCGTCCTCGAACTGGTGCATGCCAGTGACTGCTCGGCGTACGACTGCGAGTTCGTCTCGCTCGCCATCACGCTCGGGTCGACGCTCGTCACGGCAGACAAGCAACTGCTCAAGGCGTTTCCCGCTTACGCCCGGCCGCTCCACCGCGCCTGATCACTGCGGCGCGTCACGCACCAGCACACGCCTCCAGCGCGTCGACGTCGCCAGACACGATCACGCGCAGGTGCTGCGTGACCTTCTCGATCGGCCAGTCCCACCAGGCCACGGCCTCGAGCCGGGCGACGACGTCTGCCGCGAAGCGCGGCTTGATGACGCGCGCCGGGTTGCCGCCGACCACGCTGTACGCCGGCACGTCGTTCACCACCACCGACCGCGCCGCGACAATGGCGCCGTTGCCGATGTGCACGCCGGGCATCACGAGCGAGTCGTAGCCGATCCACACGTCGTTGCCGATCACGGTGTCGCCCTTGTACGGCAGCTCACCGTCCGCGGGTGCGGCCGCCTCCCAGCCGTTGCCGAAGATCTGGAACGGGTAGGTGGAGATGCCCGACATCTTGTGGTTCGCGCCGTTCATGATGAAGCGCACACCGCGCGCGATGGCGCAGAACTTCCCGATCACCAGGCGATCGCCCACGAACGGGAAGTGGTACAGCACGTTCCGCTCGAAGCCCTCCGCATCGTCGGGATCGTCGTAGTACGTGTAGTCGCCGACGATGATGTTCGGGTTGGCGATGGTGTTCTTGATGAAGCACACCTGGGGAAACCCCGCCATCGGGTGCGGGTCGCGTGGATCCGGTCCGTTCACGTCAGTCCTCCGCTGGTCCTGGTGGCACGCCCGTGTGCGTCAGGGACGCGTCGCCGCATCACACCAGCAGCGCGCCACGGAAGCCCCTGGCGGCATAGTACGAGTCGGCGCCGTTGTGGTACGTGAACACGCGACCATAGCGCCGATCGCCGAACAACGCGCCGCCGAGCGCTCGGACGTCGTCGGGCGTCGCGATCCAGCTCGACGTCTTCCTGTCGAACTCGCCGACCGCCTGGAGCGCACCGTACTGCTGCTCGGTCAGCAGCGTGATGCCGATGGCGCTGGCCATCTCCTCGGCGCTGCCGCTCGGGGCGTTGAGCTTGCGCCCGACGCGCGCCGCCTTGTCGAAGCAGAGGCTGCGCCGGCCGGC
>NZ_JBIINP010000173.1:0-8636 GCF_044337415.1 Luteitalea sp.
CCGGGCGCGAACCGCTGCTGGCGACCAGTTGGCTCAGCAACAAGTGGGCCGGACGGGCGCCCGACGATCGGGTCGTGCTCCGCGGCTTCTTCGGCGGGGCCTACGACGAAGCCGTGCTGCGCCACGACGACGAGACCCTGGTGAACACGGCGCACGAGAGCTGGGTCCGCCGATTCGGGATCCAGGCGCCACCGAGTCTGGCGCGGGTGGTGCGCTGGACGCGCAGCAGCCCGCAGCACGAGGTCGGGCACGGCGCGCGGGTCGCGCAGATCGAGGCGGCCCTCGCCGCGCTGCCCCCGGTGGCCGTCTGCGGCAGCGGCTTTCGCGCGGTGGGCATTCCGGATGTGGCCAGCGATGCGCGTACCACCATGCGGAGCCTGCTCGACGGCTGGCGTCAGGCCGCCGGCTCCCGCTGAGCGCCGCCAGGGCCCGACGCGGCAGGCGGGCCGAGGGGTAGAATTCTCGCCGCATGCTCGCGTCCCGATCCTTTGCCCTTCCTGCTGCCCTCGTGTGCAGCGCGCTCCTGTCCTCCGCCTGCGGCCAGGCCCCCGCCCCCCAGGCCACGGCCTCGGCGCCATCGTCGTCGGCCGCGCCGGGCGAGGCCACCACCGCCGTGCGCACCCCGGAGGAAGTCGCGGCTCTGCCAGCGCTCACGCCCGAGCTGCAGCAGTTGCTCACGCGCATCCGCGAGGCCGACAAGGGGCAGCTGGCGATTTCGGAAGAAGACGGCAAGTTCCTGCGCCTGATGATCGTCGCCAACGGCACGAAGAAGGCCGTCGAGATCGGCGGCGCGAGCGGCTATAGCGCCATCTGGATGGGGCTTGGCCTTCGCGAGACCGGCGGCACCCTCACCACCATCGAGTACGACCCGGTGCGCTCGAAGGAACTGCAGGCCAACATCGCGGCCGCCGGACTCGGCGACGTCGTGAAGGTGGTGGCGGGCGACGCCTTCAAGGCCGTCCCGGCCGAGCCGGGCACCTTCGACTTCGTCTTCATCGACGCCTGGAAGCCCGACTACCAGAAGTACTTCGAGATGACGTTCCCGCGCGTCCGCCGCGGCGGCCTCATCCTCGCGCACAACGTGATCAACAAGGGCGCCGACATGCAGGACTTCCTCGGCACCGTCAACGGCCGCGCCGACCTGCTCACGTCCATCGTGGCGCCGGGCAGCGAGGGCGTCTCCATCAGCCTGAAGCGCTGAGGCAGGCTCGTCTCAGGTCTCAGGTCTCAGGTCTCACGTCTCAGGACAGCGAGGGTCGCATGGCCGATATCCACTTGATCGGAGTGCCGCTCGACCTCGGCGGCGGTCGCCGCGGCGTCGACATGGGGCCGTCGGCGGTGCGCATCGCCGGGATCGCCGAGCGGTTGGTCGCGCTCGGCCACCAGGTGCGGGACCGCGGCGACATCGTGACGCCGACGCCGGAGACGCGCGAGGAAGGCGATCCGCGAAAGAAGTACCTGCACGACATCCAGGCTGTGTGCGAGGCGCTGTACGACACGGCCCTGGCCTCGCACGGCGCGGGAGCGTTCCCGATCGTCATCGGCGGCGACCACAGCCTTGGCGCCGGGTCGGTGGCGGCGTCCGCAGCCCACGCGCGGCGGCAGGGGCAGCCGCTGGGGCTCATCTGGGTGGACGCGCATGCCGACATGAACACCCCGCAGACGACCGTCTCGGGCAACGTGCACGGCATGCCGCTGGCGGCGTTGCTCGGTCAGGAGCCGGTGGAACTGGCGCGCATCGGCGGCGACGCGCCCAAGGTGTTGCCGCAACACACGGTGCTGGTGGGCATCCGGAATCTCGACGAACGCGAGAAGCAGGAGGTGCGCGCCTCGGGCGTGCACGTCTTCACCATGAAGGACATCGACCGGCAGGGCGCCGCCGCCGTGATGGAACAGGCGATTGCCCTGGCAGGCGCCGGGACGGCCGGCATCCACGTGTCGTTCGACCTGGACGTCTGCGACCCGGCCATCGCGCCAGGCGTGGGCACGCCCGTCCGCGGGGGACTCGACTACCGCGAGGCGCACATGGTGATGGAGATGCTGGCCGACGCCCGCCGCGTGCTCGCCCTCGACCTGGTCGAGGTCAACCCGGTGCTCGACCTGCAGAACACCACGGCCGTGCTGGCCTCGGAGCTCGCGGCCTCCGCGCTCGGGCAGAAGATCCTGTAGCCGCGCTATAGTTCGGTGTTCGCCTGTCGTTGGCAGGCCTTTCTGGAGGAACCGAATGCGTCGTGCGATCCTGACCCTTGCGGCGGCGGCAGCCGTCGTCGTTGCCCCCCTCGCCCTTCCCACCACCGCCTTCGCGCAGAAGGTCGTCTCGACGACGGCCGGCCGCGGCGGCAGTCCGCACGAGACCGTCGAGTACAAGGTCGGCGCGGCGACCGTCACCGTGATCTACGGCCGTCCCTACATGAAGGGCCGCAGCCTCGATACGCTGGCGCCCGCCGGCAAGGTGTACCGCACCGGCGCGGACGAGGCGACGACCCTCAAGACCGACAAGGCGCTGCAGATCGGCACGATCGCGGTCCCGGCCGGCACCTACACCCTCTACACGCTGCCGGGCTCGCCGTGGCAGCTGATCGTCAACAAGCAGACGGGCCAGTGGGGCACGCAGTACTCGGAGGCCCAGGACCTCGGCCGCACGCCGATGACCGCCGGCACGCTCGCCAGCCCGGCCGAGCAGCTGACGATCGCCGTCATCGGCAGCAACCTGGAGATTCACTGGGGCACGATGAAGCAGAGCGTGGCCATCAGCGCGAAGTAGCTGGCAGGACAGCGGCGCGGTGGGACACCGCGCCCTACCTCCGGTCGGCACACAGGTAGGGCCGGGTGTCCCACCCGGCCGCAACTCGACCTTCTCAGCGCGGAGCCGCGGTCCGCAACAGGAAGGCAATCACTTCCGCGACGGCGCGGTACAGCTCCATCGGGATCGCCGTGTCCGGCGGCAACTGCGTGAGCAGCTTCACGAGGTCGGGGCTCTCGTGGATGGGGATGCCATGTTCCCGGGCGAGCGCGATGATCCGCTCGGCGAGCGCCCCCTCCCCCGTCGCCACCACTTCCGGCGCCGGCGTCTCTCCCGGCACATAGCGCAGCGCGGCGGCGCGGCGACGGGGCACCAACGGCGCGTCGCTCATGCGCGGGTATCCAGGATGGTGCGCTGCGACGGCAGGTCCGGCAGGTCGTCGGGCGCACAGGCCCGCACCGGGTCCACCACGACGCGCGACAACGCCTGGGCGAAGCCCGCCGCCTCCAGCGCCGCGCCGAGTTCGGCCAGGCCAGCCTCGAGGCG
The DNA here is from genome assembly GCF_044337415.1 of Luteitalea sp. Taxonomy (GTDB): domain Bacteria; phylum Acidobacteriota; class Vicinamibacteria; order Vicinamibacterales; family Vicinamibacteraceae; genus Luteitalea. The sequence continues at coordinate 3,290 of NZ_JBIINP010000173.1, forward strand.
ATCGGCCGGCTCCGGCCCCTCGACGATGAACTCCGTGCGCACCTGCGCACCCACGACTCCCAATCGCACCTGCACACGACCGAGGCCCTCGAGCGCCAGGTCGAGTCGCACCTGTCGCCAGGGCGCCGGGTCGTCCCCGCCGCCCTGCTCGGGCGCATCCCGCTGCACACGCATGCGCAGCCGCATCTCGGCCTCGTGCCCGTCGACCTGCAGGGGGATGCGGACATCGACCACGCCCTCACGGGCCAGGTGAGCGGCGGTGCGCGCCTGCTCGGCCAGCAGCGCGTCCTGCAGTCCCCGCACGGCCTCACGCGCCCCGTCGAGTCCCGGCGGCGCCTGATCGAGCAGCGCCGACACCAACGCCAGGCGTGACCGGACATCGTGCGACGCCAGCGTCTCGGCATCCGGGCGGGCGTGCCGCACGACATCGGCCAGGCGGCGTTCGAGCAGCGCGCCGCCGTCGGCCACCCGCGCGGCGATGGCCCGGGCTACGGCGTCGGCCGCCAGCGCGGCCTCGGGCGTGCCCGCCGGCGGCATGGGCACCGGCACGGGCGCCAGCGATCGGACCAGCGCATGCGCCTGCGCCTCGCTGATCAGGCCCGACGACACGAGCGCCGGCAGCCAGCGGGCCACGCCCAGGGCGGCGGCGCGCACATCCGGCGCGTCGCGGGCCGCGAGAACGGCGGCCGCCAGCCCGTAGGTGACCTGCGAGACCGGCGGACCTGCCGGGGCGGGAGGTGCAGCGGGTGGCGGCGCTGCCGCGTCGGCTGGCTCGGCCCCGACGAGTTGCAACAGCGGGCGGTCGCCCCCCTGCACAACCTCGAGCCGCAGCCGGGTCCCCTCCGGGTAGCCCATGGGCGCGCCCGTCGCCACCCGGGCCCCCATCAGCGAGAGCAGGGTCGCCCCATCGGCCGTCGTGCCGAGCACCGTCGCCATGATGCGGACGCCAGGCGTGAAGGTCCCTGGCACCTGCACAGGCGTGATCGCCTCGGAGGGCAGCAACGGCGGCAGGAGGGTGATCTGCATGGGCGCGGTGGGCCCTCGGTCCCGGGCGTCACGACGGGGCGTCGGCGTGACGCTTTGTTATCATCGGCCTGAAATCGCCCAGGCGCGAGTCCAATGAACGCTACATCCTCGACGAAGGTCCGTCCCTCACGCGGCCGCGCCAGTAAGCGGCGAGTCCGGCTGCCCGCCCAACGCACCGACTGGTCGCAGTGCGATCCGGGCAATCTCGAGCACCCGTCGCTCTACATCAATCGCGAACTGAGCTGGCTCGAGTTCAACCAGCGCGTGCTGAACCAGGCGCTCGATGCGACGCACCCGCTGCTCGAGCGCATCAAGTTCCTTGCCATCGTCGCCACCAACCTGGACGAGTTCTTCATGGTGCGGGTGGCGACGCTGCTGAAGAAGTACCGCGCCGGCATCGAGGACGTGAGCCCGGACGGGCTGAACACCGAACAGCAGCTCGCGGCGACGCGCGCCCGCGCCAGCGAGATGATGGCGTCGCTGACGGGCTGCTGGCGCGAGCAGTTGCGCCCCGCGCTGGTCGACGAGGGCGTGTACATCCTCGAGCCCGAGGAGTACACACCGGCGATCTCGGAACACCTCGCGCGCTACTTCCGCGCCGAGATCCTCCCCGTCCTCACGCCCCTGGCCTTCGACCCCGGCCACCCGTTCCCGTACATCTCGAACCTCAGCCGCAACTTCGCGGTGGTCGTCAAGCACGCGGGGCGCACCAAGTTCGCGCGCGTCAAGATTCCGGCCACGCTCGATCGCTTCATCCCCGTGCCCGCCGACCTGTCCGGTAACGGCGGCCACGCCTTCGTGTTCCTCGAGGACGTGGTCCGGGCCAACCTGCAGCAGTTGTTCCCGGGGACCGAGTTGCAGTCGGCCCATCTGTTCCGGATCATCCGCGACACCGACATGGTGATCCAGGAGGACGAGGCCGACGATCTGCTCGAGACCGTCGACCGCAGCCTCAAGCAGTTGCGCTACGGCGCCCTCTGCCTGCTCGAGGTCGAAGACGCGATGCCGCGCCGCGTGTTGAACATCCTGGTCGAGAACTTCGAGATCGACGAGGACATCGTCTCGCGCACGGACGAGCGGATGGACTGGGACGACTGGCACCAGCTCACGAAGCTGCACCTGCCCCACCTGAAGGACGCGCCGTTCTCGCCCCGCGGCATCTGGTCCGGCTACACCGAGATCTTCGACGACCTCCGCGAGGAGGACGTGCTCGTGCACCACCCGTTCGACAGCTTCTCGGCGGTGGAGTCGTTCCTGCGCGCGGCGGTCGAGGATCCGCAGGTCATCGCCATCAAGATGACGCTCTACCGGATTGGCTCCAACTCGCCGCTGGTGGACATGCTGGTGGAGGCGGCTGAGCAGGGCAAGCAGGTGGCCGTGCTCGTGGAGTTGAAGGCGCGCTTCGACGAGCGGAACAACATCGCCTGGGCCAACCGCATGGAAGCGGCGGGCATCCACGTCGTCTATGGTGTGGTGAGCCTCAAGACGCACGCGAAGCTGTGCCTCATCGTGCGCAAGGAACCGGACGGCATCCGTCGCTACGCGCACGTCGGGACGGGCAACTACAACCGTGCTACCGCCGCCGTCTACACCGACATCGGCCTGTTCACGTCGGACCACGCGATCATCGACGACATCTCCGAGGTGTTCAACTACCTCACCGGCTACTCGAACCGTCGCGCCTACGACCAGTTGCTGGTGGCGCCGGTCGGCCTGCGCACCCAGCTCAAGGCGCTGCTGGACCGCGAGTGCGAGCACCAGCGCGCTGGCCGTCCGGCAGGCGTGATCTTCAAGCTCAATGCGGTCGCCGACCCGGGCATGATCCGCAACCTCTACCGCGCCAGCCAGTGCGGCGTGCGTGCCGACCTGATCGTGCGCGGCGTGTGCTGCCTGCGGCCGGGCATCCCCGGCATCTCCGAGACCATCAGCGTCAGGTCGATCGTCGGCCGGTTCCTCGAGCACTCGCGCATCTACTACTTCGAGAACGGCGGCGACCCGGAGGTCTACATCGGCAGCGCCGACCTGATGGAGCGCAACCTCGATCGACGGGTCGAGGTGCTCTGCCCCGTCCACCAGCCCGACCTGAAGGCGCACCTGCGCGACGTCGTCCTCGAGACCCTGCTCGCCGACACCGACCGCGCCCGCGCGCTCCAGACCGACGGGTCGTACATCCCCGTGCCGAGCCCCTCCGGTGTCGACCCGGTGAACGCCCAGCGGCGGTTGCTCGACGTCTACTCGCTGCTCTCGTCCTCGGCGCTCTGATGGTCGACATGTACCGCGGGCCGGAGGCGGACCTGCAACCCACCGTGTACCGGGCCAGGCACGCGGCGGTCGACGAGCACGCACTCCTCGACGGCGACGGCTGGGACGCGGCCATGGCCATCACGTGGGGGCCGGACGGTCTCGCGACGACGTTCCGCGCAGTGTGGTTGCCCCGAGGCCTCGCGGTGCGCTGGGACGTGCAGGACGTCTTGCCGTGGGCCACGCGCACCCAGCGTGACGACTGCCTGTGGGACACGGAAGTGGTCGAGGTGTTCCTCGACCCGACACGATCCGGCACCGACTACGCCGAACTCGAGATCACGCCGGCCAACGTGGTGTGCGACCTGCACATCGAACGCCTCGAGCCGGAGCGGGTGGTGCACCTCGGGTGGGACTTCGCCGGGCTGCGGACCCGGGTGCACCGCGCCGACGGGACCGATGACTGGACGGCCATCGCCTGGATGCCGTTCGAGGACTTCGCCACGATCTCGCCGCGCGTCGCCGCCTGCGTACCGGTGAGGCCCGGCGACGAGTGGCACTTCAACGCATTCCGCATCAAGCGCCCCGGCGGGCCGGACCGGCCCGAGGACGACGTGCTGTATGCCGCCTGGTCCGTGCCGGACGGACCGACGTTCCACGCGCCCTCGTTCTTCCGGCGCCTCGTGTTCGAGGGACAGGTCGAGGACGAGAGCCGATGACGACCGCCGAGCAACTCACCAGCCTGCGAGCGGCGCTCGACGCCGCAGACGCCCGCGCGGCGGCGCTCGCCGCGTCGTGCCCTCCTGGCGCCTGGACGCGTCGCCCGCCAGACGGCGGCTGGTCGCCCTCCGAGTGCCTCCAGCACATCGTCCTGTCGGTGGACGCCATGCTCACGCGCATGGACGCGGCGATCGCCGACGGACATGCCCGAGGCCTGCGCGGAGACGGCCCCTTCCGCCCTGGCCTGCTGGGCCGGCTCCTGATCTGGTCCCTCGAGCCGCCCTACCGCCGGCTGCGCTCGAAGACGCCCGCCGCGTTCGTGCCCGCCACGGCGGACACGCCGGACCACGATGTCGCCGCGCTGCGCGAGGCGCACGACCGTGTCCGGCAGAGTCTGGCGCGCGCGGAAGGCCTCGCGCTCGACCGGCTCACGATCGTGTCGCCGTTCGAAGCGCGGGCCTCGTACAACCTCTACGCCGCGTTCGCCATCCTGCCCGTGCACGCCCGCCGCCACCTCTGGCAGGCCGAGCAGGCCCTCGCGCGGCGCTAGCGGGTACCTGCCGTCAGGGCCGCGGCAGGTTGCTGTAGTCCTTCACCACCACGTCGAGGGTGTTGCTGCCGGGCGCGCCGACGATGAAGAACAGGAACGCGGCGTTCTGCCCGATGTTCACGTGGGCGGGTCCGATCACGGGCGCCACGGTACCCGACACCGCCGCCACGAGTTGCCAGGCGCCCGAGGGCACGCTCGCCACCGCGCGTTCGTTGTTCACCATCTGCCGCACCAGGAACGCCGTCTGGCTGAACGACCCGAAGTCGCCGCCCAGGTACACGTCCACCGCTGGCGCGGCGGCCGTGTGGAACACGTGGACGCGAGCCTTGTTGTTCACGGTCGGCGACAGGTCGACCACGTACTTGCTGGCCGTGGGAGCGCCAGACGCGGAGAGGTGCGCGATGATGGCGGCATCCTCATTGGCGTTGAGCATGATGTTGGCGGGGCCGATGATCGCCGGCAGGCCGCACGGTCGCGACGGGTTGGCCGGATGCACGGCCACGCTGATGGTGCCGGCCGGCAAGGCCAGCGGGCCGACCACCTGCTTGTACCGGAAGCCGGGCAAGGCGCAGGCGCCATTCACCGACACGTCCACCGGCAGGTCGGCGGCGGCTCCCACCGCGCCACCAGGGATGCCGTGGACGACAACCACACGGGCCGGTTGGGATTGCGCCGACACCGTGGATACCGAAGACACGCTCAACGCGGCGCACGCCGCCATCATCTGCAGGGTTCGCTTCATCGTTCTTCCCTCCTCTGGTTCAGGGCGATCGGGCCCTCGCACGGCCCGCTGCGCATCGCCCCCTTGAA
>NZ_JBIINP010000174.1:0-8558 GCF_044337415.1 Luteitalea sp.
TGATGGACGGCGGACGCGGGTTCACGGGTCGGGTCTGGGGCGCGGGCAAGCTGCTCGTGCTGCTGGCGTTGCTCGGCCTGACCTACGCCGTCTCGTTCGGGATGGCGATGCGCCTCGCCCTGAGGACCCGCGACGTCCGTGTGCCGGACCTGCGCGGCCGCAGCGTCAACCAGGCCAGTTCCTCCCTCACGGAACTCGGGTTGCCCCTCAAGGTCGAGGAAGCCCGCCGGTCGGACCCCAAGGTGGCGGCGGGCCTCATCCTGGCGCAGGACCCCGTGTCTGGCAGCACCGCACGTCGTCCGCGCAGCGTGAAGGTGTGGCTGAGTGCCGGCCCCACCGTGAGCCGCGTACCGGCGGTGACGGGACTGACCGAGCGCACCGCCCAGTTGCGGCTCGAGAGCGAAGGCGTGGGCATCCGCGACCTCGCGGCGATCAGGTCGGCTGGCTTCCCCGCCGGCGTGGTCCTGGCGCAGAATCCCGCGGCTGGCGCGGCGGCCGACACCGTGTCGCTGCTGGTCAACCGCGGCGAGCGCGGGGCGACGTACGTGATGCCGGACCTCATCGGCGTGAACGCGCAGCGAGCCGCCGAGGTGCTGCGGGGGCGCGGCTTCCGTGTGGCGCTCGTCGCCGAGCAGCCGTATCCCGGTGTGCCGCCCGGGATCGTCCTGCGGCAGTCGCCGCTCGGCGGCTTCCAGATTGCTCCCGGCGATGCCATTTCCCTGGAGGTGAGCCGGTGAGCGTGCGCCTCGCCCCGTCGGTGCTGAGCGCCGACTTCGCCGCCCTGGGCCGCGACGTGCAGATGGTCGCGGCGGCGGGCGCCGACTGGATCCACGTCGACGTGATGGACGGACGGTTCGTCCCCAACATCAGCATCGGCGTGCCCGTGGTGGCGGCCCTGCGGCGCGTGTCGCCCATTCCGCTGGATGTCCATCTGATGATCGTGGAGCCCGAGCGGTACGTCGACGCCTTCGTGGAGGCCGGTGCGGCGTCGCTGTCGGTCCACGTCGAGGCCACCGACCACCTGCATCGGCTCGTGCATCGCATCCGGCAGCTCGGCGCGCGGCCCGGCGTGGCCATCAACCCGGCCACCCCCCTCGACACGCTCGCCGACATCGCGCCGGATCTGGACATCGTCATCCTCATGTCGGTCAATCCCGGGTTCGGGGGCCAGGCCTTCATCGAGCGCAGCTACGACCGGTTGCGGCGACTGCGCGACCTCCTCGACCGCGCCGGCAGCCAGGCCGTGATCACCGTCGACGGCGGCGTGGACCCGGGCCGGGCCGAGGCCGTCGTGGCCGCCGGGGGCGATGTGCTGGTCGCGGGCGCGGCGGTCTTCGCGGCGCCGGACCCGGCGGCGGCCCTGGCCGAGCTCCGTGCCGCGGGTACTCGCGGCTGGCAGGCACGCCCGACGCGATGACCGAGGTCACGGGATCGGCCCGTATCCGCGTCCGGTACGCCGAAACCGACCAGATGGGCGTCGTGTACCACGGCAACTACTTCGCGTGGTTCGAGGTCGGCCGGGTGGAGTGGCTGCGACAGCTCGGCTGGAGCTACAAGGCCCTCGAGGCCGACGGCGTCAGCCTGCCCGTCATCGAGGCGACTTGCCAGTACCGGCACCCCGCGCGGTACGATGACGAGTTGGAGATCCGGACGACGGGCCACATGGCGACGCCGATCCGGGTCCAGTTCAGCTACGAGCTGGTCCGGCTGGAGGACGCCCGCGTGCTGGCGACCGCGCGGACCATGCACGTACCCATGAACCGGGAGGGGCGGCCGTGCCGCCTCCCGGCGGCGTTGAGGGAGATCTTCTCGTGAAGGCACTCGTGACAGGAGCGGCGGGCTTCATCGGCTCGACGCTCACCGACCGGCTGCTGGCGCAGGGCGCGGACGTGGTCGGCATCGATTGCTTCACGGACTACTATCCCCGGGCCCTGAAGGAACGGAATCTGGCCCCGGCGCTGCAGTCGGATCGCTTCCGGTTCGTCGAGGACGACCTGCTCGACGCGGACCTGACGGCCCTGCTCGACGGCGTGACGCACGTGTTCCACCTGGCGGCGCAGGCGGGTGTGCGCAAGAGCTGGGGGCGGGACTTCAGCGTCTACGTGAGCAACAACATCGCCGCGACGCAGCGCCTGCTCGAGGCCTGTGCCGGCCGGCCGCTCGACCGGTTCGTCTATGCCTCGACGTCTTCCGTGTACGGCGACGAGGCGGCGATCCCGATGCAGGAGGACCAGCGGCTGCAGCCGTTGTCGCCCTACGGCGTGTCGAAGCTGGCGGCCGAGCACCTCGGGCACCTGTACTTCGCCAACCACGGGCTGCCGTTCACGGCGCTCCGGTACTTCACCGTGTATGGCCCCCGACAACGGCCCGACATGGGGTTCCACCGCTTCCTGACGGCGGCCATGGCCGGCACGCCGATCACGCGGTACGGGGATGGCGAGCAGACGCGGGATTTCACCTACGTGGCCGATGCGGTCACGGCAACGGTCTCGGCAGGCGCACACGGTGTGCCCGGCCGGGTCTACAACATCGGCGGCGGGTCGCGGGTGACCGTCAACCACGTGTTCGAGATCATCGGCCGCCTCGTCGGGCGGCCGGTCGAGATCGCCGAGCATCCGCCCCAGAAGGGCGACATGCGCGACACGTACGCGGACACCAGTCGGGCCAGGGCCGACCTCGGCTTCGCGCCCTCGGTGACGCTCGAGCAGGGACTGGCGGAAGAATACGCATGGCTACGGACCGAACGCGCATGACGAGGGTGATGGCCCGCTTGAGGGTCGGGGTGGTGCTCGGGTTGGCCGTGGTGGCCGGCGCCTGCGCCACCAAGCGCGGCAACATCCCGACGGGGATCACCGAGCCCGACAAGTACCTGTTCGAGCAGGGCCAGGCGTCGATGACCGACCGCAAGTGGTTCACGGCCCGCGAGTATTTCCAGCAGCTGGTGGATGGCTACCCGCAGAGCCCGTTGCGCGCCGACGCCAAGCTTGGCCTGGGCGACGCCTACCTCAGCGACGGCAGCACCGAAGGCAAGCTGCGCGCCGAGCGCGAGTTCCAGGAGTTCCTGTCGTACTTCCCCACCCACCAGCGGGCCGACTACGCGCAGTACAAGCTGGCGATGACGCACTTCCAGCAGATGCCGAAGGCGGAACGCGACCAGACGGAGACCAAGGCCGCCCTCGAGCAGTTCGAGGCCTTCCGCACGCGGTACCCCAACAGCGCGCTGATGCCCGACGTGCAGGCCAACGAGCGCATTGCCCGCGACCGCCTGAGCGAGTCCATCTACAAGGTGGGCTACTTCTACCACAAGGCCCGGTGGTACCCGGGGGCGATCTCGCGCTTCCGCCAGGTGGTGCAGGAAGACCCGCAGTACAGCGGCCGGGACGCGGTCTACTTCTACCTGGCCGAGGCCCTCGTGACGGTGCGGTTGGAGGCCGAAGCGCTGCCGCTGCTCGAGAAGCTCGAGCAGGAGTTCGTCGAGAGCGAGTTCCTGCTGCAGGGGGCGGCCCTGCGGGAGCAGGTCAAGACGACCCTGGCGCAGCGCACGCCTGGCACCGAGGGCAGTCCCGCCGCGGCCACTCCCGGCGCGCCCGCCGGCGGCGCCGTGATCACGCCGGGGACACCGGCCACCGGCGCGGCCGAGACGCCGGTCGTGAAGCCCGGCACGCCGCCTGCGCCCGGCAAGCCCGCCGTCGACGTCAAGCCGGTCCCGTAGAACGGCGACAGGCCACGGGCAACAGGCAGCCTGCAGCCCCTAGCCTGTAGCCTGTCCGTAGCCGTCGGCCATGGCCGACGGTCAGAATCCTCTTGGCCGCCCGCATGGGTACGTAGCCGTCGGCCATGGCCGACGGTCCCTAATCCTTCAGGACCGCGCTGAAGCGCCGGTAGTAGTCCACGGCCGACCAGACCGCCAGCGCCAGCATCACCCAGAGGGCAATCGTCCCGACCCAGTTGAGGGGAAACGGCACGCTCGGCGCGAGCAGCAGCCCGAGGATGGCCGTCACCTGCGCGGCCATCTTGCGCTTGCCGAGGTCGGAGGCCGGCATCGCCACACCCCGCGATGTGGCCACGCTCCGCAGCCCGGTCACGGCCAGTTCCCGACCCACCAGGATCGAGACCATCCAGGCCGGGGCCCGATCGAGCTGCACGAGCGAGATGAGGGCGCCGAGCACGAGCAGCTTGTCGGCCAGCGGGTCGAGCCACTGCCCCAGGGCCGTGATCTGACGATTGCGCCGGGCCAGCCAGCCGTCGAGCAGGTCGGTCAGCGACGCGAGGCCGAAGATCAGCGCGCCGAGCCAGTTGTGCCCCAGGCCGGTCCATTCCCAGCTCCGGGGCGGGGTGAGCATCACGACCACCAGGATCGGCACCAGCACGATCCGGACGGCCGAGAGTGCGTTCGGGAGATTCAGCATCGACGCGCGGGGCCATTGTACCTGCCGGGCGTGGCCCGACGGGGCCTGCGGTATGATCGAGGGCTGACATGAAGGCCATCCTGCTGGCCGGAGGCAAGGGCACGCGCCTCCGTCCCCTCACGCTCAACACCCCCAAGCCAATCGTCCCGATCTTCAACCGGCCGTTCCTGATGTACCAGCTCGACCAGCTGCGTCAGGTGCCGGAGATCACCGAGGTCATCCTCAGCCTGAATTACCAGCCCAGGCGCATCGAGGAGACCTTCGGCGACGGCGAGGCGCTCGGGATCAAGATCTCCTACGCCGTCGAGCCGCAGCCGCTGGGCACGGGCGGGGCCATCAAGTTCTCGGCCCAGACCGTCCAGGACTCGGTCATCGTGCTGAACGGCGACGTGCTCCAGCAGATCGACCTGCGATCCGTCATCGCGCGGCACCGGGAGCGCAAGGCCAAGGCCACCATCGTGCTGACGCCGGTCGACAACCCGACGGCCTACGGCCTGGTGGAGACCGACGGCGACGGCAACGTGAAGCGCTTCCTCGAGAAGCCGAAGGCCGACGAGATCACCTGCAACACGATCAACGCCGGCATCTACGTGCTCGAGCCGGAGACGCTGGACCGCATCCCGGCCAACGAGAACTACTCGATCGAGCGGCAGTACTTCCCGTCGCTGGTGGCCAACGGCGAGACGTTCGTCGCCTACGTCAACGACGGCTACTGGATCGACATCGGCACGCCCGAGAAGTACCGCCAGGTGCACCGCGACATCATGGACGGCCGCTACCCGGCGGCGCCGTTCCTGGGCCAGGCGGGCGGCGTGGTCGATCTGGGCGCGCGGCTCGAGGACGACGTGCAGATCGAGGGGCCGTGCTTCCTCGACGAGGGCGTGGTGATCAAGCGCGGGGCCCGCATCGGCCCGTATGCGGTGCTCGGGCGCCAGTGCCAGGTCGATGACCAGGCGCAGGTGCGCGACTCGGTCGTCTGGGCCAACACGGTCGTGGGCGCGGAGGCGAGCCTCGAGGGCGCCCTCGTGGGCCGCAACTGCCACCTGGGCCGCAACACGATCGTGAGCGAGGGCCGCATGGTCGGCGATCGCAGCACCATCACCGACTTCAGCAGGCTCTGACGCGCCCCCAAGCGCTTTCGCGCGCGCGGCCGTGGGCCGCTGCGCGCCGGGACAGTCGCATGGCAGACGTGAACGTGATCGATCCCAACATCTTCAAGGCCTACGACGTGCGGGGCCTCTACCCGTCCGAGGTCAACGAGACGGCGGCGCACGACATCGGCGGCGCCTTCGTGGCCTACCTGAAGGCGAAGCGGATTGCGGTGACGCGCGACATGCGTACCTCGTCGCCCGGCCTCGCCGAGGCGTTCATCGAGGGCGCGCGCCAGCAGGGCTGCGACGTGGTCGACTACGGCATGATGCCGACCGACGTGATGTACTTCGCGGTGTGCCGCGACGGGCTCGACGGCGGCGCGCAGATCACGGCGTCGCACAACCCGAAGGAGTACAACGGCGTCAAGCTCGTGGAGAAGGGCGCCAAGCCGCTCAGCGGCGAGCAGGGCCTCAAGGAGATCCGCGAGATGATCATGGCGCGCGAACTCCCGCCCTCCACGCCCGCGATGGGCGGCTACGAGCGCGCCGAGGTGCTCGACGACTACCTCGCGCACATCTTCGGCTTCATCGACCCGGCCATCATCAAGCCGTTCAACTGCGTGCTCGACGCCGGCAGCGGCATGGGCGGGCTGGTCGGACCGAAGATCTTCGCGCGACTGCCCTGCCGCACCACGCACGTGGCGATGGAAGTGGACGGCACGTTCCCGCACCACGAGTCGAACCCGCTCATCGAGGAGAACCGGCGCACCGCCACGCGCACGGTGCTCGAGCAGAAGGCCGACATCGGCATCGCCTGGGACGGCGACGCGGACCGCTGCTTCTTCATCGACGGCACCGGCGACTTCGTGTCGGGCGACTTCGTGACGGCGCTGCTGGCCGAGGCCTTCCTCCTGAAGTACCCGGGCGAGAAGATCATCTACGACGTCCGCGCCAGCTACGCCGTCAAGGACATCGTCGGCCAGTACGGCGGGACGGCCATCATGAGCCGCGTCGGCCACGCGTTCATCAAGCAGCGCATGCGCGCCGAGAACGCGATCTTCGGCGGCGAGGTCACGGGCCACTACTACTTCCGCGACAACTTCTACGCCGACAACGGGTTCATCCCGGTGCTGCTGATCCTCGAGCTGATGTCGCGCAAGGGCAAGACGCTGGCCGAACTGCTGGCGCCGCTGCGCGAGAAGTACTTCATCTCGGGCGAGATCAACACCAAGCTCGCGACGATGGCGCTGGCCGACGAGAAGATCGCGGTGCTCGGCGAGAAGTACAAGGACGCCAACGTGTACCACCTCGACGGCGTGTCGGTGGAATACCCGGACTGGCACTTCAACGTGCGCAAGTCCAACACCGAGCCGCTGCTCCGCCTGAACCTCGAGGGCGTGACGCAGGACATCATGGAGCAGCGCCGCGACGAGATCCTCGGGATCATTCGCGGGTAGACAGAGCCGGCAGTCGGCAGTGGGCAGTCGGCAGTGGGCGACCGCTCGCTGCCTGGCAACGACTGACTGCCTGGATGTCCGGCGCTCAGAAGGCCGGAATCAACAGGCCCCGCCGGGCGATGGGGCCTGTCGCGCTTCGAGAGATGTCAGCACTGTGCGCCAGGGCGACAGACGGTTGACTTCCGCCGGTTCGTGGGCGCACCATGAGGGTTCCGCGCGTGCGGGCTTAGCATAGTGGTAATGCTCTGGCTTCCCAAGCCAGCTAGACGGGTTCGATTCCCGTAGCCCGCTCCACTCCTTCCGCCGCGGGCTCCCCCACGATCAGCAGGTTCCGCCCATGAACGGGCGCGTGAACGACCAGTACCGGGTCACGTTCAGATGGGAAGGACACTATGCGGAAGAAGTCCGAGTCGAGGATTATCACGCGTGACCCGTCCGAACTGGGCGTGGCGGTGTCGCCCGGCGAGATGCTCCTGGAAGAGTTCATTCGCCCACTGGGGTTGAAGCAGCCGGCCCTGGCCGCCGAGCTCGGGGTCTCGCTGAACCGCCTCAACGAGATCGTGCTGGGCAAGCGCGGCATCACCGCCGACACCGCGATTCGTCTGGCGACCCGCTTCAAGATGTCGCCGCAGTTCTGGATGCGCCTGCAGGCCGACTGGGAACTCGCCCGCGCACTGGCGCGCAACGCGAACGACGCGGCGTGACGACCCGGCGCTGATGCTTGTCAGCAACGACTCGTACCAGTCCAGCCCCATCTAGGATCGCAGGGCGGCTGCGCGTGAGTGGCGCATAGAAGCTACTGGTAGAGTCTCACCAGGTCGAGCGAGGCCATTCGCTCGAAGTCGGCATCGAGCGACCAGACGAGCGCGCCGATTTCCTGCGCGAGGCCGGCGATCAGCAGGTCCGCGACCGCGAACCGATGACCGGCACTCGCCGCCGGTTCGATCCAGTCTTCAATCGTTCGCCACGTGTCCTCCGTGGGCACCACGACCGGCAGCGCCGACAGCGCACGCCGAAACGCTGCGCGGTCCTTCCGGGCGACACCAGCCATGAGTTCGAGGCGCACCGGCAGCGCGAGCGCCACCTCGTCGGCGTCGATCAGCGAACGCAGGGTCGCCGCGACCTCGCCGGCGGGCGCCCTGGTGGACGCCACCCACACCGACGTGTCGACGACAATCACGCCCGGCCCCGATCCCGCTGGCGCAGGTCGGTCGGATCGAACTCGAACTGCACCGTCCCGATCAGCGCCTTCAATTCATCGGCACGGCTCCGCCGCACCACCTCGCGCAGGGCGTAGATGACCGTGTCGGTCTTGGACGTGAACCCGAGAGCGGTGCGCGCTTCGTCGAGCAGCGCCACTGGCAAGTGCAGGGTCGTGCGCATACCAATGATCCTTCCCGGTATGCCTGTCGATGTCAAGAGTGGCACGCTACAAGCATCCAGGGGATGCCATCTTCGCGCCACATCGCATCGCTCACCCTCAGCAGACGGCTGGCAGCCGCGTCCCCCTCGTCGAGAACGCCGCGAGGATGTGGATCTGGCGCGCCGGAGCCTGCCGGCCCGCTTCGCGCCGCCACGCCGCGACGGCATCACGGCCGCCA
>NZ_JBIINP010000043.1:0-29023 GCF_044337415.1 Luteitalea sp.
CTGGCGCGAAGAAGCCCTGACGGTGCCGGCGCGTCTCGGGCCTCGGGTCTCAGAAGGGACTGTTGCGGCTGTGCGGACGGTCACCGTCGGGCAAGCCCGACGGCTACGCACTGTACCCGGTACCCGGTACCCGGCGCCCGGCGCCGAGGGACGCCTCGGCGAGCCGTCCCTTACCGAACGTGTCGTCCGCCGTCGACGCGGAGGGTCTCGCCGGTGATGAATTGCGTGGTCACCAGCAGCATCACGGCTCGCGCGATCTCCATCTCGCCGCCCCAGCGCTGCAACGGCGTGGCCGCGGCCACCTCGGCGAGTTCCTCGGCAGACAGGTCTGGCGGCGGCACGATCGGCCCCGGCGCGATCGCGTTGACGAGGATCTGCTCACCCGCCAGCTCGAGCGCCAACGCCTCGGTGAGCGCCTTCACGCCGGCCTTCGCCACGTAGTACGCCACGAAGCCCGTGTAGCCCGCGCGTCCGCTCGCCGGCAGCCAGTCGGTGAAGTTCACGACGTGCGCGGGCGTCCGGCGGCGCAGCAGCGGCAGCACCGCGTGCGTGACGTAGAAGGCCGACGACAGGTTGGCGTCGATGTCGGAGCGCCAGGCCGCCTCGTCGATCGCCTCGAGTGGTCTGGACACATACGTCGACGCCATGTTGACGACGATGTCGAGGGCGCCGAAGGCGGCGTCGATCTCGCGGGCAAGGTGGTCGCAATCGCCGGGCACGCTCACATCGGCCTGCAGCACGAGCGCACGTCGACCGAGCGCCTGCACCCGGGCGGCCGTATCCTCGGCCTCCTGGCGTGACGAGCGATACGACAGCACCACGTCGGCACCGGCGCGGGCCAGTTCCTCGGCCACGACCTGGCCGATCCGCTTGCCGCCAGTCACGAGCGCGACGCGATTGAGGAGTTGCATGGGTTACGACTGCTCCCAGGTAGGGCCGCGTGTCCCACGCGGCCGCTCCCGAACGGCTTCGCCACTTGAACGGCGCGGTCGGAGACCGCGCCCTACCTCTGTGGCTACATCCGATACAGCATGAGGTACACGACCACGCCCGTCACCGACACGTACATCCACAGTGGCCACGTGATGCGCGCGATGCGGCGATGCGGGTCGAAGCGGCCCGACAGGGCGCGCGACACGGTCATCAGCACCAGCGGCACGATGGCGATGGCCAGCAGCACGTGCGAGATCAGGATGGCGAAGTAGATCACCCGCAGCAGGCCCGTGCCGGTGAACGGTCGCGATCCCACGTGGTAGTGGTAGACGAGGTAGCTGGTCAGGAATGCGGCCGAGGCGCCGAGCGCCCCGAGCATGCACAGGCGGTGCGGCCCGACGCGCCGCTGGCGCACGAACACGTAGCCGGCGAGCAGGAAGAGTGTCGCCAGCAGGTTCAGGCTGGCATTGAGCGTGGGAAGGTCGGCGACAGTCACGGGAGAACGGCAGTCGGGAGTCGGCAGTCGGGAATCGGGAATCGGAAGACGGCAGTCGGCAGTCTGGCCGCTGCTGCTTGAGTTTATGACGCCTGCCGCTTCGCTGCCGGTACCTGAACGGTCCCGTACCCGGCACCCCGTACCCGGTACCCGGTTCCTACGGCACCCGCGTCGCGATCATGAACAGCCAGATCAGCGGCAGGTAGACCAGCGAGCCGAGAAACAGCTGACGAGCGGTGCGGCGGTGCAGGTCGCGTGCGAAGCGGATGGCCAGGAACAGGAACGCCACGCCCAGCACCAGCGCCACGCCGAAGTACAGGGGACCGGCCAGCCCGGTCAGCGCCGGCGCCAGGCTCACGGGAATCAAGGCGGCCGTGTACATCACGGTCTGGCGGGCCGTGCTCTTGCCCGTCGGCTCCACCACGGGCAGCACGGGGAAACCGGCGCGTTCGTACTCCTCGCGGAACAGCCACGCCAGCGAGAGGAAGTGCGGCATCTGCCACAGGAAAACGATGGCGAACAGGAGCCACGCTTCGCGCGTCAGCGAGTTGGTCGCCGCGGCCCAGCCGATCACCGGCGGCAGTGCGCCGGGAATCGCGCCGACCACCGTCGCCAGCGACGATCGTCGCTTCATCGGCGTGTACCACACCACGTAGCTCACGAGCGTCGCGAAGGCGACGACCGCGCTCAGGTGATTCACGCCGACGGTGAGTTGCACGAGCCCGAGGGCGCTGAGCGCCATGCCGAACATGTACGCGCGCCACGGCGTGAGGCGTCCGTCGGGCAGGGGCCGCAGCCGGGTCCGGGCCATCAGGCCGTCCACGTCCTGCTCGTACAGCTGGTTGAACACCGCCGACCCACCTGCCACCAGCGCCGTGCCCACCACCGCGTGGAACAACACGACAGGATCGACGTGCCCGGCCACGCCCAGCCAGTACCCGACCCCGGTCGTGAAGACCACGAGGAGGTTCAGGCGCGGCTTGGTGAGCTGCAGGTAGTCCGACATCCGGCTCGACGACAGGGGATAGGCAACGGCGTGCGTGCGCATGGCCTCTTCAGGGGGCGATAGCCCCAAACGGAAAGTATAGAGCCTTGGGGCTGGGGGCTGGGGGCTAGGGGCTGGGGGCTGGGGGCGGGGTTCGATACCGCCCTTGCCCCTTCGGTCTTCAGTCTTCCGTCATGAGGCATGCCCCATGACGCATGACTACGGCGTGGGCACCGCCGCCACCGGAGCCGCCGGGGCGCCCACCGCGCGGAGCTTGCGCATCACGCGGTCCTCGATCCACTGCGAGCTCCACCAGTCCACCGGATTCACGAACTCGCCGTGCAGGACCATCGTGAAGTGCAGGTGGTCGCCGCCGGCCAGGCCGGTCTGGCCGCTGCGTCCCAACTCGGCGTTCATCTCCACCGCCTGGCCTTCCTGCACGCCGATCGAGCTGAGGTGTCCGTAGAGCGACTGCAACCCCATGCCGTGATCGACGATCACGCAGTTGCCGTAGATCCCGAGGAACCCGGCGAAGACCACGACGCCGCGGTTGGCCGCCTGGATCGGCGCGTTCTGCAGCGACGCCAGATCGAACCCCAGGTGGGTCTGCTTGTCGACGGCCTTGTCCTGGTAGGTGTAGGTGCGCTCGTCGGCGAACCCGGCCTCGACCGCGGAGTTCATCATCTGGCGGAACGGCCCGCGCCAGAGGATCTCCTTGGCACTCTTCGTCAGGCCGATCGTCCGGATCGTGTCGTTGTTCTGGCGGCGCAGATCGCGGTTGATCGTCAGGTAGCTCGCCAACAGGTCGTTGGCGTCGGTGACCTTCAGGTCCGGCGTGTTCTGCAGGATCGACGGCACCACCTTCTGCAGGAACGCGTCGTCCAGCGGGATGGTGCTCTTGCGGAACTGCTTGGGAGTGACCTTCGAGTCGACGCTGGCGCGCGCCTGGTTGCCGGCTTCGTCGCGGGCCCACAGCGACACCGGCGTGGCCGGCGACTCGTTGAAGACGAACGGGAAGAACGCCACGCGGAGCCCCGGCGGCGCGTTCGGGATCCCGGCGCCGCTGGCCGGCAGTCCGGGGAACTCGCGCTCGCCCACGCGCACGCCCGACGGCACGTCGGCGGGGTTCACCTGGTACACGACCACCTCGGCGCCCCCCTGGTTGATGAAGTGGAACTGCGACAGCACCGCGAGCGTCGGCGGCGTCAGCCGCACCTGCAGGTCCTTGCGCAGGATGCTGGTCGTGCGCCGCAGCCCGAAGAGCACGGGCCGCGTGGCTTCCACGACGAGGGTGGCCGTCCCGGTCTTCAGCCCGGGCGCCACCTGCCGGCCAATCTCCCCGGCGACGCTCACGCGGTCTGCCGCCCGCGTCAGCTTCAGCGCCTGCGGGGCGGCGAGCGTGCCGAGTGCCGCGGCCTGCCCGCCCTGCTCGAGGCGCACCGACAGGTCGCTCAGCGCACCGTCGGGCGCGTACACGTCGAACGTGAGGGGGGTCTTCTGCCCGATGACCGAGGTCGGCGAGGCGAGGGTGATCGTGGGGCCGGCCGCACGCCCAGCGAGGAACCACACGAGCCCGAGGCCGACCAATCCCACCAGCAGTACGGCGAGCAGCTTGCGCATCCTTGCGATCATAGCAAGCGGTACCGCCGGATGGTTGACAGGGCCGCGCCTCGTGCGTATCCTCGAAGGTCTGTGTGCCTGGACGGCGGTATCGTCTAGGGGTTAGGACACGTGGTTCTCAGCCACGGGACCGGGGTTCGAATCCCCGTACCGCTACCAACCATGGCGCTCAGCCAGCCGACCAGCCCCGCACCGCGGGGCTTTGTCGTTTAGATGCGCTCCCGCCTCCTGCACGCGGCCGCCATGGGCCTGGCCTGCGGGGCGGTGGCCCTCCTGCTCGGCACGCTGCCCCTCTTCCGCGTCGCCGACGCCAAGCTCTACGACCTCGCGCTCCGCGCCACCGCGCATCCCGCTGCCGCCGACCGCACCATCGCCATCGTCGAGATCGACGAGATCAGCCTGCGGCGCCTCGAGCCTGTCGTCGGCCGCTGGCCGTGGCCGCGACTGGTGCACGCGGTGGTGATCGACTTCCTCGCGCGGGGCCCGGCCAGGGCCGTCGCGTACGACATCAGCCTCACCGACCGTGACCGGCGCTCCGGCTTCGACGTGGGTGGCACGACCTGGACCGGGGCCGAATCCGACCAGGCCCTCGTCGATTCCACGCGGGCGGCCGGCAACGTCATCCACCTGGCCGAGGGCGTGTTCGAGGGCGGCACGGGCGCCGACGACGTGAACCGGGTGCTGAAGGCGGCGCCGCAGGGGGCTTACCCGCTCGACGACAGCGTCGACCTCCGACCGGCGCTGTCCGGGCCCTTCCCGGGCCTGGGCGAGGCGGCGCGCGCCCTGGGGCACAACGTGATGCTGGTCGAGGAGGATGGCCCGGTACGGCAGATCATCCCCTTCGTCCGGCGCGACGGCGTGTTCCTGCCGTCGCTCGGGATTGCGGCCGCGCAGGTGGCGCGCGACCTGCCGAGCGACCGGATCCGGCTCGAGGGCGACCTCCTGCGGATTGGCACCACGCGACTGCCGGCGCCCGTGGTGGACATCCCGCGCTTCGCCGAGCAGGAGGGACCGCAGGCCACCGGTCGGCGCTCGCTGATCCGGTACCGCGGGCCGGCGATCCTGCCCGATGGCCGCACGCCGACCTTCCGCACGTACTCGTTCTACGACATCTTCTACTCGGAGCAGCAGGTGCTGGAGGGGCAGGCGCCCCTGGTTCCGCCCGCGACGTTCAAGGACGCGCTCGTCTTCGTCGGGGCGACGGCGGTGGGGCTCAAGGACGTGTTCCCCGTGCCGTTCGGCAACACGGGCGGCATGGCGGGGCCGCACATCCACGCCAACGTGGCCGACATGGTCCTGTCTGGCCAGGTCATCCGCCGGCTCGACGGATGGCTGTGCGTTCTCCTGGCGCTCGTCGTTTCCGTCTGTGCGCGGTGGTCCGTGATGCCGGCGCGAGCCACGCTCGGGCTGGCCGCGGCGGCGGGCCTGCTGGCGGCGGTTCACCTGGGCGGGGTGTTCGCGTTCGGGCGGGGCCTGTGGGTCCCCCTGGTGCCGGCCACGCTCGGGTGGGTGCTGGCGGCGGGTGGCGGGTTCGCCTACCAGTACGTCGTGGAGGGGCGAGAGAAGCGCCAGGTGCGAGGGCTGTTCTCCCGCTACCTGTCCAAGGACGTCTACGAGCAGGTGCTGGCCAATCCGTCGCTGGCCGAGCTCGGCGGGCGACGCCGCCAGATGTCGGTCCTGTTCTCCGACATGCGCGGCTTCACGACGCTCTCGGAGAGCGGTGACCCGGAAGCGCTGGTCCAGCAGTTGAACGAGTACTTCTCGCGGATGGTCGACGTGCTGTTCGCGCATCGCGGCACGCTCGACAAGTTCGTCGGCGACATGGTGATGGGGCTGTTCGGCGCCCCGCTCGACGACCCGGATCATGCCGAGCACGCCGTGACGACGGCCGTGGCCATGGTCGAGGCGCTCGAGGAACTCAACGCCGGGTGGCGTGCCCGGGGACGCCCGGCGCTCGGCATCGGCATCGGGATCAACACCGGCGAGATGATTGCCGGGACGATCGGCTCGCGGCAGGTGCGGAGCTACACCGTGATCGGCGACGCCGTGAACCTGGGCGCGCGGCTCGAGTCGTTGAACAAGGAGTACGGCACGCAGATCATCATCAGCGACGCCACCCGCCGGGAACTGCGCACGCCGCGTGCGCTGCGCCCGCTCGGGGCCGTCGTGGTCAAGGGCAAGAGCGTGCCTGTCGATATCTTCGAGGTCGTCGTGACTCCGAAGGTGCCAGTCGAAGGTCCGAAAGGAACGCCATCGTGAAGGTCCCCTCCATCCTCCTCTCTGCCTCCCTGGTGCTGGCGGTCGCCGCGCCGGCGTCTGCCCAGTTCGGCCTGCTCGAGCAGGGCGCCAAGCGCGCCAAGCAGGTCAGCGACTTCACCTGGACCGACCAGGAGAAGGCGGCGCTCGGCGCCAAGGTCAGCGAACTCGTGCGCCAGCGCTACGGGGTCGTGCAGGATCCGGCGGTGCACAAGTACGTCACGCTGGTCGGGCGGACGGTCACCGAGAAGACCACCAAGCCCGGCCTCCCGTGGACGTTCATCGTGCTCGACACCGATGCCGTCAACGCGTTCGCGGCGCCGCACGGGTACGTGCACATCACCCGCGGCGCGCTCGCGCTGATGAAGAACGAGGCCGAGCTCGCCGGCGTGCTCGCGCACGAGATCGTGCACGTCACCGAGGAGCACACGATCGACGCGCTCAAGAAGAACACGCTCAAGAGCGCGGCGGCCGAGGAGGTCTCCGGGGGCAACGCGCTGATCGAGTTCCTCGCCAACGCGGCGTACAACAACATCCTCGACAACGCGTACAGCCGCGGCGACGAGGGCGCCGCCGACACGGTCGGCATCACCCTGATCAGCAAGGCCGGTTATGCGCCCCAGGGCCTCGGCAGCTTCCTGACGACGCTCGCCGAGCGCAACAAGAGCGCCACCGAGAAGCGGGGCTTGTTCAGCTCGCACCCCGAGATGCAGGCGCGGCAGGACAAGCTCACCGCCACCATCACCAAGGAGAAGCTCACGGGGACGCAGCTGGTCGAGCCGCGCTACAAGTCGAGCATCACCTACAAGCCCGTGCCGCAGTCGCAGATCGCCACCGTGGCTGCCGGCACCAAGGGCCTGGCCGGCGGGTCGAGCACCGCGAAGGCCGAACCGGCCGCGCAGCCCGCCAAGGAAGAGGCGCCCAAGAAGAAGGGCTTCGGTCTCTCGAAGCTGGTGAGTGGCGGTGGCAGTGAGTCGAAGTCGGCGCAGGTGGTCGGCTCGGGAGGCGCCCGAGGGCTGGATCCCGAGAAGGACGCCAAGGGTGGCGGGAACCCGGCCGTGGTGGCCGTCAAGGTGACGCCGGCCGACGTGCAGGCCTTCAAGAAGGCCGGCTCGCTCACGTAACCGGGGAACGGCAACAGGCGACGGGCCGCAGGCAGCCTGCAGGCTGTCGCCGGTCGCCTGCCCTTACCTGAAGGTCGCCTGAGTGTCCGTTCAACTCCTTGTCGGTGTCCTGGTGCTGGTGCTCGCCCTCGCGGCGCGCACCAGCACGCGCAACACCTACGTCAAGCGCAAGCTGGTGCTCTCGGTGGCGCTCGCCGCTGCCTACCTGGTGGCCCACCTGCTGGCGCTCTGGGCCGGCACGCCGCCGGGCATCGCCCGTTCCCTGGCGACCATCGAACCGGTCCTGCTGGTGCTGGCTGCCAGCAACCTGATCGTGCTGCTGGCGGTCAATCCGTTCCGCGAGGATCGCCTTCCGGCGCAGCTGCCGGCCATCCTGCAGGACGCCATCACCGTCGCGCTGTTCGTCACGGTCGTCGTGCTGTTCTTCAACGACCGGCTGCAGCTCACGGCGGCGGCCGGCGCCGTCGTACTCGGCCTCGCCCTGCAGGACACGCTGGGCAACGCCATCGCCGGCCTCGCGCTGCAGGCCGACCAGCCGTACAAGGTGGGCGACTGGATCCGCGTCGGCGAACACGAGGGCCGGGTGACCCAGATCTCGTGGCGGTCGACGGTGCTCCGGACCCGCGACAGCACGCTGGTGGGACTGCCCAACAGCAGCATCGCCGACGGTGCGATCGTGAACTTCTCGGAACCGGCGCCGCCGACGCGCGTGTTCGTCGACGTGGGCGTGGCCTATACGGCGCCTCCCAACCACGTGAAGGCCGTCATCGCCGAGGCACTGGCCCAGGTGCCGCTCGCCATGCCGTCGCCGGCGCCCGACGCGCTGCTCGTGGACTTCGGCACGTCCGCGGTCACCTATCGCGCGCGCTGCTTCGTGCAGGACATGGAGCGGGCCGCGCTCGCGCAGGACCAGATGCGCACGGCCATCTGGTACACGTTCCAGCGGCACGGCCTCGAGATCCCCTATCCCATCCAGGTCGAGTACTCGCACGGCGACATGCCCGCCCTCACGTTCCCGGAGCAGGCCGGCCTGCCGGCGCTGATGGGCAACACCGCGCTGCTCGGCGGACTCACGCCCGAGGCGCGCGCGGCGCTGGCCGGGTCGGCGCGCCCGCGTCTCTACGGCAGCGGCGAGGTCATCGTGCGCCAGGGCGAGCTCGGACGCACCAGCTTCCTGGTGGGACGAGGCCTCGTGCGGGTGAGCCTCGCGCCCGACGACCAGGAGGTGGCGCGGCTCGGCGTCGGCGAGGTGTTCGGCGAGATGTCGTGGCTGACCGGCGATCCACGGTCGGCCACCGTGACGGCGACCACCGACACGCTGGTGTTCGAACTGGACGACACCACGCTGCGGGCGCTCGCCGACGGCACCCCAGGAGTGCTCGACACGTTGGCCGATGCCGTGTCGCGGCGGCGCGCCGAGCTCGAGACGCTGTCGGCCGACCACGCGACGCGGCGGGGGGCGGTCATCGAGGCGCCCGCCTCGCTGGTGGCGCGGATGAAGCGGTTCCTGCGCCTGCGCTGAAAACGCGAAACGGGAGCGCGGCGGTATACCCGCCTGCGTCTCCCGCTCGTGGCCTCGCGGCCGAAGGGTCGGACGCCTCTCAGCGCCCTGGTAGGCTCCGGCGCCGGACATCTGCCGGCCGTCTTTGCCTACCTACCTAATCGGACGCGGCCAGTCCTTCGTGAGTGCCGCCCCGTCTAGAACCCGCGCTTCCCGTACCCCGTACCCCGTACCCGGTACCCCGGTCTCTACCGGTACCGTCCCTCGCGATAGCCGCGGTCGTAGCCCTGCTGGAACGCCTGCCGGTACTCGGCCTTGTACTGCTCGCGCGATCCGTACCGGCTCGAGTAGCCATCGTCGCCTTCCCGATAGTTCCGCTTGCGTGTCGGCTCGTACCTGTCGCGGTCGCGCGCGTCGTCGCGTCCGTCACGGTAGCCATCGTCGAACCCACGCTGTGCGGCAGGCGAGTACCCGTAGCCACCGTTGCCGGGGTAGCCGTACCCGCCACCGTAGTCGGGATAGCCAGGTCGTCCGTAGCTGCCACCCGGATAACCGCTGCCGGGATACCCCGAGCGACCGTACCCGCCGTAGCCGCCGCGGAACTGGTCGTACCCCGCCAGGTAGCCCTCGGCGAAGCCACGCCTGAACGCGTCGTCGCTCCTCGGGCCGTTGTTCCAGCCTCCCCAGCCCCAGCCGTTGTTGCTGCTGCCACGGCGATAGGCGTCGTGGCGGCGATAGTCGCGCGGCCAGTTCCCCCGCGCGTCCCGTTCGCCTTCGCGCATGCCCATGCGGTAGCCCTCGTCGAAGTTGCGCTGGTCCACCTGGCGCGAGGACGAGCCCCACTGCACGGGCACGCCGTGCGGTTGTGCTGTCGCGACAGGTGCGCCGACGATGAGCAGCGCCGCGAGCGTGATGGGGGAGAGGGAGTGCGTCATGGTGTCCTCCTTCGAGCGAGTACCCACCATGTGATCAAGCCGTGTGCCAGCACGCGTGTCACTTCGCGCGGACAGCTCGGCCCCTTTCGAATTCCAGAAGTTCGGAATTCCAGAATTTCAGGCGAGTCAGGGCCGTACGGACAGGTCAGTCCGTGCGGCGGGCGCCTACTCGGTCCAGGCGAGGACGCGGGAGTCGCCGCTCTTGCGGAGGAGCAGCGGCCCGGGGCCTGCGGCCTCGAGGTCGTCGATGGAGAGGCGCATCTTGCCGAGGTCGACGTCGTCGTTCTTGATGTCGACGGTGCCGTCGGGTGACATCCGCAGCAGCCAGAAGGGCAACGAGATGCGGACGAGCTTGTTCTCCTGGGGCGAGAAGACCACGACGTGGAGTGCGGTGAGGGGGTGCGGGGCTCCGGTCGCGGCCTTCTTCTGTCGGCTGGCGAGTGCAGCGGAGGACAGCCGTGGGCCGGTGTCGGAGTCCTCGATCAGGGCGGGCACGCCCTTGAAGCGGTCGAGCACGGCCCTGGCCTCGCGGTCGAAGTCGGCGGGCGACGCCACCTGGCGCACGTCGACCTGCTTCTTCACGAGGTAGGCACAGCTGGCCGCCAGTGCGACCACGGCGAGCGTGATCAGCAGCAGCACACCGAGCAGTACCTGCAACCAGCGTCGCGTCGCCATCTGGACAGGGAGACGTTAGCCGCGACCGGCGCGTTCGAGCAACTGTCGCGCGAGTCGGGCGCCCTCGGGGTCGGCGCCGCGCTCCAGCAGAGGCAGCGCCTTGGCGGCCTGCCAGCGCGCCTGCGCGCGGTCGCCCGACGCCAGGGAGATCTCGCCCAGCGCGAGATGCAGGCGGCCCCGCACCCACTCGCGCGCCTCGGGCGCCTCCAGGCCGGCCAGCAGGGCGTCGCGCGCGTCGTCCTGCCGACCGAGGGTCCGCAGCGCCAGCGCCCGCTTGAGCCGCCACAGGGCTTCCTCGCCGAACATGCGGCGCCGCGGGTCGGCGGCGGCCATGGCCAGGCCCTCGTCGAGCCAGCGCAGGGCGTCGGCGGCGCGTCCCGCGCGCAGCGCGGTGGCGCCGGACTCGAGCCAGAGCAGCCGGTTGCGCGGATGCGCGGCCCGCAACTGCGCCAGCACGCGGAGGGCGTCGTTCCACCGGCGCTCGCGGTTGTAGAGGAGCACCAGCGCGAAGCGTGCCTCGGTCTGCACGGGACGCCCGCTGGCCGCGGCGTCCTCCAGCAGCCGGAGCCCGCGCTCGCGGTCGCCGTCCATGCCGGCGAGGTAGGCCACCATGCGCGCCGGCAGCGACAGGTCAGCAACCACGTACCGGTACGTGCCGAGGATCAGGCGCGGATCCGGGTCGGCCGGATCGAGCGTGGCGGCGCGCTCGGCCGCGTGGTGCGCGCGCCGGGCCGAGGAGAACGCTCGCCCCATGCGCCCCTCGACGGTCGCGGCCCACGAGGCCTGCAGTCCGAGCGCCGAGGCGAGGTCGTAGTGGGCACGGGCATCGCGCGGCGCCGCCGCGACACGTGCCTCGGCCAGCGCGACGGCTGTCGAAAGTGAGCGCTGGAAGCCATCGGCGATGTCGGCGGGTGGCGGCGCCATGTCGACGTCGTGGCGCGTGAGGCGCCCGAGATACTCGTCGGCGAGCACGGTGCCGCGCGTGAAGAGCAGCCGCAGCCACCTGATCGATGCGAGGGCGCGATAGCTGGCGGGTAAGTCCGGCGCTAACTTGGCCAGCGCCTCGAACTTTCGCACGGCTTCCTCGTGATCGAGGTCGTATGCGGTGGCGTACGCCTCGGCCAGTTTCGCGTCGTACGCAGCCCCCTGCGCACGCACGGACACGGGACTTAGTCCCAGAAACAGCACGACCGACAGCGAGAAGCAGGCTATGCTTGTCGCCGTAGGACCCTTCCACCCTCCCGGAGTAGGCGTCATGGCAAAGTCACGTAAGTCGTCGAAGACAGGTCTGAGCAACGGCAATCGCCAGCTGCTCACGTGGGCCCTGCATGGGCTCGAACAGGAAATCGCGCGCACGAAGCAGCACCTCGCCGAACTCGAGTCGCAGGCACGCGGGCTGCGCGCCTCGGCCCGCACGGCCGTGCCGGCTCCCGCCGAGGCTGCGCCCGCCGCGGCTGCACCGAAGGCGCGCAAGAAGCGCAAGCTCAGCGCAGACGCACGGAAGCGGATTGCGGACGCGCAGAAGCGTCGCTGGGCAAAGGCGAAGGCCGCCAAGGAGTAGGTCCCCGCCACAGCCGCGCGCAGGCCGCGGCCTCGGCAATCGTTCCGGCGTGGATGCGCGCAATCGCGTCCACGTCCGGTGCATATCCTCCCGCCATGCTCACGGCCACCGGCACGCCCTCGGCGTGGCAGCGGCCGAGCACCACCGCATCGCGCCGCCGGAGGCCCGCCTCCGTGAGCCGCATCCGGCCCAGGCGGTCGCCCTCGTACGGATCCGCACCCGCGACATAGAAGATCAGGTCGGGCGCCGTCTCGAACACCGCGTCCAGCGCCGGAACCAGCCTGGCCATGTAGGCGTCGTCGTCGGTGCCGTCCGGCAGCGGCACGTCGAGGTCGCTCCGCTCCTTGCGGAACGGGAAGTTGGCCGCCCCGTGCAGCGAGCACGTGAACACGCGCCGGTCGTGCTCGAAGATGGCCGCCGTCCCGTTGCCCTGGTGCACGTCGAGATCGACGACCGCCACCTGCCGCACGCGCCCCGTCTCGAGCAGCGTGACGGCGGCGACGGCCACATCGTTGAAGACGCAGTAGCCCTCGCCTCGGTCGCGGAACGCGTGATGCGTGCCACCGGCGAGGTTGGCCGAGACGCCGTCCTGCAGCGCGGTGCGGGCCGCCTCGATCGTGCCGCCCACCGAGCGCCGCGATCGCTCCACCATCTGCGGCGACCACGGGAACCCGATGCGGCGCTGTTCCTCGCGCGCCAACCCGCCGTCGCGCACCCGCGCCACGTAGTCGGGCGTGTGTACGCGCAGCAGGTCTTCCCACGCGGCCGCGGGAGGCTCGATCAGGCCGCCCGGCGATAGCAGGCCCTCCTGCTCGACGCGCGCCCGGAGGCGCGCGTACTTGTCCATGGGAAAGCGATGGCCTTCCGGCAGCGGGAGCACGAAGTGGTCGCAGTAGAACGCGCGCACGACGTGGACGGCCGGACTCAGGCCGGGGTGGTGCGCGCCACGGCCTTGAAGGCCTTGCGCGCTGCACGGATGGTGTCGTCCACGTCGCCGCGCGTGTGGGCGCCCGAGAGGAACCACGCCTCGAACTGCGACGGCGGCAGGTACACGCCCTGCGCGAGCATCGCCTGGAAGAACGTGCCGTAGGCCGCGGTGTCCGACAGCTTCGCGTCGTCGTAGTTCATCACCGGGCGATCGGTGAAGAAGACGGTGAGCAGGGAGCCGACGCGGTTGAGGCTGATGGCGACGCCGGCGCGGTGCGCGGCGTCGGAGAGCCCCTCGGCCAGCGTGCTCCCGAGCCGCTCGAGCTTCCGGTACAGCTTGTCGTCGAGTCGGGAGAGCGCCCAGAGGCCGGCGGTCATGGCGAGCGGGTTCCCCGACAGCGTGCCGGCCTGGTAGACCGGGCCGTCGGGCGCCACCATGCGCATCAGGTCCTCGCGGCCGCCGTAGGCACCCACGGGCAGGCCGCCGCCGATGATCTTGCCGAGGCACGTGAGGTCGGGCGTCACGCCGAGCAGGTGCTGCGCGCCGCCGGCCGAGGCCCTGAAACCGCTGATGACCTCGTCGAACACCAGCAGCGCACCGGTGCGGTCGCAGATCTCCCGGAGGCCCTCGAGGAAGCCGGGCATCGGGGGCACGACGCCCATGTTGCCGGCGATCGGCTCCACGAGAATCGCGGCGAGGCCGCCCTTGGCCCGTCGCACCACGTCCTCCACGGAAGCCAGGTCGTTGTAGCGCGCAGTCAGCGTGAGCGCGGCCGCGACCTGCGGGATGCCGGGCGACGTCGGCACGCCGAGCGTGGCGGCGCCGCTGCCGGCTTCGACGAGGAAGCCGTCGGCGTGGCCGTGGTAGCAGCCGGCGAACTTCACCACGGCGTCGCGGCCCGTGGCGGCGCGCGCCACGCGCAGCACGCTCATCGCGGCCTCGGTGCCGGAGCTGGTGAACCGCACGAGCTGCATCGAGGGCACGCGCGCGCGCACGGCCTCGGCCATCTCGATCTCGAGCCTGGTGGGGGCGCCGAAGCTGGTGCCGTGGCGGGCGGCGTCGGCCAGTGCCGTGAGCAGGCCCTTCGGGGCATGGCCGTGGATCAGCGGGCCCCACGACATCACGTAGTCGAGGTACGTCTTGCCGTCCTCGTCCTTGATGTAGGCGCCCTTGCCGCTCTTGATGAAGCGGGGCGTGCCGCCGACGGCCTTGAAGGCGCGGACCGGGCTGTTGACCCCGCCGGGCATGGCCAGCCTCGCGCGGGCAAACAGCTTCGCCGACCGTCCTGCGTCCCTGGAGCGCTGCGTCGATGCCATCTGGTCTAACCTACCACGCCCCCCGGCGCCGGCACCGGTCTACAGGGCGCGCGCGGCATCCCTCGCGTAGTAGGTGATGATCGCGTCGGCGCCGGCGCGGCGAATCGACACCAGCGACTCCATCATCGCGCGCGGTTCGTCGATCCATCCCCTGGCGCCGGCGGCCTTGACCATCGAGTACTCGCCGCTCACGTGGTAGGCGGCGGTCGGCAGCCCGAAGGTGTCCTTCACGCGCCAGAGCACATCGAGATAGGGCAGCGCCGGCTTGACCATCACGATGTCGGCGCCCTGCTCGATGTCGAGCGCGACCTGCCGCAGTGCCTCGTCGGCGTTGGCCGGGTCCATCTGGTGGCTGCGGCGGTCGCCGAACGCCGGCGTCGACTCGGCCGCCTCGCGGAAGGGGCCGTAGAACGCCGACGCGTACTTGGCGGCGTAACTCATGATCGCGATGTCGGCATGGCCGTTCGCGTCGAGCGCCTCGCGGATGGCGCCGATGCGGCCATCCATCATGTCGGAGGGTGCCACCACGTCGGCGCCGGCCGCCGCGTGTGACAGCGCTTCCTGCACCAGCAGCTCCACCGTGCTGTCGTTCTCCACGATGCCGTCGGTGACGATGCCGCAATGCCCGTGCGAGGTGTACTCGCACAGGCACACGTCGGTGATGATCACCGTCTGCGGATGCGCAGCCCGGATCGCCCGCACGGCCTGCTGCACTGGCCCTTCCGGGTCACTGGCGCTGCTGCCGCGCTCGTCCTTGTGCGCCGGCAACCCGAACAGCAACACCGACGTGACGCCGTCGGCAGCGGCGGCGCCGACCTCCGTCACGATCGCGTCGACCGACATCTGCGCGACGCCGGGCATCGACCCGATCGGCCGGTTGACGCCCTCGCCCGGGCACACGAACAGCGGGTAGATGAACTGCGACGGCTCGAGGTGCGTCTCGCGCACGAGGGCGCGGAGACCGGGCGTGCGACGCAGGCGACGTGGGCGGTGGGTGAGGTTCAGGGCCATCGGACTTGCAGAATTTCAGAATTCCAGAATTTCAGAGTCGCCGGCGCGTCGCAGTTCGTCGCGGACGCAGGGTGGGCGGCGTCGGGGCGCGAACGCCCCGACCGTGTCACCGCTTCGCGCGGACGTGCTGCACGATGGCGTCGACGAGCGACGGAATCGTGTACGGCGCCTTGGGCATGATCTGCGTCGACACGCCGAGCTGTTGCGCGGCCTCCGCGGTCACGGGGCCGATCGAGGCGACGGCAACCTGCTGCAGCAGGTCGGCGGCCTGATCCTCGCCCAGGTTGGTGACGAAGTGCCGCACGCTCGACGCGCTCGTGAAGGTGACGATGTCGACGTCGCCCTCGAGGAGCTTCTTGTAGATGTCGGGCTGGCCCTCCTGGCCCCACGTGGCGCGGACGGTGCGGTAGGCGGCGATGTCGTCCACCTCGGCGCCCGCCTTGCGGAGCTCGTCGGGCAGCGACTCGCGCGCGATGTCGGCGCGCGGCAGCAGCATGCGCTGGCCGTCGAGGCTGCCGGTGGCCTTGAGCGCCGCAACCACGCCCTCGGCGCGGTCCTCGTCGGGCATCACGTCCACGCGCAGGTGCAGGCGTTGCAGTCGTTCGGCCGTCGCCGGCCCCACCGCGCAGATGTGCGGCCCGTGCAGGTCGCGGATGTCGCGCACGCGCGCCAGGGCGCGCCGCATGAAGTGGTCGACGCCGTTGGCGCTGGTGAACACGAGCCAGCGATACGACGCGATGTTCGCGATGGCGCGATCGACTTCCTCGTAGTCGTCGAGCGTCTCGATGTGGATCGACGGCGCCTCGATCACCTCGGCGCCGAGGTCGTGCAGCCGCTCCACGAACTCGCCGGCCTGCTCGCGCGATCGCGTGACGACGATGCGCGTGCCGAACAGCGGCCGCTCGTCGAACCAGCGGAGGTGCGCGCGCAGCCCGGCCGACGGCCCGACCACCAGCACCGCCGGGGCCTGGGGCGGGTGCGTCTCGAGGCGCTGCGCCAGGTCGCGCAGCGTGCCGTCGGTGGTCCGCTGCTGCGGCGTCGTGCCGTTGTAGATGATGGCCGCCGAGTCGTCGCCCGGGCGCCCGTGCGAGAGCAACGACGCGGCCACACGTCCCAGCTGCCGCGGACCGGCGTAGCAGAGCAGCGTGCCGTCGACCTTCGCCAACTGGTGCCAGTCGAGCTCGGGCGTGTCCTCCTCGCCGTCCTCGAAGCCGCGGATGAAGGTGAGCGTGTTGCCAGAACCCGGGTAGGTGATCGGGATGCCGGCGTAGGCCGGGATCCCCACCAGCGCCGGGATGCCGGGCACGACCTCGAACCTGATGCCCTGCTCGTGCAGGAACAGGGCTTCCTTGCCGCCGCTGTCGAAGAGGAACGGGTCGCCCCACTTGAGGCGGACCACCGACCGGCCCTCGCGGGCCTTCTCGGCGATCAGCAGGCAGATCGCTTCCTGTGCCGCCCCGGCAGGCGCGGCGTCGCCGACGTCGATGCACTCGGCGTCGGGGCGCGCCATCCGCAGCAGGCGCTTGTCGATGAGGGCGTCGTGCACGACGACGTCGGCGCGCGTGAGGCAACGCAGGCCACGCACGGAGATCAGCGAGGGATCTCCTGGGCCTGCGCCCACGATGGAGACGGGAGTCATGGGGTGATGGTACTGCCGACAGCGCAGATCAGGGGAGAAGGGACGAGCGACAAGTCACAAGGGCGGCAAGGGACGAGGGACGAGGCCGTTCAGGGACCAGGGACGAGGCCGCTCAGGGACGAGGGATGAGGGAGCCGGCGACGGACGAGGGCCCCGGCGTGCCGACCGTCGCCGGATGGTGATGGCTGGCCCCCGACATTCCCGGCATCGCTGCATCGCAGCATCCCGACCCAGGAGTGAGCAGCGCTCACTCCTGGGTCGGTAATGGCCCGTCGTACTCGCGGACGGCCTCGAGGATGGCGCCGGCGCCGTCGAGCAGCAGTCGCTCGGCGACCTGCTCACCCAGGCCCTCGGGGTCATCGGCGGTGCCGAAGCCGATCGCGCGCACCTCGTGGTCGCTCTCGATCGACGTCACGCACGCCAGCATCTCGAGGCCGCCGTCGGCGGTCTCGCGGCAGTGGGCGCCGAGGGGCAACTGGCAGCCGCCACCCACCGCCGCCACCAGCGCGCGCTCGGCCCGGAGCGCCAGGTCGGCGGCTCGGTCACTCATCGCGACGAGCGTCTGGGTGATCTCCTCGGCGTCCTCGCGGCACTCGATCGCCACGATGCCCTGGCCGGGCGCGGGGATGCAGGCGTCGACGGGCAGGAAGGCGCTGATGCGCGACCCGCGCTCCAGCCGCTGCAGGCCTGCCGCGGCCAGCACGAGCGCGTCGTAGTCGCCCGCGTCGAGCTTGCGCAGCCGCGTGTCGACGTTGCCCCGCACCGGCAGGAACTCCGCGCCCGGGAACTGGCGGTGCAACTGCGCGACGCGGCGCACACTGCTCGTGCCGAGGCGCGGCGCCGGGCCCAGGGCCGCCGCCAGCTGCGCCAGCGTCGCGTCGACCAGGCCCGCAGCCTCCGGCAGCACCATGGCATCGCGCGCGTCGGCGCGGGCCAGCACGCCAGCGATGTGCAGCCCCTCGGGCAGCACCACCGCCATGTCCTTGGAGCTGTGCACCGCGAGGTCGATGCTCCCCTCGAGCAGGGCGTCCTCGATTTCCTTCACGAACAGGCGCTTGCCGCCGACGTCCGACAGCGGCGCGTCCTGCAGCCGGTCGCCGTCGGTGCGGATGACGACGATCTCGCACGGCGCCACGCCCATCGCCTCGAGGCGGGCCTTCACCGTGTGTGCCTGCCACAGCGCCAGCGCGCTGCCGCGGGTGCCGATGCGCCAGCCGGTGCTCATCGTGCCTTCTCCCGCGCAGCCTCGGTGCGGTCGGCCTCGGCGGCCGCCGCCTCGTCGTCGAGCGCGAACAGGCGTCGCAGCGCCGACGAGCAGGCGTCCATGGTGTCGTGGTCGTCGATGGCCTTCAGCTGTTCGGTGGGCGTCAGCAGCAGCTTCTCGATCATCAGTCTCGTGATCTCGTCGACGCGGGCGCGGGCATCGGGCCCGAGTCCGGACAGCCTGGGGGCGAGGCGCTCGATCTCGGCCTGGCGCACGCGCTCGAAGCGGGTGCGCAGCGCGACCAGCGTGGGGATGGCGGCGCGCGACCGCAGCCACGCGTACCACGCGGAGACCTCGTCGTTGACGAGCCGCTCGGCCTTGGCCACGGCGTCCTGGCGCCGGGCCAGGTTCTCCTGCACGATCCCGCGCAGGTCGTCGATGTTGTAGAGGAAAATCTCCTCGCGCTCCGCGATGGCCGGGTCGACGTCGCGCGGCACCGCCAGGTCGACGACGAACATCGGGCGCCCGCGGCGCGCGGCGAGCACGCGCGCGAGGTCGGCATCGGTCAGCACCAGGTCGGGCGACCCGGTCGCCGAGACGAGCACGTCGGCGTCGGCCAGCGCCTCGAGTCGCGCGTCCCAGGCGATGACGCGCCCGTGCACCTCGGCCGCGAGCGCCTCGCCGCGGTCGTGCCGTCGCGTCGCGATGGTGGTGCTGGCGACCTGCTGGTGGAAGTGCAGGGCGCACAGGCGCGACATCTCGCCCGCGCCGAACACGACCATGTGCCTCGGCTTGAGGTCACCGAAGATCTTGCGCGACAGGGTCAGGGCCGCGTAGCTGAGCGACACGGCGCCCTCGGCCAGCCCGGTGTCGGTGCGGACGCGCTTGCCGATGGCGAACGCGCCATGGAACAGCCGGTTGATCACGCTGCCGGTGCCGCGTTCCTCGCTGGCGACCTTGTAGGCGTCCTTCACCTGCCCGAGAATCTCCGGCTCGCCCACCACGAGCGAGTCCAGGCCGGCCGAGACGCGGAACAGGTGGCGCGCCGCGTCGGCATCGGTGCGCACGTACAGCGCGGCGTCGATGTCGTCGCGGCTCACGCCCCGGTAGTCGGCCAGGCAGCTCACGATCCGCTCGCCCATCGCGACCGGGTCGGCGGCCACCGCGTACACCTCCGTGCGGTTGCACGTCGACAGCAGCACCGCGTCGTCGCAGCCGTCGTTGGCCAGGCGGTCGAGGGCAGCAGGCACCATGGACCGGCTGATGCCGATCCGCTCGCGCACCTCGAGTGGCGCGGTGTGGTGACTGAGGCCGACCAGGACGAGGTGCATCAGGCGAAGTTGTGGCTGCGGGCGAAGAAGTACGCCACGGGCAGGAAGTTGAGCAGGACGATGGCGAAGCCGACGGCGGAGAGCCAGGCGGTGCGTCGCGGACTGAGGCCGGCCCAACGGCGCGAGGCCAGGAGCAGGCCGTAGATGAGCCACGTCAGGACGGCCATCATGATCTTCGGGTCGGCGATGGTCATGTGCGGCAGGCGCGGGTCGTCGGCCATCTGCGCGCTCACGTCGCGCAGCCACACGGCGCCGCCCACCAGGCCCACCGTGAGCAGCAGCCAGCCGATGCCGATGGCGCGCATGTTCATCCGGTCGAGCACCTGCAGCGAGGGCAGCCGCTGGAAGAACATCCCGGGCGTCCGCCGCTTCAGCTCGCGGAACAGCAGCACGTACGTGATGCCGATCACGCAGGCCAGCGCGAAGCTGGCGTAGGCGAAGAGCAGGGCGCCGACATGCACCGCCACGAACGGCGCGGCGAAGTAGCGCGGCACGTCGGTCGGCATCGCGCCGTGCGCCACCAGGCCCTGCAGCGCGACCAGCAGCGGCGTCACGAACACGCCGATGCCGCGCTCGTCGGTCGAGACCTCGATCGACAGGTACGAGATGGCCAGCATCCAGACGAACGTCGAGACCGCGCCCGTGCGGCCGGCCATCGGCGGCACGCCGAGTTCCATCGTGTACATGCCCAGCACGAAGGTGTGCACGAGCAGCGCCACCAGGAGGCTGCCGGTGGCCACGCGGCCGGCAAGGCGGCGGCGCGACACGAAGTGCCAGACGTAGGCGGCGAAGGCTGCGGCGTAGAGGAGGGCGAGGCTCATCGGGGCGACGCGCTAGCTCGTCGGCGCGTAGTAGCCCTGCTTGGTGCGCGCGATCGTGTTCGGGCGCTCCACGCGCACCACGATGCGCCGCCAGCGCCCGTCGCGGCGCTGGTTGCGCGACGCGTAGCCCACGGTGTACTGCGCGGCCAGTTCGTCGGCGACCGCGGCATAGATGGCGGGCAACGCGTCGGCGTCGGTGGGGAAGAAGGCCTTGCCGCCGGTCTCCTGGGCGAACTGCTTCAGCACGAAGTCCGACTCGCTGAAGCCGCCCATCGGGCGCCCCTTCGCGCCCGGGTCCTTCAACCCGATGGCGTAGATGGCCACCTCCGACCGCTTGGCGAGCTCGAGGACCTCCTCGAAGGGCACCAGGCTCGAGGTGTCCTCCCCGTCCGACAACACGACGATGGCCTGGCGGCGGACTTCCTGCTGCGTGTTGGCCGCGCGGATCTTCTTGAACTCGTTCAGCGCGATGTAGACGGCGTTGTAGAGCGAGGTCGACCCGCCCGCCGTGGTGCGCTTGATGGCGGCCGCCAGGCTGGCGCGCTCGGCCGTGAACCCCTGGAGGATCTCCGCGCGGCTGTCGAAGTCGACGATCGTCAGCACGTCCTCGGCGTGCATGCGATCGACGAAGCCGATGGCCGCCTGCTGCGTGATGGCCATCTTGTCGTTCATGCTCGCGCTGGTGTCGATCAGCAGGCCCAGTGCCGTGGGCAGCGCCGTGCCAGAGAAGAAGATGATGTCCTGCTTCACGCCGTCCTCGAACACCGAGAACGATTCCTTGGCCAGGCCCGACACGAACTTGCCGTCGCGCTCGGTGACCGTCACGTTCAGCGACACGACCTCGACGCCGGCCCTGAAGATCGGCTGATCGGCGGCCTGCGCTGGGTCCTGGGCCGGTGCTGCCGCCGGCGCCTGTTCGGCCGGGGCGGGCACGGGAGGCTGCGGCGCCGGGGCCTGGCTGCCCACGGGGGCCTGGGCCAGGACGGCGGCGACGCTGCCGGCCAGGATCGTGCGGAGGAGCGCCTGCGTCATCGCGGCGCCCTGTTGGCCTGCAGCGTGTTGGCCTTGATCTTCAGTGTCGGCTTGGCCGAGAACACCTCGACCTGCTTCGGCGGAATGAGGGTGTCGGGGCGGCCATAGAGCACCTCGTGCTGCGTGAGCGCGATGCGCCCCACCTTCTGCAGGGCGTCGGTGATGCTCAGGTTGACCAGGAGCAGCTCACGGCTGCCACCGGTCTCGAGCGTGCCGCGATCGATCACCACGTTGCGGTCCCGCACGTTCTGGCTGGTGAGGTCGGCGCGCTGGGTGTCCTGCAGCTCCAGGACATGCAACGTGGCGCCGGAGGCCGCAAGCTCGTCGAGCGCGAACTGGAAGCCGCGGTCGCTGAACTCGGTGCCGAAGCTGGTGAGGGCGATGATCGTGGCGCGCGCCGGCTTGCGCTTCTGGATCGCCCGCGCGGCCTCGATGATCCCCTCGATCATGGTGGCGCCCGAGTCGGGCTGGACGAACAGCCGGTTCACGGCGCGCACCAGTTGCGGCTTGCTCGTGGTCGGTCCGACCTGCACGGTGGGGCGGTCGGCGACGGTGACGATCGTGATGGGGTGCGGGCCGGCGTAGTTGTTGACGAACTTCTCGAGCCCGAGGCGCATGTCCTGCAGCGCGCGCGTCGAGGCAAGGCTGTTGTCGACCAGCACGGTGATGTCCACCGGCTCGGTCGACCGCGTCACCTTCAGCACCTCCCGGGCGACGCCGTCCTCGCGAATCAGCACGTCGTCCGGACTCACGGTGTCGACGGGCACACCGTCCTCCCCGAGGGCCGTGATCAGGAGGACGCGCTGGCGGGGATTGCTCTGGGCCTGCGCCACTGGCGCGAGCACGGACGAAGCGAGGGCCGCAGCCACGACGAGCGTGTAGAGAGGTCGCATGAGTAGGGTGTCCGTGGCGGGAGAGGCCCCGCCCTTGGAGTATAGTCGAGGGCCATCGGCCCGCTTCGTGGTGCATCCCTTCCGACGACGCACCGAGCCCGGCGGTCGCAGCGCGGCCTCGGGCGCCGCCGACGGGAGCCTCGACACATGACCCGCACGCTCGCCCTGCTCATCGTCTGTGGGTGGCTCGCCTCCCCGGTGGCCGCAGTCGCCCAGGCCCCGGCGGCCTCGCCGACGACCGGTACGTCCACCGGAGCGACCGCCAAGTCGACGGGCGCCACTCCCACCGGCGGCACCGGCAAGGCCGCGAGTGCGACGGCGCCGGCCTCGTCGGGTGCCAAGGGCGCGGCCAGGTCGACCACCACGAAGGCTTCCCGCAAGGGCAAGCCGGCCGCCGCACCCAAGGCCGCGACGGCCAAGGGGGCCGCCGACTGCGATACGCCCCCGAAGACCGTGGCGGCCGCCCCGCCGCCCCCGTCCACCGACCTGTTCTCGCCGACCGTGGCGCCCTGCGCTACCGCCAAGCCCTGAACGCCATGGTCAGCCCGCGCCCGTCCGGCTACTGGAAGACGGTCGGCGAACTCGGCACCCTCGGGCTCTCGTTCGTGCTCGCGCTGGTCCTCGGGACCTGGCTCGGCCTGCGCGCCGACGGGGCGTTTGGCACCAGTCCCTGGGGCATGCTGGTCGGCTTCGTGCTGGGATTCGCGGCCGCCGTCCTGAACGTGGTGCGCATCACGCGCCGGGCCTTCGGTGACGGCTCCCACTGACCTCGGCCTGACGGCCCGCCTCGAACGCGACACCCTGATCGTGCTGGCGTTGAGCACGGCCGTGGCGCTGGCGCTGGGCGGCTGGCGGCTGGCAGGCGGGGTCGTCGGCGGCGGGGTGCTCGCCGGCATCAGCTATCGCGCGCTGAAGCGTGGCGTGGAGGCCCTCGGGCCACCGCCGCCGGGGCTCGAGTCGCGACGCCTGTCGCCGGCGAGGGTCGCCCTCGGGCTGGTCGGGCGGTATGCGTTGCTGCTGGCGGCCGGCTACGTTATCATTGGCCGTTTGCACCTGCACCCGCTGGGGGTGCTGGTGGGCGTCTCCGCGGTGGTCGTCGCCGCGATGGCGGAAGCGGTCAGGGCCTGGCGATAGCCGACCCCGCGCCC
Organism: Luteitalea sp.; assembly: GCF_044337415.1. Classification (GTDB taxonomy): domain Bacteria; phylum Acidobacteriota; class Vicinamibacteria; order Vicinamibacterales; family Vicinamibacteraceae; genus Luteitalea. The sequence goes on from NZ_JBIINP010000043.1 coordinate 23,410, forward strand.
CCGCCGACAGGCACATGGAACATCACACACTCTGGATCGTCGAGGTCGTGAACCGGCTGCTCGGGCCGGTGCTCGCGCCGCTGCTCGGGAAGACCTGGGCGCCGGGCCTCGAACTCATCCCCGATTACCTCGTCATGTGCGCCCTGATCGTCCTGGGCGTGCTGGTGTTCAGCCTCGCGGTGCGGTCCTCGTTCAGCGTCGACAACCCGGGCAAGCTCCAGATCGTCCTCGAGGACATCGTCGGGTTCCTCGTGGGCCTGCTGAAGGACAACATCGGTCCTGCCGGCCCGAAGTTCCTGCCGCTGGTCGGCTCGATCTTCATCTTCATCTTCACGGCCAACGCGATCGGCAAGATCCCGGGCCTGATGTCGCCGACGGCCAACATCAACGTGACGCTCGGCTGCGCGCTCACCGTGTGGGTGTACTACCACCTGCAGGGCATCAAGGCGCAGGGCGTGGTGGCCTACGTCAAGCACTTCATCATCCCGCCGGGCGTGCCGCTGTTCGTGGCCCCGATCATGGCGCCGATCGAGCTGATCAGCCACGCCTCGCGCGTGATGTCGCTCTCGCTGCGCCTGTTCGGCAACGTCTACGGCGAGGAACTCGTGGTCCTCATCATGGCCAGCATCGTGCCCTTCCTGGTGCCGCTGCCGATGATGTTCCTCGGCGTGATCACCGGGTCGCTGCAGGCCTACATCTTCACGCTGCTCACGATCATCTACCTCGCCGGCGCGGTGCACGTCGAGCATGGGCACGACGAGGCCCATCACGACGACCACCACGCGCACGGCGACTCCCCGGCGCCCGCCCACGCGGCGGCGTAACGGGACACGCACCGCTCGGTGGCGCCGCGCGCGACCGAGCCCACGCCAACGCCTGCGCATCGTGCGGGGTGTTGGCCCAGTCCGCCGACGTGTCGCGCGCTGCGCGACGCGACGGCGTGGTCGGCAGACCTCGGCACCCGTCGGGCCCCGGTCTGCGCCTCGACCTCTGGCGCGCCACAGGCACGCCGCGCGACTCCGGTCGCGACCCTTTAATGCCGACGATCGCGGTTCGATGTGCCTCGAGGAGGCCACTCGCATGATGAAGAAGTTCTTCGCAGTTCTCGCGCTGGTGATGGCCGCTGGCCTGATCTCGCCGGCGTACGCCCAGGAAGCTGCCGCGGCTGGTGCCGTGGCCCCCGTGGTCACCCAGTGGGCGGTCGTGACCGCCGGCTTCGCGCTCGCCATCGCGGCGGCGTTCGGCGCCATGGCGCAGGGCAAGGCCGTGAGCGCGGCCGCCGAGGGCATCGCCCGCAACCCGGGCGCAGCCGAGGCCATCCGCGGCGCCCTCCTGCTGGGCCTCGTGCTGATCGAGTCGCTCGTGATCTACGTGCTGCTCGTCTCGCTGATCATCTTCTTCGTCCGCGCCGGCGCCCTGGGCCTGGCGTAAGACCCTTCGACATGTCTCGCGTCGGCACGCCGACACGAGACGTGCTCAGGGCAAGCCGCTGGAGCGTGGCATCGGGCCCGCTCCGGCCACTTCCGCCTCCCCGGCGGAAGGCGATGCGCCTCCCCCCATGACCCGCATCGACCTCTACCTGCTGCTCACCGCCATCATCTGGGGCAGCAACTACAGCGTCATCAAGTTCGTGCTGCAGGAGGTCCCGCCGCGGGCCTTCAACGGCCTGCGCCTGCTCATCGCCTCGGTGGTGTTCCTCGCCGCGATCTTCCTCACGCGGAGACGCGAGGACGTGGCCCGCATCACGCCGCGCGACTGGGGCGTGATCGTGGTGCTCGGCCTCATCGGGCAATTCGGGTACCAGATCCTGTTCATCGCCGGCCTCGAACGCACCAGCGTGATGAACGCCTCGATCATCATCGCGTGCACGCCAGCGGCGGTGAGCCTGCTGTCGGCGGCCGTCGGGCACGAGCGGCTGCCGGCCGTGCACTGGCTGGGCACCGCGCTCTCGTTCGTCGGCGTGAGCCTGATCGTCCGCGGCGGCGCCGCGGCAGGCGTCAGCTCGCCCACCGGCGACCTGATGATGATCGCCTGCGTGCTGTGCTGGACCATCTATACGGTGGCCGGGCGGCCGCTGCTCGCCTCGTACGCCCCGCTGGTCATCACGGGCCTGTCGATGGCGATCGGCACGCTGGTCTTCCTGCCCTTCTCGACAGCCGATTTCGCACGCACGCCGTGGGCCGATGTCAGGCTGGTGGCGTGGGTCTGCGTCGTGTTCTCGTCGCTGCTCGCGCTCAACTTCTCCTACACGGCGTGGTACATGGGCGTGCGCCAGCTCGGGTCGTCGCGCACCTCGATCTACTCGAACGTGGTGCCGGTGGCCGCACTACTCGTGGCGATGGTGTGGCTGGGGGAGCGACTGCAGGGGATGCGGCTGGTCGGGGCGATTCTCGTGGCGGCCGGCGTGCTGCTGACGCGCTGGGGCCACCGCCCCGCCCCGCTCGAGGAAGAGGACGCGCCGGCGGAGACGTAGGGGGGCATTGGTCATGCCTCATGCCTCATGCCACATGCCACATGCCACATGCCACATGCCTCATGAAGAGGCCAAAGGCCAAAGGCTGAAGGCTGAAGGCGAAGGCTGAAGGCGAAGGCTGAAGGCAAGCCAAGGGCGTACGGCAATGGCACACGGCTTCGCGCGTGTGCCGTACCCGGCACCCGGTACCCGGCGCTAGTTCACGATCTGCGCGAGGCGCAGGAGGCGCGAGCTGAGGACCACGCCCGCGCGGGCGGCGGCCGCGGGGTTGGCCTGCAGGCGGTACCGATCGCCCTCGGCCCGGAGGTTCAGGGCGAGTGCCGTGTTGCCCGGGCAGTCGCCGTCGCCGACGGTGACGACCCCCTGGTCGGCCAACTGCCGGGCGAGCGCCATCGAGTCCTCCCCGAGCACCACCACCGAGGCCTTGATGTCGGCAAGCGCCTCCACCGACGGCACATCCACCACGGTCACCACGTGTCCGCCGGGCTGGATGGCGGCGCAGGCCTCGCGCAACGCGGCGCTCAGGTCCGCGTTGTCTACCACGGCCACGCGCAGATCGCCGCCCGGCGCCTTCGTGTTCCATTCGATGAACCGCAGCATCCGGGCGATCGTCGTGGCCCGGGCCTCGTCGTCATCACCCCTGGCCTCCGCACGCCCGGCTCCGGCCACCACCCCCAGGACGACGAGAGACAGGGCGACGAAGCGACGGATCCAGCTGGCGGGGGTATGGGCGCACGACATGATCGTCGAGGCAATCGGTCGATGCGCCGGAAACTTTAGGCCCCCCACCCTCAATTTTCTGACGCGCCCGCCGATTGGTTCTCAGGGGAGTTCCCCGCCCTCATGCTTCGCCATTCCCTCCGCCGCCGCCTCACCCTGATCCTGATTGCTGCGAGCGCCTCCGCGCTGACGCTCACCGGGTTCGGGCTGATGCTGTACGACGGGTCGACGGCGCGGGCCTCGCTGGCGCTCGAGATCGAGGCCGTGGCGACGGTGTTCGGCGAGAACAACGCCGCCGCCCTCGCCTTCGACGACCCGGTCTACGTGGCCGAGACCCTCGAGGCGCTCCGGGCGCGCCCGGACCTCCGGGTGGCCGCGCTCTACGGCAAGAACGGCCGACTGTTTGCGCAGATCCAGGGCGTGGGCGGACCCCAGGCGCCGCCGGCCGTGCCGCCCGCCGGCACCGTGCAGGCCGACGACGCCGTGCGCGTGGTGCAGGACATCTGCCTGAAGGACGGCTGCGTGGGCTCGGTCCTCGTCGAGACGGACCTTCGGCGTGTCGAGGCCCGACGCCGCGACACGATGGCCATCTTCTTCATCGTGTTCGTCGTCTCCCTCGGGCTCGCCTACGTGCTCGGCGCCGCCCTGCAACGCCCGATCGTCACGCCGCTGAAGCAGCTCTCGGTGGCGGCCCAGGAGGTCGTCCGCACCGAACGGTTCGACGCCCGCCTCCCCGAACGCGCCACCGACGACGAACTGGCGGTCCTGGTGCGCGCCTTCAACGGCATGCTGTCCGGGCTGGAGGCGCGCGACCGCGAGTTGCAGGGCCACCGCGAACAGCTCGAGCAGGAAGTGGCTCGGCGCACCGCGGAACTCCAGGACGCCAAGGACCGCGCCGAGAGCGCCAACCGCTTCAAGAGCCAGTTCGTGGCCACGATGAGCCACGAGATCCGCACACCGATGAACGGCGTGCTCGGCATGACCGAGCTGGCGCTCGACACCGATCTCACCACGGTACAGCGCGACTACCTCGACACGATCCGCCGCTCGTCAGAGGCGCTCATCACGGTCATCGACGACGTGATGGACCTGTCGCGGATCGAGGCGGGCCGCGTGGAACTGCAATCGGTGCCGTTCGACCTCGCCTCGGTCGTGCACGAGGCGCTCGGGGCCATTGCGGTGCGGGCGCACCAGAAGGATCTCGACCTGGTCTGGGATCAGGACGAGCCGCTGCCCGCGATGATCACGGCCGACCCTGCGCGCCTGCGCCAGGTGCTCATCAACCTGCTCGGCAACGCCGTGAAGTTCACCAACGTCGGCTTCGTCCGCGTCCGCGTCGACGTCGACACGCCGTTCGCCGAGGGCACGGCCACGCTGCGCGTGCGCATCGCCGACTCCGGTGTGGGCGTGGGCGAGGACCAGCAGGCGGCGATCAGGCAGACGATCCGCGAGGCGGCCGGCGGCACGCCGCAGCTGTTCGAGGGCAACGGCCTTGGCCTCGCGATCTGCGCGCGCCTGCTGCACCTGATGGGCGGCGCCATCGACTTCGAGAGCGTGGTGTGGCAGGGCAGCACGTTCACCATCACGCTGCCGGTGGAGATCGCGGCCGGGTCGATGTCGTCCGTCGAGGCGCGCCCGAGCGAGCTCGAGGGGCGCGAGGTGCTGCTCGTCGACCGCCACCACGTGTCGCGAGGCGTGCTCCGCGGCTGGCTCGAGTCGTGGGGGGCCAGGGTCACCTGCGGCGACGACGACGCGGGCCTGGGCCCGCTGCTGTGGGAGCGCCGCTGGGGCCTGGTGCTGATCGACCACGAGTCGCTGGCGGCGGTGCGGTCCGACGTCGCTGCCGTGGCGCGTGTTGGCGTCCCTGTGCTGGAACTGGCGCTCTCGACCGAGGGCGGTGACGTGCCCGAGGGCGTCGTGCTCACCAAGCCGCTCCGCCGGCCTACCGTGGCGGCCGTGCTCGCCGCCTCGCTGAGCAGTGCGATCGCCGACGCCAACCAGCAGGCGGCCCTGGCGATGGTGCCGGCGCCGCGGGCGCCTCGCGTGCCGAAGGTGCTCGTGGCCGACGACAACGTCGTCAACCAGCGGGTGGTGCAGCAGCTACTGGCGCGGCGTGGATGCGACGTGGTGCTCGTGGCCGACGGGGCGGAGGCGCTCGCCGCCTGGCAGCGTGAGCGCTACGACCTGGTGCTGATGGACGTGCAGATGCCCGTCATGGACGGCCTGCAGGCGGCCCGCGAGATCCGCGCCATCGAGCAACGCCGCCGCGTGCGGCCCACGCCGATCGTGGCGCTCACGGCGCACGCCATGACCGGTGATCGCGAGATGTGCCTCGAGGCCGGCATGACCGACTACCTGGCCAAGCCCCTCCGGCGCGCGGCCTTCGACGAACTGCTCGACCGGCTCGCCGTAGGCTCGGCC
>NZ_JBIINP010000175.1:0-8489 GCF_044337415.1 Luteitalea sp.
GACGAGCGTGAGGCGGCCCTGGCGGTCGGCGCGCCCGTGGACGAGGCGCCCCGCCGGTTCGGCATCGAGTGGCGCGTCATCGCGCTGGCGTTCACGCTCTCGATGATCTCGTTCGGCTACGGGGGCCTCACGTCGTTTTCCGCGCTGTTTGCCGACGCGCTCGGCATCACGCCGCGCGGGACGTTCCTGTCGGCGATGGCGGTGTCGGTGATCGTCGGCCGGCTCGCCGTGGGGCGGCGGCTCGATGGCTGGGGCGCGTCCCCGGTGCTGATGGTGAGCCTGCTGTTCCCGGCGTGCGGACTCACGGTGCTGGCCACGGCCGCCAGTCGCGGCGACTTCGCGATCGCGGGCCTGCTGTTCGGCGCAGGGTTCGGGCTCGTGTGGCCGTCGTTTGCGGCGCTCGTGATGGGGTCGATTCCGATGGCCCGTCGCGGGGCGGCGTTCGGCGCGATTCTCGCGGCGTTCGACACGGGCATCGGCGTCGGGTCGGCGACGACCGGCTGGATGGTGCGCGCGCACGGCTTCCGCGCCGCGTACGGCCTGGCGGCACTCCTGGCCGCGATCGCCTTGCCGTACTTCCTGATCGCCCGTCGCCGCCTGCACCTCGGCGAATCCGTGCATTAGGAGAATGCTGCGATGCTGCGATGCCGGGAATGTCGAGGGCCGGTGCCCTCACTCGCACATCCTCGGCTGTCGGCGGCTTTGGCAGTTCGTGGCGGTCGACCTACAGGTCGACCGCGCATGTCGCGCCCGACCTGACTACTTCTTCGCGCCTGGGTACAGGTCGACGCGGCGCACGTAGAGCTCCGCGCCTTCCGACTGGATGATGATCTTGCCCTTCGTGTAGGTCGGGTCGGTGCCGATGTTCACCACCGTGCCGTTGAGCACGTTGGTGATCATGTCGCGCGTCACGATCACCTCGAGGGTGTTCCACTCGCCGGCCGGCTTCTCCACCTCGCGGGCGCCGCGGTAGCCGAGGCGATCGGCCCAGTCAGGATCACGGCCGTACCAGTTGATCCGATCGCCGTTGCGGAACACGCGAGGCTTGCCCTTCGGGTCGTAGACCCACTCCTGGTCGCGGTCCTGTGAGGCGGTGGCCGTCATCTCCGGCCACAGGCGCGAGCCGTCGGTGCCGGTGCCCGGCACCAACAGGAAGTCGCCGACGCCGCCCTCGATGATCTGCGTCTCGATGGAACGCATCCACGGGCCGTTGAACGTGCGGCCGGTGTTGCCGTCGGGCCCCTGGCAGTGGAGCAGGATGCCGCTGTCGCGCGCGCGGTCCTTGCGGTTGCCCCACGTGATGGTGCCCCAGCGGAACTCCACCACCAGCCGGTAGGTCTCGTACTCCTCGTGCGTGGTGATGCCGCCGTACTTCTGGCCGCTGATGCGGATGGCCGGCGCGCCGTCGACGTTGTCCACCACGGTGAAGACGCGGTCGGGATCGTTCTTCCGGTCGTCCACCAGCCACGTGTAGAAGTGCTGGCGGAAGTCCTTGCCGTCGAACAGGTGGATCACGTCGGGGGCCTGGGCTGCGGCGGGGGTGGCCAGCAGCAGCACGAGGACGGCGGATGAGAGCACGCGGGTCAACATGGATGGGGCGCATTCTGCCACAGGGGCAACGGCCGCCACCTGTCCCATCGTGAGGCAAACGCACAGGCTCGTTCGTGGACGCCAGCGACGGCTGGAAGGAAATCGCGCGCCGGCCGACTCGTGTGGCGCCACGATGAGGCCCGCTCCGACACTGGCGAGGCTCGAGCGCTCGCACCCCTGACCGCAGCTGCGAGCCATCCGTCGCCGATGGAGGGTGTGCCGGATCGACTGACGGAAGGCCGGGGCGCCTGCCCCGTCGATCGTCCATACTGGGCTCGACGTCCGGGTCCCCGCTGCACCAGATGACCGACCAACTCGACATCCTCGCGCTCGTGACTTCGCGCCTCGACGCGGCGGGCATCGCCTACATGGTCACCGGCTCCATGGCGGCGGGATATTACGGACAGCCACGGATGACGCGCGACGTGGACCTGGTCGTCGAGTTCCATCAGGGCGATCCCGAGCGCCTGGAGGCCATGTTCTCGCAGGCATTCCTGCTGAGTGCCGACACCATCAGGACCGCCATGTCGCGCGGGACGATGTGCAATGCCATCCATCGCGAGGCCCTGGTCAAGGTGGATTTCGTCATCAGGAAGTCCGAGCCCTTTCGCATCGAGGAATTCGCCAGGCGTCGGCGCGTCGAACTCGATGGCCATCCGATGTGGATCGTGTCGCCCGAGGATCTGGTCCTGTCCAAGCTGGCCTGGGCACGCGACACCCGCTCGGACGTACAGGTCCGCGACGTGCGTGCCGTGATCGCGGCGCAACGCGTGCGCCTCGACTGGGAGTATGTCGAGCGGTGGGCAGGTGTTCTCGGTATCGGTGCCGACCTGGAGGCCGTCCGCGCATGAGCGACACGCCGCCAGACGTCGACGCGGCCTTCTCCGCGATGTTCGCCACGCTGACGCCGACGCGGCGCGTGCGGATGATGTCGGAGATGTTCGACACCGCGCGACGGCTCCTGGAGTCGGGCATCAGGGCCGAGCAGCCCGACATCACAGACACCGAGCTCAAGGTGGAGGTGTTCCTGCGCACCTACAGGGACGACTACGCACCTGCCGAGCGGGACCGCATCGTCGAGCACATTCGTCGCGGCCGCTGACGGAACCGAGCGTCGGGGGCCGCACGGGATGCGTTCGACGCCTTTCCCGCCGCTGGCGCGGCTCGGGCGCTAGCGGCGGCGTGCTTCCTTCCGGCTGGATTCCATCGGCCCACACGTTCTGGCTGAAAGCCGTCGCCGCGTCCGCACCGCCTTTGCCAGTGCGCCGAACGACTCCGCGAAGTCCGCCGCCTGGTGGTTCGCGTTCAGCCCGCTCGTGTTCGGCAGCACCCAGAGCGGCACTCCCGCGATCGTCTCGGGCTGCGGGCCCATGACCGCCTTCGGGCGATCGAAGGCCACGCGGTACGCGCCGATGCCGACCATCGCGACGACGAGGGGCTTGTAGCGCCGCACCTTCCGCTCGAGCCGCGCGCGGCCGGCACGCAGTTCCTCATTATCGAGCTCAGCGGCGGTCGCCGTGGACCGCATCACAAGGTTCGTGATGCCAAGGCGCGCGGCGAGCAGCGCCTGGCGTTGCCACGGCTCGAGCCGCGTGCGCGTGAGGCCGCCGTCGTGCAGCGCGCGCCAGAAGCGGTTGCCGGGCTTGGCGAAGTGCAGGCCGGTGAACGCGGAGTACAGGCCAGGATTGATGCCGCAGAACAGCACGTCGAGGTCGCGCGCGATCAGGTCGGGGATGGGGCGGCCTGCCGACGCCAGCAGTTGTGCGCGCGTGGGGCGTGGAGGAGGGGCGTCGGGTCTGGAACGCGGCACACGTCCAGCGTAGCGTGTCCACACGCCTCCTTCTCCTTCGTCCTGGTGTCTTGTGCGGCATTCCCGGCATCGCGGCATCGCCATCGCGAATGTCGAATGACGGAATGAGAACGGCCCGGGGCCAGAGGATGGCGCCGGGCCGGTGTGAGACCTGGGGGGAATATTCAGTTCCTGTCGTTCAGGGCCGGGTCGCGCTGCCGTCAACGTCTTGGGCGGTCGGCAGCTGCCGGTGAGGCACGAAGGCCTCGGGGTCGCGGCGTCCGACGTCAGCGTGACCGGGGAGACATCCCACGCAAGCGGATGAGCGTTGTCATCGGCTTACGCGGCCCTCACTTCCGGTGGTGTGTCCTGCGTCATCAGCACCTCGCAGTCCTGCGACGTCCAGCGGTGGTCCGTCGGGATGACAGGCGCCTCGGTCCGTGTTCGGCAGAAGCCGGATGGGCACTCGGCCCATGTGACGGTGGCTACGTGTCAGCCCTGGCGGTGTCGGCCTGCGGCGCGACTGGTGTCAACCTCGGCACCCGCCGTGCCCCGACTCGTTCGGTGGATCACCCTCGTTCATCGCTCCTCCCGCCTTTGCTGGTGTCCCTCGGAGGGGCGGCACCGGCGGAACTGATGCGACAGTACGCCTGGTCCCGAGGGCCGGCAAGGGCACGGGGCATCACAATCTGTCCATATTGATCTCGCGGGTACCGGGTACGGGGGACCGGGTACGGGACGCGCGAGACGCACCCTGTCAGGCGAGCGGTCACCCCCAGCCTGCAGTCGCGCTACCGTGCCTTCAGCGGATACAGATCCACGCGGCGGAAGAAGATCTCGGCGCCCTCGGACTGGATCATGATCGAGCCCTTCGAGAGGCTCGGGTTGGTGCCCACGTTCACCACGTGGCCATTGACGATGTTGGTGATGCGTTCGGGCGTGACGATGACCTCGAGGCGCGTCCATTGGTCACCGTGTCCTTCCACGTCGGCCACGCCGCGGAAGCCGATCGGCGCGCTGCCACGATCCACGTCGCGCCCTGACCAGTTGATGCGCTGCCCGCCGCCGAACGTGCGCGGCATGCCCTGTGGGTCGTAGCGCCACTGCCCGAGGCGGTCGGCAGATACCGTCGCCGTCATCTCCGGCGCCAGTCGCGATCCGCTCGCATCGCTGCCGGCGACGAGGATGAAGTCGCCGACGCCGCCCTCGATGATCTGCGCCTCGATCGACCGCATCCATGGGCCGTTGAAATCGGGCTTCGTGTTGCCATCGGGCCCCTGGCAATGCACGAGGATGCCGCTGTCGCGCGCCAGCGCCTTGCGCGGCGCCCAGGTGACCGCCCCCCAGCGGAACTCGACGACGAGGTGGTACGACTCGAACGACTCGCGCGTCGCGATGCCGCCGTACTTCTGGCCGCTCACGCGGATCGCCGGCGCGCCGTCGATCGCGTCGACCACCGTGAAGACGCGGTCCGGGTCCTGGCGATGGTCGTCCACCAGCCACGTGGTGAAGGTCGACAGGTCCTTGCCATTGAAGAGGTGGATGACGTCGGGCGCCTGCGCCGACGCGGGGGAGGCGAGCAACAGGACCAGCAGCGGACAGGACGCACGGAGGAACATCGTGTCGCGGATTCTTTCACAGCTGCGGCCCGCGGATTCCTCCCCACAGGTGCGGAATCGCCACCATCTGCTTACGCAAAGGCGCAGAAAGGCCCGTCACGGCCCGTCGGGCCACAGGCACGACCCTTGCTGTGCCGACATGGCGGAGGTTTCCCATGCACGCCCACGTTCGTGCAGTGCTGCTCGCGGCAGCGCTCTGGTCGAGTGCGTCCGCGGCCCTGGCCCAGGACGTCGCGCACTCCTTCTCCGAACTGCGCCTGCGTGTGCACCTCGAGGAGGTGGTCACGGTCACCGGGCATGACGGACGGCGGGCCAAGGGGGCCATCACCTCGCTGACCGACACGACGCTCGTGGTGCGTGGCGACGCGGCCGGGCGTCCGTGGGAGGAACGCGATGTCGCCCGCGTCTCGAAACGTCAGCGCGATTCCCTCTGGAACGGCGCCCTGATGGGGGCCTTCTCGGGAGCGGCCTTGATCGGGACCGCGGTCCTCGTGAACGGGGGGCTGGAAGGCGACTCGCTCGAGAACGTGCTCGGCCTGGCTGCCATCAGCACTGGCATCGGCGCCCTGGGCGGCGTGGCCATCGATGCGATGGTCACGACCGAGCGCGAGTTGTTCCGGGCTCAGCCGCCACCACTGGGGGCCGAGGCGGCTGCAGGCCGCGTACGCGTAGGGGAGGCGGTGGTCGTGACCGGCGCCGACGGGCGCGAGGTCCGGGGGCGCCTCACCGAGCTCACGCCGACCTCGCTTGCCGTCGATGTCGACGGCCGGATCGTCGAGTGGCGGCAGGGCGGATGGACACTGAGGCAGAGACAGCGTGACTCGCTCGTGAACGGCACGCTGATCGGGGCGGCCGTCGGTCTGGGGGTCGGCTTCGGACTGGGCGCTGGCGCGGCCGCCGCCGAGGTCTACTCGATGCAGGGCACCGACGACAGCGACGCCACCCTGCTGGTCAGCTTCGGGACGGTGGTCGGCGCCGCTGTCGGGATGGCCATCGACGCCGCGAAGCAGGACGAACTCGTCGTGGTGGGGCCGCCGCTGTCGCAGAGTCACCTGCGCCTGCGTGTGCTGCCGCTCGTCACGCGGCACGCGCAGGGCCTGGGGGTGTCGCTCTCGTTCTGACAGGCCATCGACGTGTTGTCACGTCGAGGAGGAATCATGCGCGCAACGACATGTGGAGTCGTCGTCAGTCTCGTCCTGGCGGTCGGGACCATGGCAGGCGCCCAGGAGGTGGCGACCTCGTTCAGTGAGTTACGCCTGCTGACGAAGGCGGGCGCAACGGTGACCGTCACCGACACCCGCGGACGCGAGGTCAAGGGGCGCATCGCGGTGCTGTCGCCGGAGCAATTGGTGGTGACCGATTCGGCCGGGCGTCACGAATGGACCGAGGCCGATGTCGTCGGCATCCGCCAGCGCAGGCCCGACTCGCTGCTCAATGGCGCATTGATCGGCATGGGCGTCGGGGCGGGCATCGTGCTCGCGGATGCAGTCGCTAACGACGTGTCGGGGCCGGACACGGACTGGTACGTGCTCGGCGCCGTCATCTATGGTGGCATCGGTGCCGCCATCGGTCTCGGCTTCGATGCTCTCATCAAGGACGAGCAGGATGTCTTCCGCCGCGAGGCGTCTCGCGCGCAGGTGCGGCTGCAGCCGATGCTGGCCCCGCGCGGCGGCGGCCTTCGGGTGGCCGTCGTGTTCTGACCCGGCTTACAGGCGCGACGCGTACCGCCACTGCGCCGCGCCCAGCCCGAGGATCAGCGCCGGCAACACCAGACCCGCCGGCCCCGACGCCTGCCAGGCTGGCGTCACCAGGTAGGTCCCGATCATCTGGACGGTCGCTGCACCCAGCGATGCGCCGAGCACGGGACCGGCCCACCGCTGGCGACGCCACAGGCCGATGGCCCCGACCATCCCCGTGATCACGGCCGCGCCGAACACCACCAGCAGCCATGTCGGCGTCGCGTCGTACATCGCGCGATCCTGCGGCGAGAGTGCGGCGACCTGCTCCCCGCTCATGCTCACGCGCAGCACGAACATGGACAGGCCGATGAGGTTCCAGACGATCGCTGCGGCAGCGATGTACCCATGGCGGCTCGAACTGGTCCCGATGGTCTCGGACATGCGAGGACTCCTTGATAGGCAACAACAGGCGATGGGCGACAGGCTGCAGGCGACCTGGGTGCGATCGCCCGCAGCGCCCTGACGAGGCGCGCCCGAAGGTCTGACAGGGAGGGCGCCGAACGCCCCGCTGCCCGTTCCCCGCTACCCGCTACCCGGTTCCTACCGCCCCGCCATCAACCGCTCGGCGCTCGTGAAGCGCGGCTCGATGTCCACCGGCACGCCCGCGAGCCGGTCGAGCACCTTCTGCACCTGCGGACGGATCGTCGCGCGTGCCATCAGCGCCTTCGCGGCGGCGTAGTCCCCCTTGGCCTGCACCGTCATGATCTCGCTGGTCAGTGCCTTCACGGCCTCGCGGATCTTCGTCGGCTCCACGCGGAACGTGCCGTCGGCGTTGACCACGAACGCGCCGGCGTCGAGCAGCGTGTTGAGCTGGATGGCGATGCCGCGGCCGTGCGCCTCCGTGGTGCCGAAGCGGATCGACCGGAACGTCGACGCCAGGAACGTCGTGTACATCGTGTCGGCCAGGCCCTTGTCGATCACGCCGTCGTCCACGAGCGTCTGCAGCGCCCAGAGGCCCGAGATGTCGGCCTTGGCCTCCTCGAGCGTCGAGTAGGTCTCCTTGAGCTGGGAGCGCACGGTGACCTTCTGCCCGCCGACGCTGACGCTGTTCGGGCCCAGGCCGTGCATCAGCTCGTGCATCAGGATGTGCGTGAAGAACGCGTCGAACTGCACCTTGCCCTGGTCGGCCGGCGACAACGCGACCTTGGCAATCGGCTGCAGCACGAGGCGGAACTTCGCCTCCTGCGTGTTCTTCAGCATCGTCCGCTTGGTGCCTTTCTCCTCGACGACCTTCTCGTCGTTGGGGAGATTGAAGGCGGCGGTCTGGACGCCACGATTGCCGTCGCCGCTGCTGAACACGACGTTGACGACGCGGATGGGGGAGAGGGCGCCGAGCTTCGGGTTACGCCACGCCGGGTCGATGGGCAGGCGGTTCTCCAGCCCCTGCAGCTGACCCGAGAACTTCGCGAGCTTGGCCGTCTCGGCGTCGTCGCGCAGCGTGATGAACGCCTCGAAGGCGGCCTTGGCGGCGAACCACTCGTCCTCGTAGACCTCGTAGGGGCCGATGGTCGGCTCGATCGACGCGTCGAGTTCCATCCAGGCGACGTCCGACGCGTAGTAGTCGTTGGACGACAGGGCCGCGGCGCGGCTCTCGAGGAAGGCCTTCAGCGTGGGCTGGGTGGTGGCCTTCGCGGCGGCGCGGAGGTGCTCGGCCATCAGGGCGAGCTCGCCCTGGTACTCCACGGTGTAGGGCACCGCCATGAACTTTCCGTCCATGCCGCGACGGATGGTGGTGAAGAAGCCCTGCGCCTG
>NZ_JBIINP010000044.1:0-28869 GCF_044337415.1 Luteitalea sp.
TGACCGCCATGAGCGCCGCGTCGCAGCCACCCTCCCCGTCGGCGCAGCCCCCGAACCCGCCGAGTCAGCCGCCCGTACTCGAGGCGCGGCCCGACAGCATCGTCAATCGCGTGTGGGTGGTCGTGGCGTCGCCCAGCGTGGCTGCGGGGACGCTCTACGCGTTTCTCGGCGACGGCAGCCTCGTGGTGGCCTCGACGACAGGAACACCCTCGGTCGGCCGTTGGACGCTGGAGCGCGGCCGGCTGACGCTCGTCGAGGACGGACGGGAGTACCCCGTGGAGATGCTCGAGCTCACCGCCACGCGGTTCCGCATCCGGGTGCGTAACCCCGGCACCCCGACAGAGATCACGCTCGCGCCCGCGCCGAGCGGGACGGCGCGGCCCGGCGACCCCGGCCCGGGCTCGATCACGCCGATGCCCACCACGTACCGGTGCGGCGACACGACCTTCAAGGTCGCCTTCGAGTCGGGCATGGCGTACGTCACGATGCCCGACGGCACCATGGAGCGCCTGCCGTTCCTGGGCCCGGACGACAGCGACGGGCCCATCCGGGGCTACACCAACCGCCGGCTGACCTTCGTGGTGGATCGCAGTGGTCCGACGCCGCAGGTGCGCTTCGCACGCGGCCGCATGGCGCCGGTCCCCTGCGAACCGGTCCCCTAGCAATTCGGAATTCAGAATTCACAATGCAGGCGGGGCGCAGCGTCATCGTGCAGCAGCTTGTCGCCAGCGGTAGAACGGCACGCCGAGGGCGACGAGGCCGACGCCGAGCAGCGACTGCACGGGTCGTTCGTACGCGGTGTTGAGCACGAGGGCGGTCATCACGAGCACGAACACCGCCGGCACCCACGGGTACCCGACGACGCGATACGGTCGCGTGGTGCCGGGCTGCAGGGTGCGGAGGCGAAACAGCGCCAGGCCGGTGATGGCGTGGAAGATGAGGCTCGCGAACACCGAGTACTCGAACAGTTGCTCGTAGCTGCCCGACAGCACCAGCACCAGCGACCAGGCGCCGAGCGCGGCAATCGAGGTGGTGGGCGTCTGGTAACGCGGGTGGATGCGCGCCAGCCATCGGAACGCGGGAGCATCTTCGGCCATCGGCAGCCCCACACGTGATGCGGCGATGATCGCCGACGAGAGGCACCCGAACACCGACACCAGCACGGCCGCCGCCAGCAGTCCGCCCGCAGCCGGCCCGAGGAGCGCCGAGGTGGCCTCCTCGCCGATGCGCGGCGAGGCGCCGAGCGCGGCCATCGGCATGGCCCGGAAGTACACGACGTTGACGAGCACGTAGACCACGCCCATCAGGGCGGTGCCGCCCACCATGCCGAGCGGCAGGTTGCGCTCGGGCCGCTCGATCTCGCCCGCGCACAACGTCGCCTGATACCAGCCGTCGAAGTTGCCGAGCACCGCGGCGATGGCCAGGCCCATGCCGGCGAGCAGGTGCTCGGCCGGCCATGGCGCGGTCCACGCCGTGGCCACCTTCGGGGTCGCCAGCAGCCCGAAGACGACCAGGCCTGCCACCGACAGCAGCTTGATCGCGGTGAGCGTGCTCTGCACCCGTGCCCCCCGCTTCGCGCCGAAGTGGTTGACGAGAGAGAGCAGCGCGATCGCCGAGACGCCGGCCAGCTGGACGGTGTTCGGCTGCCAGGTCCACGGTCCCAGTGGGATCGAGGCGAGCACGTGCGTCGACGAGAAGTACGGGAAGAACGCGCCGAGGTACTCGCCGAAGGCCACGCCGAGGTAGGCATTGGCGCCCGCCTGGATCGCCAGCATGGAGGTCCAGCCGAAGAGGAAGCCCCACAGCGGCCCGAACGCCTGCCGGATGTACTGGTACTGGCCCCCGGCGTGCGGAAACATCGCGCCGAGTTCCGCGTACGTCAGTGCGCCGGCGATGGCGATCAGCGCCCCCACGACCCACACCAGCAGCGCCAGCGTCGGATGCGGCACCTCGCGAGGCACGAAGGCCGCCGCCACGAAGATCGCCGACCCCAGGATCGTGCCGGCGGTGATCGTGATGACGTCCCAGAGCCCGAGGGTCCTGGCGAGACCGCGGGTGGGCGAGCGAGGCGTCGTCACGTCGGGCATCCGCGCACCTTACTTCATCCGAGGCGCGAGTCACGCCTCGTGGCCTCCACCTTTTTGCGGGTGGCCCGCGCCGTCGACGATGACGTGCGGACGGCGATGGCGAGGGCGGCCTGGTCGACCGCGCCTCGCTGACGCACGCGCCCGTCGGGCGGCTACACCGCCTCGGACGCGCTGGTGAAGCGGAACTCGCGGATGCGCGCGGCCGGGCACACGAGCGCGAGTCCGCCGCCGCCGATCCCCTCGCCGCTCACGGCACGATCGGCCGGCGTCATCGCCTCGATGTTGTTGAGGGCGACGATGGGGCTCTCGTTCCAGCGCATGTTCCGCACGGGGCGCGTCACCTTGCCCTTCTCGATCAGGAACAGGCCGTCTCGCGTGAGACCGGTGAGGAGCAGCGACTGCGGATCGAGCGGCCGGACGTACCAGAAGCGCGTCACGAGCAGCCCGCGGTCGGTGCCGGCGATCAGGTCGGCCATGCTCGACGTGCCGCCGTCCATGATCACGTTCGCGGGCCCCGCCGTCGGCGTCTTGCCCATCTTCTGCGCCCAGAAGCGCGAGTACGACAGGTCCTTGAGCACGCCCTTGTCGACCCACGACTGCTTCGCGATCGGCAGGCCCTCGTTGTCGAAGCAGATCGACGGCGCGAGCGGGTGCGCCGGGTCGGAGTAGATGCGGACGCTGTCGCCGAGGATCTGCTCGCCGACGCGGTTGCCACCGCCCTTCTTCGAGAAGAAGCTGCGCCCCTCGTCGGCCTGGCGTGCATCGGCGGTGAACAGCATGAAGGCGAGCAGATCGGCCACGGCCGCCGGCTCGAGCACCACGGTGTACGTGCCCGGCTCGATGCCCATCGGGTTGCTGGCCGTCGCCGCCTTGCCGATCGCCGCGTCGGCCAGCCCGCCGGGGTCGAGCAGGCGCAGTTCGTTGAACGACTTCGAGGCCCATCCCGACCCGGATCCGTCGGTCGTGCGCGACGTGAGGTTGTAGTCGGCCGCCGTGTACCGGTCGTAGGCGAACAGGCCGTTGGAGCTCGCCACGGCCTGCATTGCCATCTGCGTCTCGACGAACCCCGCAGACACGACGCCCTTCTTCTTGCTCAGTTCGATCGCCGTCGCCACCGACGACGCCCGCCACTCGGGCGTGGCCCCGGCCACGTCGTCGAAGTACGCAGTGACGGGCGCGTACGATTGCGCCCCGAGGAACGGCATCGCCTCGGGGTTCTCCGGCGACACCCGCGCGATCTCCTCGGCGGCGCGGAGCGCGCGCTGCAGGCTCGCGTCGTCGAACTGCGCGGTGGTGACCGTGCCAGAGCGCTTGCCGAAGCGCGCGGTGATGGCGAGGCTCACGCCCGACGTCGCCCCGGCGGTGGTGGCCGTGTTGCGGGCAAAGCGGACGTTGGCCCTGTCGCTGCCGGTGACGGCGACGAACGTCTGCTCGGCCTTGCTGAACGACAGCACGCGATCGGTGAGGGCCTTGGCCTGTTCACGTGTCCAGATCATGATCAGCGCCCCGTGTTGAGAATGGTCACGCCCGCGAACCTGGCGATCGGGCATCCGTGACTGACCGAGTTGATCTGGATCGGCTGGCCCTTGCCGTCGGTGAAGGCGCCGCCAAGCTGGTACGTCGACCGACCACCGAGCAGGTCGCAGGCCTTCCAGAATTCGGGGGTGTTGGACTGGTACGCCAGGTCACGCAACTGCGTGGTGATCTTGCCCTTCTTCACCTCCCAGCACGTCTGGCCGCTGAACTGGAAGTTGTACCGCTGGTGGTCGATGCTGTAGCTCGCGTCGCCCTTCACGTACACGCCATCTTCGGTGGCAGCGATGATGTCGGCTTCACTCATCTCCTTCGCGCCAGGCTCGAGCGACACGTTGGGCATGCGCTGGAACGGGACGGAGCCCCAATTGTCGGCGTAGCTGCAGCCGTGCGAGGCCGTCTGGCCGATGAGCGCGGCCTGATCGCGGGTGGTCTGGTAGTCGACGAACGTGCCGTCCTTCACCAGGTGCCAGCGCGTCGTCTTCACCCCGTCGTCGTCGTAGCCGCAGGTGGCCATGCCGTGCTCCTGCGTCTTGTCGGCCACGAGGTTGACGGTCTTCGCGCCGAACTGGAAGGTGCCCAGCTTGTCGGTGGTGAGGAAGCTGGTGCCCGCGAGATTGGCCTCGTAGCCCAGTGCGCGATCGAGTTCGGTGGAGTGGCCGACCGACTCGTGGATCGTGAGCCACAGGTTGGACGGATGGAGGATGAGGGCCTTCGAGCCGGCCGGCGCAGGCTTGGCCTTGTGCGTCGCCACCGCCTCCTCGGCCGCCATGCGAGCCTCCTGCAGCAGGGGGTAGGACTCCACGTACTCGTAGCCCATGCCCATCGGCGACGTGAGCGCGCGCCGCGAGTAGAACTTGCCGCTGGCCTTGTCGACCGACGTGACGTTGAACGACGGATACGACCGGATGAGCGACTGCCGGATGTGCGAGCCCTCGGTCGAGGCGAAGTACTTCTGCTCGTTCACGAACTGCATCGACGCCGACACGAAGCTCGCGCCCTGCACTTTCAGCGCTTCCTCGTGCACTTGCAGCAGCAGGTCCAGCTTGGCCTGCAGCGGTACGTCGAACGGGTTCTTCTTCACCGGCGTGTCCCAGGTGGCCTCGTAGGCCTCGACCGGCGCCAGGCGCACCGCCTCGGCGTTGATGGCGCGGTTGGCGCGCGCGATGGCCACCGCCTGCGCCGCCACCCGCGCGATCTCGTCCTTGCTCACGAGGCTGCTGCTGGCAAAGCCCCACGTGCCATCGACGATCACGCGCACGCCGAAGCCGTAGTCCTCGGTGTCGACAATGTTGTCGACGCGGCGATCCCGCGTGAAGACGAACTGGTTCCGGTACCGGTTGATGCGGATGTCGGCGTAGGTGGCGCCCGACCTCCGTGCGGTGGACAGCGCCGCATCGGCGAGATCGCGGAGGCCCGCGGCATCCTGGGCCAGCAGCACGGGCGGCCGGACAGCCGAGGCCGCGCCGATGGCGATCACGGACTGGACGAATCGTCGACGGTCGATCATCTGGAACTCCTGGAACCCACGACAGCGGTGACGCGATGGGTCTCCGCATGCTAACCCGACCAGTCGCCCCTCGGCGCCAGGTGGGGCCGGACGGCCGGGGTGTGTGACCGACGGCCGGTGACCTGTGACTGACCCCAGCCTGGCAGGATGGGGCGCGACAGGGCCCGGGCCTCGTGCCCGCACTTGCGACACGCAGTCGACACACGCCGCGGCGTGTGTGAGGATCCGAGCCTGAGACCTGCGACACCGACCCGGAGGAACCTGCGCATGCCCAAGCCACTCCAGACGTACGAAGGCCAGGACATCACCGTCACCTTCGATCCCGCCATCTGCGTCCATTCGGCCGTGTGCGTCCGGAGCATGCCCGCCGTGTTCGACGTGAGGCGCGCAAAGTGGATCGACGTGACCGCCGACACGGCCGACGCGATCGCCGCGCAGGTCGCACGGTGCCCGTCGGGCGCGCTGCAGGTGACGCGCCGGGCCGGGTGAGGCCCGCTGCGGCGCCATCACCTCGGCGGTCGGCTGGCCTCAGCGCACTCGCGCCTGGCGCAGTCGCAGGCTGTTGGTGACGACGCTCACGGAGCTGAAGGCCATGGCCGCGCTCGCGATCACGGGGCTCAGCAGGAGTCCCGTCGCCGGGTACAGCGCCCCGGCCGCGATCGGGATCCCGATGACGTTGTAGACGAAGGCCCAGAAGAGGTTCTGCCGCATCGTCTGCAGCGTGCGGCGCGAGAGTGCGATCACCTGCGGCACCCCCGCGACGTCGCCACGCACGAGGGTCACGTCGCTCGCCGCCATCGCCACGTCCGTGCCCGTGCCCATCGCGATGCCGACGTCGGCCCGCGCGAGGGCCGGCCCGTCGTTGATGCCATCGCCGACCATCGCCACCACCTCGCCGGCAGCCTGGCGTCGGGCGATCTCGGCCACCTTGCCCTCGGGCAGCACGCCGGCGACGACCTCGGTGATCCCGGCCGCCGCGCCGATCGCCGCGGCCGTGGCCTGCGTGTCGCCGCTCAGCAACACGACGCGCACGCCGAGTTCACGCAGGCGGCGCACCACGTCGGTCGCGCCCGCCTTCAGGGGATCGGCCACGCCCAACGCACCCACGGCCTTGCCGTCGATGGCCACGAAGATCACCGAGGCGCCTTCCACGGCCCAGGCGTCTGCAGCGGAGGCCAGGTCGCCCAGTTCGAGGCCGAGTTCTCCCAACAGGCGCGCGCTGCCCGCGATCACCTCGCGGCCGCCGACGATGGCCTGCGCCCCCCGGCCCGCGTGCGCGCGGAACGCCGTCGCAGGGCGCGACGCGTCCGCCTGACGGGCGGCGGCATGCGCCACGACGGCACTCGCGAGCGGATGCTCGGACGCGCGCTCCACCGACGCGACGAGCCCGAGGGCATCCGCGCCGTCCACGCCGTCACGCCAGTGCGCATGCGCGACGACGGGTCGCCCTTCGGTGAGCGTGCCCGTCTTGTCGAACACGACGGTGGTCACCTCGCCCGTGCGCTGCAGGGCATCGCCGCCCTTCACGAGGATGCCCAGTTCCGCGCCCTTGCCCGTCGCCACCATCACGGCCGTCGGCACGGCCAGGCCCATCGCACACGGGCACGCGATGATCAGCACTGTGACCGCGGCGGCGAAGCCACGCACGATCCCGCCCTCGCCGCCGAACAGCACCCATCCGACGAGCGTGAGCAACGCGAGGCCCATCACGACGGGGACGAACACGGCACTGATGCGATCAGCGAGATCCTGGATGGGCGCACGCGTGGCCTGGGCGTCGCGCATCAGGCGCACGATCTGCGAGAGGACACTCGACGCGCCGAGCGTGGTCGCGCGGTACACGAGCCCGCCCGTCCCGTTGACCGTGCCGCCGATCACGGGGTCGCCTGCCTGCTTGTACACGGGGACCGACTCGCCGGTGAGCATCGACTCGTCGATGCTGCTCGTGCCGTCCTCGACGCGCCCATCGACGGGAAGGCGTTCGCCCGGCCGCACGCGGACGAGGTCTCCCGACGCCACCGCCTCGACGGCGACGTCCTGCTCGACGCCGTCGCGAATCACGCGCGCGGTGCGGGGTTGCAGGCCGACGAGGGCACGCAGCGCGCCAGAGGTGCGCCGCTTGGCGCGCGCCTCGAAGGCGCGGCCCGTCAGGATGAGCGCGATGATCAGAATCACCGCCTCGAAGTAGACGTCGGGCATGAGGCCGCGCCGCAGGAACACCCCAGGTGCGACCGTGGCCACCAGCGAGTACAGGAACGCCGCCCCGGTCCCCACGGCGACGAGCGTGTTCATGTCGGCGCCGCCGTGCCGCCCCGTGCGCCAGGCCCGCACATAGAAGTGGCGCCCCGCCCAGGCCATCACGGCGGCGGTCATCAGCAGCAAGGCCCAGGCGAGGACTCGCCGGTCGATCGCGTAGAGCCACGGCGCCACCGACTGCAGCGCCGGATGCAGCGTCGTCATCACCCAACGCATCAGCGGGTCGGTGATCTGCGCGCTGTCGTGGCCGTGGGTGCCGGCCACGGGGGCCATCAACGGCATCGACGCGGTCATGGCCAGCGCGCCGGCCACGCCGCTCGCCAACGCCTTCCGCCTCAGGTCCCGGTACTCGGCTTCATCAGCCGCGTCGCGGGCCTCCTGCTCGGCCACCAGATCGACGACCGGCGCCTCGAGGTGGGCCTCGTAGCCGGTCCGCTGGATGGCCGCGACGAGGGCCTCCGGTGCGACCTTCGAGGCATCGAAGCGGACCGACGCGCGGTGCGCGAGCAGGTTGACGCTCGCCTCGGCAACGCCGGGCACGCGCGACAGCGCGCGCTGGACGCGCGCCTGACAGGCGGCGCAGGTCATCCCCTCGACAGGAATCTGCACCTGCGACAGCACCTCGAGTGGCGAGGGCGTGGAGGAGGGCGTGGAGGTCATGGGGCAGCCGCGGCCCGCGCGGCGTGCGGTCAGGCCGGCTCGGCGCCGGCCAGCGTGAAGCCCGCCTCGTCGATCGCGGCCGCAAGCTGTTCAGCCGTCACGACGTGCTCGTCGGCCTCGATGAGGGCGCGGCCGACCGCCACGTCGCGCACCTGCACGCCCGGCAGGTCCTGCAGGGCCATCGTCACGGCCTTGACGCAGTGGCCGCAGGACATGCCGTCGATCTTCAGAGCCGTGGTCGCCATGCTTCCCTCGGGCGCGCGGCGCCGGACGACTTCTCCGGATGCGCACCGACACGGTCAGTATATCGCTGGCGTTCCTGCCATACTTGCCGTCCGGTGCTCGTCGCGACGGCTTCACTCGAAGAACTGACCACCTTCCTGCGCGTGCGGGGTGGATTCCCGCCACCGCTGCCGTGGTGGACCGTGTCCGCCTCGGCGGTGGACGCACCGCGACCACCGTCCGCATCACCACCACCGAAGGCACGACGCGCATCCTCCGGCAGCCCGGGGCCGCGACGTCGCCCGACAGCCGGCACACCGCGTCGCCGGCCGACCGCCTGGCCGTCGAGGGCGAGTTCTACCGGCTCGTGCAGCCGTGGTGGCCCGCCGTGGCCGATCGCATGCCGACCTGCATCGGCGTGGACCGCAGCGACCACGTGATTGCGCTCGAGGACCTCGGGCCGTCCGGCCCCCTGACGGGCCTGTATCACGGCGCGTCGCTGTCGGAGGCCGACGCCGACGAACTGGCCGCCTACCTCGTGGCGCTCCACGGCGTGCCCGGCAGCGAGGACGAGTTGGGCGCCCTGCGATCGGACGGCGTGCGGCTGGCACGCCACGCCGACCGGTTCGAGGAGCCCATCGCCGCGACGCGCGTCGAGGCGCTGGCCACCCGCCTGCCGCGACTGGTCCGGCTCGTCGATGCGCTCCGCACGGACGTGCACATCCGGGCCACGATGCGCGACCTCGGCGGGCGGTTCCTCGAGGGCACCGGCACGCTGCTGCATGGCGACTTCCGCCCGGCGCGCTGGATGCCGGCGCCCAGCGGCGTGCGTGTGCTCGCGCCCGGGCTGGCGACGGCCGGGCCGGCCGCCCTGGACGTCGGGTTCTTCCTCGCGCACCTGGTGTTGGCGGGGCAGCCGCATGAGCTCCTCAGCGGTGTGCTGCACCGGTACCGCCGCGGCGCGATGCTCGACATCGCCGAGGTCAGCGCCTGCGCCGGCCTCGAGATCATCAGGGGTCGCCTTGGCGCCGAACCCGTGCCTGGCGACCCCGCGCCGCACCGACTGGAGGCCGAACTGGAGTACGCGACACGACTGTTGCGTGGGGGCGCCACCGTGGAGACACCGCTGTGACCGTTCGACTGCCACTGGCGAGGGCGTCGGCCATCCTGGCGCTGTGCGCGCTGGCCGGGAG
Source organism: Luteitalea sp. (assembly GCF_044337415.1). GTDB lineage: Bacteria > Acidobacteriota > Vicinamibacteria > Vicinamibacterales > Vicinamibacteraceae > Luteitalea. The sequence goes on from NZ_JBIINP010000044.1 coordinate 9,462, forward strand.
CCTGGCGTGTCGACGCGGACCGGCGCCACCGACCGACGGACGCATCGCCGCGTGGCTCGACATCAGCCCGGCGCTCGGCGATCCGGCGCGCGACCCGGGGGACGCGCTCGCGCTGCTGCAGGCCTACGGCTCCGGGCGCCTCGCCGTGCGCGGCGTGTCGGTCACGTTCGGCAACGTCCCGCTGGTGCGCGGTTACCCCGCTGCCGTGGAACTGCTGCCACGACTCGACGCCACGCTGCTGCGCCCATGGCGCGGCCCCTCGCGGCCGGAGGAGCGCCAGGCGCCCACCGAAGCCACCGAGTTGCTGGAGGCGGCCCTCGAGCGCGAGTCGATGACGGTGGTGGCCGTCGGCCCGCTGACCACGCTCGCCTCCGTGCTGCTGCGGGCGCCCGCGCTCGCCGGTCAGGTTGAACGCGTCATCCTGGTGGGCGGCCAGACACCCCCCACCGATCCTGCGATGCCCCTCGCGCCCGATCCGAACGTGCTCGCCGACGACGGCAGTCTCCGGGCGCTGCTCGAGACGACCGTGCCGATCACGCTCGTGCCCGCCGATGCGCGGACCGGTCTCGGCTTCGGCGCTGCCGACCTCGATGCGCTCGAGGCGGGACAGGGCCCGGTGCGGATGGTGACGTCTTCTGCGCGTGCGTGGCTGACGGCGGTGACCGCCAGGGCGGGCGGCACGACGTTCCCGGTCCCCTCGCTGCTGGCCATCGACGTGACGGCACACCCCGGTGAAGTCCGCTGCGAGGCGGCCGTCGCGAGGCTGGCGCGCGACGAGCAAGGTGTCGCCCGGCTATGGGTCTCGATCGGCACCGAGGGCCGCCCGGTCACGTGGTGTCACACGGCGGACCCGGGCGCGAAGGCGCGCATCCTCGCCGACATCGCGCGCGTGGGGCCGGTCAAGTAAACGGGTAGCGGGTACCGGGTAGCGGGTACCGGGTACGGAGTACGGGCGCGAGGCCGGGCTCGGAGAGCCGGCCCTACCAGCATTTGAGGTAGGGCGGCGTGTCCCACGCCGCCGCTGTGATCAGTGGGCGTTGATGAGAACGTCCAGGCCGGTCTTCTTGAGGCCCTGGTCCTGCCGCGTCGTCTCGCGACGGCTTTCCGGCGCGGCCAGCACGGGCGCCGAGCAACGGCCGGTGCGCATCACGGTGAGCGCTTCCTTCAGCGACGCCTCGGCCGGATCACCGAGCTGGTGATCGGGGTCGTCCGGCGCCTGGCAGTCCGCGGGAATCCCGCCGAAGTAGTCGCCCTCGCCGCGCGCGTTCTTCACCGAGAACGACACCGGGTAGAGCGCCTTGTCGCAGAACTCGACGATGTACTGGCCGACCGGCTTGCCGTAGGTGGCGGTGCCGACGGTGGTCACGGGAATGAACGGCCGCAGGGAGTTGATGATCGACTCGCTGGCCGACGCGGTGGCATCGGTGGTGATCACCACGAGCCGCTGCAGGTTGAGCGTGTTGGGCTTGCCCTCGAAGCGGCTGCTCTGGTTGCGGAACGAGTTGCGCGCGTTGTGCACGTACTCGACGAACACCTGGCCCTCGGTCCGCGCCCCGGCGATGAGGCCGCCGAGGTGCTGGGCGATCGACACGAGTCCGCCGCCGTTGTAGCGCAGGTCGAGCACCAGCTCGGTGGCGCCCACGTCGCGCAGCGCGTTGAAGGCCGCGTCGAGCGCGTCGCGCGACGGCGCGACGAAATTGCGGAACAGCATGTAGGCGACGCGCTTGCCGTCCACGTCGATCACCGACAGCTCCGACACGGTGGGAATGGTCACCAGCCGCTTGGTCATCTCGCTGTCGGCGACCGAGCCATCCGGCCGCTCGTAGCGGAACGTGATGCGATAGCCCTCGGTGGAGGGCCCGAGCGCCTGCCCGAGCTGGCCGGTGGCACCAAGGGCCGCGACGCTCTGCCCGTTGATCGACGTGATCCGATCGCCACGGCGCATGCCGGTCTCGGCGGCGGGACTCTCCGGGAACACCTGCAGGACGCGCAGGGCCTGCCCGTCGTACGAGTTGCCGAAGCCGAAGCCGATGAACTGACTGTCGGAGTAGAAGGCGTCGCTGGCGGCGCGCGAGGTGATGGAGCTGAAGTAGGAGTCGAGCGGCCGGTAGCGGACCGCTTCGAGCAACGCCTCGGGCGTCGCGAACGACGACGGATTCACCGTGGGCAGCTCGGTGTCCCACAGGTAAATCTCGCGCATCACGTCGTAGACGTAGCGGGTCTGGCTCGCGGTGGTGCAGTTGGCGAGGTTCTGCGCGACGGCGGCCGTGGCCGGCAGCAGGACGACGAGGACGGCCGCGGCGGCGGCACGAGCAAGGCGACGCATGCGGACTTCTCTCCCGCGGGCGCCCTGGGGAATGCAGGCGCCCGCCCATTCGAAGGTAGCACGGCCGCGTATGATGCCGCCCATGACCTCGCTCTGGCTCGTGGCCCTGGGCGGCGCGCTGGGCGCCGTGGCGCGTGCGGTGCTTTCGACGACGATTGCGGCGCGCTGGCCGGGGCCCCTGCCCATGGGTACCATCGTGGTGAACGTGTCGGGCTGCCTCGTCCTCGGCCTGCTCACCGGGTACGTCGCCTCGAGACCGCACCTGGCCCCCGCGCTCCGCACCTTCGGCGCCGTCGGCGTGCTGGGCGCCTTCACCACCTTCTCGACCTTCGAGAACGAAACGCTCGCGCTGCTCCAGGCCGGCCAGCTCCCGGCCGCCCTCACCAACGTCGCCCTCAGCCTCGCCGCCGGCCTCGCCGCGGTCTGGGCCGGCCAGGCGGTGGGCCGGGCGATGTAGCGCGGAGGTAGGGCGCGGTCTCCGACCGCGCCGCTGTCGATGGCGGCGAACGGCGCGGTGGGACACCGCGCCCTACCGATGCGTCCACGCCCGCACCGCCGTCGTCATCGACTCGCGCGCCACGCGCGTGATGATCGGGCGAGACACGAGGCCGAGACCGAAGGGCACCGGACGACTCAGGGTGATCGACTCACAGGTCACCACCACGCCCGCGGGCGTCGCGGTGAAACGCCACCACGACTGCATCCGCCACAGGAAGCCGCGGCTCTCGGCCAGCGGCACGCGTCGCTCCTTCGGCGTGCCCGCGTCGTGCAGTTCCTCGATGCGCGTGGACACGCTCGTGCTGTCGACGCGCGACGGACTCACCTGCCGGTGGCGCACGCGGTGCCACGTGTCGTACGTGGCGGTCACCAGCATCGACCGCGTGAGCCGCAGGTAGACGTCGTGCCCGTCCTCGGTCCAGTTGGACACCGAGAGTGCAAGCACGTCGCGCGGCGTCGGGTGCCGCTCGGGATGACGCAAGCGCTCGGCGATGGCCTCGATCGTGGCGCCGCGCACGAGCACGCTCCCCTGCCAGTGCTCCAGCGTCGCATCGTCGACCTCGACGCTCGGGAGGTTGCGACTTGCGACGTGGACCTCCCCCCGCTTCAGGGCAGACAGCACGGCCGCGCCACGCGGGTCGTCGTCGGTGGCCCAGGCGGGCACGCTGCGCGCGAGGTCGGCGTCGCGGGCCTTGACGACCGCGGCCGCGTACCGATCCCAGGACTGCAGTGCCGCGCGCGACGGGCCGTCGGCGCGAGCCGTTGCAGGCACGGCGAGCAACGCGAGCAGGAGCACACCGGTGACCCGATCGAGGGGGCGCGTTGTGGCGGGCTGAGCGTCGACCTGAAGGTCGACGCACACGAACTTCCGGTCCGTGCTCGCCAGCCTCGGGCCGGCACTTGCGAAGACGACGCGATCGGCAAGCCAGTAGTTGAGGCCTGCGCACACCGCGACGGCGACGACCTGGGCCGGAATCGGCCCGATCACACCAGCCAGCGCCGCGACGGCGCCCACGCCGAGAACGATCGATGTGCCGCCGGCGCCGAGGTGGGCGCGCGCGAACGACGCCGTCCACGGCACCGCGGCGGCGCGGTCCTTCCAGGCCCAGCGACGGTGCCACGCGTGGTTGTGGACGATGGCAGCCTCGATGCCGAGCAGCGTGGCCAGGAGCGGGTCCCAGCCCCTGCTGAGCAGCAGCGTGGCTACGGCCATCTGCACCACGAACCCGAGCCCGCCGACGGCGAGGAAGCGCGATACCCGGGTGTTCACCGGCGCACCTGCTCCTCTCGCGCGAGCTGGCGCGCGATGCGCACGGCAGACGTCACGAACGCCGCGCCGATGCCGACGATGGCCACCACGCCGCCAACGTCGAACAGTGGCACGCGACCCAGCAGGGGCACGGCCACCGTGGGGCGCCCGATCAGCGCGATGGCGCCCACGGCCAGGACGATTCGCAGCTCGGTCGGACCGAAGCCGAAGGAGGCGAGGCGGAACACGCGCATGACGTGCGTGGCGAGGAACACCTCGGCCATCGCGGCCACGTAGGCCACCAACAAGGCCAGCGCGATCACCGGCTGCATGCCCCCCGAGAGCGCAAGGCCGCTGAACAGCGCCACGGCGCCGACGATGTCCACCACGTGGTCCACGTAGTAACCGTAGCGCGGTCGCTGCTCGTCGCGCACGCGGGCGACCGTGCCGTCAAGGCTGTCGCCGAACCAGTTGAGCGCGAGCAGGATCGGCACGAGGTACAGGAGTCGAGGCTCGATCGACGAGGCGGCAAACGCCGCGCCGACGCCGAGCATCGACAGCATCCCCAGGGCGGTCAGGTGGTCGGGGCCGATGGCCCGCGGCAGCCGACGCGCGATCCAGATCAGCAGGCGCTTCTCGACCGAGGCGAGGGCGCTGTCGTTCTGGCGCGCGTGGTCGGCGGTCGGGGCAGCGGCGGTGACAGTGACGGTGACGGACATCATCCCTCCTGTCTCCGAATGTGCAGGCCGGGCGAAGAACGGCTCACAGCGGTAGGGCGCGGTCTCCGACCGCGCCGCAATCGGACAGCGGCGCGATGGGACATCGCGCCCTACCTGCCCTATCGCTCCACCAACGTGAGCGTGACCGGCGTGAGCTGACCTTCCTTCACCTCGACCGTGCGGGCCCGACCCGCCAGCGTCCGCAGGTGGTCGGGATCGCCCATCAGGCTCTGGTCGGCCTGTGCCGCGGGCACGGCGAGCACGAAATAGGTACCTGGCCGCAGGACCGGCACCTTGAACGCGCCGTCGAGTCCAGGGCGGACCACCTTTGCCTGGCCGCGCATCATGCCGATCTGTTCCCAGCGCTGCTCGTCTTCGGGGAACACGACCACCGCGTAGTCGTCGGCCTTGCCGCCGGTGGGCAGCGTGACCGAGCCGGTCAGCCCCGATGGCGACCCACTGACGACGATCTCCACGCCCGAGAGGGCGCGCGCAGCGCCGAAGTCGAAGCCGTCGAGCGCGGGCTGGCCGCCCACACGCACATCCTTGACCCACCAGCCCTCGGGCAGGTTGGTGACGATCAGGCTCGACGACCCACGAAGGCCCGATACGGTGAACGTCAGGTCCTGCGCCACACGACCACGAGCCATCGATCCCAGCCCCAACATGGGCTCCGTCGGCATCGCCGAGAGCCGCAGCGTGCGGCCCGCCAGGACGGAGGCGTCGCCACCCTCGACGATGACGCGGCCGCGCGCCGTCGAGCCGGGGCTGGTCGTGAGCGGCACCACGAGGTCCTCGCCCTCCACCGTAATCGCCTGCGACGCGCTCTCGGGCATCGGCCCGTCATCGTCAGGACCGTCCGGGCCGCCGCGCATCATCTGGTCGACGACGAGGGTGTAGGCGCCCGGCGGCACGCTGGCGATCTCGTACCGGCCGCCGGCCATCAGCGGGCCGCCCAGGCCCATGCCGCCGATGAATGCGGCGCCCTGCGCCTGCAACCGCACGAAGGCGCCCTCGAGGGGCTCACCCTTCGACGTCAGCACCTGCCCGCGGATCGTCGCCACCTTGGCCGCGACCAACTGGATGTCCATGGCGGCCTCGGCGCCGGCCTGCACCTGCACCTTCGTGGCCTCGGCGGGATTGGCGGTGCCTGGTCCGTAGGTGGGGATTGCGTCGGTGTCGCCGCCCTGGATCGGCTGGCTCGCCATGAAGAACGGGCGTCGATCGCCCGGTTCGGCCATCACGAGGTACTCGCCCGGGGCGAGACCGAAGATGCGGTACTGCCCGAGGTCGTCCGTGGTGTCGCCCTGCCCGGCCGGCACGTAGCGGAGCTGGCCGCCCAGCCGCTGCGCGCGCACCACGCGCACCTGCGCGCGCTCGGCGGGCTCCCCGCCCTCGTCGACCACCCGCCCGGCGATCACGCCGCCGCGCTGCAGGCGAAAGTCGAGCGGGCCGACGGCCGCACCGTCGGCCACGGCGACGACGCGGTCGGGCGTGGTCGGCGCCGACTGGCCGTAGCCCTGATCGACGTACCCGGCGCGATGCGCGGTCACGCGGTAGTCGCCGACAGGCACGGCAGTGATGGTGAACCGCCCGTCATCGTCGGTGCGCGTCGAGTAGGCGCGCGGCGGCCCCTGGAACCCGCCGCGCTGCCCTCGTTCGGGTGGCCGCGTGGGCCTGGCCGACACGGTGGCGCGGCGAAGCGGTTGCCCCGTGTCGGCGGCCGTGACGCGCCCGCTGATGCGAGCCGTGCCGACCGGCTCGGCGGTGGGCGCCGGCCGCGCGCTCGTGTCGCGCGGCGGCATCGGCGTGCCTGGCCGTGGCATCTGGATCCGGGGCGGCGACTGGCCGCCCTGTGCGGATGCAACGCCAGACACGAGGGCAAGGCCGAGGCACGCGAGCAGCAGCGTTCGGATCACGGACACCTCCGGAGTGGGGGCTACAGCCTACAGGCCACAGGCCGACCGAGGGTAGCCTGCAGCCTGTAGACGGTCGCCCGTTGCCGATGGCCTGACGCCGTGCCGAGGCCCGAGCGGCTATAGTCGATGAGGCGATGCGTCTCGTGCTGGTCATCCTCTGCTGGGCCGCGACCGCGCTGGGGGCTGCTGCGCAAGGCGGCGGTGACCCGCGCCTGGCCGAGCTGCGGGAACGGATCGCGCGCCGCTCCACGGCCGAGGCGGTGTCGCTGGCCGACCGCATCGCCGACGAGGCCCTGCAGGCGGGCTCGCCGGGCACCGCCGCGCTGGCCCTCCGCCTCGTGGGCAACTTCCACCTGATGGAGGAGCGACTGCCGCAGGCACGAGCGGCCCTGACGCGGGCCCGCGACGTGGCGCAGACGCACGGCCTCGTGGTTCCTGAGCAGGCCGCCATCCTCCTGCTTTCCCGCGCCGACGCCCTCGAGGGCCGGGCCGACGCGGTCACCCCGATGGTGCTGCAGGCCCTCGACGTGCTCGAGCGGCAGCAGGCCCCCCACGAGGAACTGATCTGGGCGTATTCGCAGGCGGCTACGGCCCTGCTGACGACGGGGGTTCATGGCGACGTGCTCGCCCGCGGCGTGGCGCGGCTGACGCCGACCGACAGGTTCGCGCCCGCCTGCAGCCTGTGGCAATCGTGGGGCGACCGCAACTTCAACACCGCGGACTACGGGGAAGCGCACGAGGCGCTGACGAAGGCGCTCGCGTGCTACGAAGCGCTCGGTGAGCGGGCCGACACCGGGCGCGTGCTCGTGAGCCTCGGGCGAGTCCAGCGCGCCCACGGCCAGCTCGACGCCGCGCTGGCCCTCTACCAGCGCGCCGCGCGCCTGCAGGAAGCCGCCGGGGACCTGCAGGCCCTGCTCCAGAGCCTGAACGCGCAGGCGGTCACCTACGACCGCCTCGGCCAGACCGCGCGCGCCGAGCACCTCTACCGCGCCGCGCTGGCTCGGGCCCAGCGGGCCGGCCTCGAGCGCTACGAGGTCTTCCTGCGCGGCAATCTGGCCGGCTCCCTGCTGCTGGCCGGCAGGTTCGAGCCGGCGCTCGCGGAACTGCGCGAGGTGCTGCGCCGCGAGAAGCAGCCGTATCTGCGCGCCGTGCGGCTCCGGCAATCCGCGCAGGCACTGCGGTTTCTTGGTCGGTACGACGAGGCGTTCGCCGCACTCGCCGAGTCGAAGGCGATCCTGCCCACTGCCGGCTTCGAGGACCGCGTCAACTGGCTGACCAACCACGCCGATCTGCTCGCGCGGACAGGCAGGCTCGATGAGGCCCAGCGCGATCTGGACGAGGCCGTGCGCCTGATCGAGGATGCCCGGTCACGCGCGCTTGCCAGCGACGCAGCGCGGCGGGGCTACGGCGAGACGACGCAGGGGGTCTTTGCCGTCGCCATCGACGTCGCCATGCGGCGCGGCGCCACCACGAACGCCCTCGAACTGGCCGAGCAGGCACGCGCTCGCGCGCTGCTCGACCTCATGCGCGACGGATCAGGCCAGGCGACGGCCGTGGTGCCGGATGCCGCGGCGATGCGCGCGCTGGCGGCGCAGCTCGCATCGACGCTGCTGGTCTACTGGGTGGGAGCCGACCACACGCTGGCCTGGGTGATCGGTCCGGACCGCATCACCGCGCATCGGCTCCCGGCGGGTGAAACCGAACTGCGGCGATGGGTGCAGGAGGCCGCGGGCTCGGGCAACGTGCCCGGAGCCATCAACGCCGCGCTGCTCGGCGGGCCCAGCCTGCGGTCGTGGCGCGCGCTCCATCGCGCCCTCATCGCGCCCCTCGCGGCAGACCTGCCGACGGATCCGGGGAGCCGGCTCACGGTCGTCCCGCACGGCCCCCTGCTGCACCTCCCCTTCGCCGGCCTGCTCGACACGAGGGGCCGCTACCTGATCGAGCGCCACACGCTGCACTACACGCCGTCGATCGCCGTCCTGGCGGCCACGGTGGCACGCGCCTCCGGTGAGGCCCCCGCAGCCGCCCTCGTGGTCGGCGAGCCCACGGCCCTGCCCCGGTTGCCAGGTGTCCAGTTGCCGCCGCGGCTGCCCTACGCGCGCGAGGAAGCCCGGCGCGTCGCGCGCCGGTTCGGCGACGACGCGCGCCTGGTCCTCGGGCGCGCCGCCACGGAACGCGCCGTGCGGGCGCAGGTCGGCGCGGCTGGCTGGGTACACGTGGCGACCCACGCGCGGGTGTCGGAGGAAGCCACGGCGCCGTCCTACCTGTTGCTCGCGCGAGGTACCGGAGAGGCGGCCGACGACGGGCGACTGACCGCGGACGAGGTGCGGTCGCTCTCGCTCGCGGGCGCGACCGTGGTGCTCAGTGCCTGCCGCACGGCACTCGGGCGCGTCACCGGCGAAGGGACGCTGGGGTTCACCCGTAGCTTCCTGGCCGCCGGGGCGCGGGCAATCGTCGCCACGACCTGGGAGATGCCCGACGACGCCGGGCTGCGCATGATGGACGCGTTCTATGCGGCCCGCGCGGGAGGCAGTTCGGTGACCGCGGCGCTGCGGACGGCGCAGTTGCGACAGCTGCGGGCACTGCGCGCCGGCACGCTCACGCGCAAGGTCGGCGGACAGGAGATCCGGCTGCCCGCGACGCCGCTGCTGTGGGCCGGCTACCTCGCCGTCGGCGTGCCCTGACGCGCGTTCAGCGCGCCTGCTCGAGGGCCTGCAGCACGCGCCGCGCCTCGCCTGCCGTGGTCGCTCGGCTGGCGACGGCGGCATCGAGCATCTCGCGCGCGGCGGCGCGGTCGCCGCGCAGCAGCGCGGCCTTGCCGAGATAGAAGGCGCTCTCGCGCGCGTAGGGCTGGCGCCCGCTGGCGCGCACGGCCTCGAGGGCGACCGTGGCCTCGGTCGAGTCCCCTCGCATCAGGTCCGCAATGCCCTTGTAGAAGTGGGCCTCAGCCGTGTCGAGTCCGGCCAGGCGCCCCGAGGCGACGGCCCAGTCCTGGCCGACGTACGCCTCCATCGCCGCCTCGAAGTCCGTCCCGGCCGTGCCACGCGTGGTCACGGGCAGGTACGGCGGTGGCGTGACCAGTGCGAGGGCCGTGAGGCCGAGCGTGTCCGGGCGACTCGCGGGGATGGTCGGCCCGAGGGCGGCAGTGCCACCGGGCATGTCCGGCGTCACGACGGGGGGCGTCGCGCGGGGGACAGGCGCCTGGCGCGAGACGAGCAGGCCCGTCAGGCCGAGCACGAGCAGCGCGGCCACCGCGCCGAGCCACCAAGGCAGGCGTCGCGCCGGCACGAGGGGGTCGTCGACGGGCAGCACGACGCCGACGGGTCCGGCGGGCAGGTCGCGACGGGCCAGGGCGGCCTGTGCCGCCTGATAGCGCTCGACCCGCGCGAGGCAGGCGTCGCAGTCGAAGAGGTGATCCTCGAATGCGGACAGCTCTGGCTCGGCCAGGTCGCTGGTCACGTATCGGAGGACCTGCGCGTCGTCCGGGAAGCGAGTGCAGGCGCTCATCGATGGTGAGTGGTCGACTCTACATCGAACGTGACAGGCCCGGCGAGGGCCGGCCCGCCAGGGGCCCACTCCCCGATGACCGGCCGGCATCGAAGGCGTCCATGAGCCGCCGCTGGGCCCGCAGCTTGCGGGCGCGCGCGGCCTCGGGCGAGATGCCGAGGCGAGTCGCCACGTCGCCGGGCTTGCACCCCTCGACGAGGATCAGCCGCAGCACCTGCTGGTCGGCGACGGGCAGGCGGTCGAGCGCCCGCTCCACGTCGAGGCGACGCACGTCGGCGTCCTCGGAGTCCTGCTGGACGACGTCGCCGTCGAGGGTCTCGAGGTCGTGCCGGCTCGCGGCGCGGAACTCGGACCGGACGATGTTGCGGGCGATACCCGCGGCAAAGGCGGGGAGCGCCGCGGGGTCGCGGAGGGCGCCCCGGCGGAGTTCGAGCAGCAGCGCAATCATGGCGTCCTGCGCCAGGTCGTTCACCAGGTCGGGCCGCCGCGTGCGCGCCAGGCAGAGCACCCGCATGCGGGGCATGAACCGGTGCGCCAGTTCGGCTTCGGCGTCGGGATCGCCAGCCCGCAGACGCGCCACGAGGGCGGCGTCATCGGTCGGCGGCTGGGACACGGCAAGGGCTGTGGTCATTGCGGACAGGACAGGCGGCTCTCCTTCCACAACGCCGGCACGAGGAGAACTGAACAGGCATCGTTGTCATGCTACCGCCGGAGACGGGCATCCTGCAGGCGGAAACCGCCCGGCCGGCCCAACTGGACGTCCTGCGGTCGGTGGTCTGGCGGCACGCGCGACTGCCAAAGGGCAGGCTGTGGCGCCGTTTGCGTTCGTGGGCGGTCCGCAGTAGATCACCCCATGCGCACACGCCTGCTCGTGGTCACCGGCCTCGTCGCCCTGGCGACGACGACCATCGACTCCCAATCGCCGGGCTCGCTGATGCAGGGCTGGCTGACGCTGCAGCCGGGCGTCAGGAGCCTGCGGGTCAGCAGCTTCGACCGCAGCGGCGGCAACAACGACCGGCTGGAGAAGATCCCGCAGGGCGAGCGCCGCGTGCTGGCCGACATCAGGGGCCCCGGCCAGATCACCCACATCTGGGTGACCATCGCCCCGCCCCCGCCGACCGTCTCGCGGCACGACATCATCCTGCGGATGTACTGGGACGACGAGACGACGCCGAGCGTCGAGGCGCCCATCGGCGAGTTCTTCGGCCAGGGATGGAACGAGAGTTACCCGATGGCCGCGCTGCCGCTGGCCGCCGGGCCGCGCGAGGGCCGCGCGATGGTGAGCTACTTCCCGATGCCCTTCAGGTCGCGGGCGCGCATCGAGGTGGAGAACGACACCGGCCGCACCATCGACGCCTTCTACTACTACGTCGACTACGAGCAGTTGCCGTCGCTGCCGCCAGACACGCCGTACTTCCACGCGTGGTACAGCCACGAGCTCACCGAGGCGCAGTCCTACGGCGAGAACGAGTGGAACACGCTGGGCCCGGAACAGAAGAACACGACGAGCGCCGGCAACTTCCTCGTCGCCGACATCACCGGGCGCGGGCACTACGTGGGCATGAACTACTACGTCCATTCACCCTCGCCGATGTGGTACGGCGAGGGCGACGACCTCTTCCAGGTGGACGGCGAGGCGTGGCCAGGATCACTGCACGGCACGGGCACCGAGGACTACTTCAACACGTCGTGGTCGCCCGACAACCTCTACCAGCACCCGTTCTTCGGCTATGCGCGCGTCGATGGCGAGACCGGCTGGCTGGGCCGCACGCACGTGTACCGGTTCCACCTCACCGACCCGGTCCGGTTCCAGAAGTCGCTGCGCGTGTCGATCGAGCACGGCCACGACAACAACCTCACGCTCGACCTCGCGACGGTCGCGTACTGGTATCAGGCCGAGCCCCACAAGGCCTTCCCGGCGTTCCCCGACAAGGAGTCGCGCAAGCTGATGCCCAGCATCGGCCCCAGCGAGATCCACCGCTGGCGCGATGCGTGGCGCAAGTCGATGGGCAATGGGTCGAAGCTGTGGGGGAACGAGCGACCGAGGTAATTCGAAATTGGAGAACGTGAAATTCTCGCGGCGCGGGCCTCCGGCCACGCGCCTCGGGATATCGCGAGGGGCAGCGCGGCGAGAGCCGCGCGCCCCCGTCGATTTCGAATGTCGAATTTCGAATTGCCACCTCAGCGCGGAGTGAACGCGTAGCCTGCATCGATCCCGAGCGGCAGCCCGAGCGCCCACCACGCGAGCAGCATCACGATCTGCAGCACGAGATACATCACGCCAAGTGGCAGGACGAGGGCCATGATCGTCCCCAGCCCGCAGGTCGTCACGTAGCGCCGACAGAACGCCAGCACCAGCGGGAAGTAGGGGAACACCGGCGACATCAGGTTCATCGGACCGTCTCCGATCCGGAAGGCAGCCTGCGTCAGGTGCGGCGACAGCCCGGCGCTCATGAGCATCGGCACCAGGATCGGCGCGAGCAGCGCCCACTTGGCCGAGGCCGACGGCACGATCACGTCGAGCGCGAACGTCAGCGCGATCACGCCGAGGATGGTCACGACGCTGGGCAATCCCGATGCACGGAGCAGATCGGCGCCGGTCACCGCCACGAGCGCGCCGATGTTCGAGTCGGTGAAGGTCTTCGTGAACAACGCCGCGAAGAAGACCATCACCAGGTAGTAGCTCATCGACCCCATCGTCGAGGTCATGCCGTCGATGGCGTCACGGTGCGTGCGCATCGTGCCGGCCACCCATCCGTAGGCCAGCGACGGAAAGGCCGCGAGCACGAGCAGCATCGGTGTCAGGCCGCGCATGAGTGGCGCCCCGGCGCCCGTGAGCGTGCCGTCGGGACCGCGGAACGGCGAGACCGACGGCCAGGTCGCCCACGCGAGCGCGGCGAAGAGCGCCAGGCTCGTCAGTGCGGCCGCCACCAATCCCTGGACCTCGCGACTGGTGAGCGGCGGCGCCGACGGCATCAGCGCCGGATCGCCATCCACGGCGATCCCGGCCACGCGCGGCGCAATCATGCGGTCCACCATCCACCAGGTGGCGGGCACGGAGACGATGGCGATCGACGCCGCGAGCCAGTAGTTGTTCAGCGGCGTCACCGCGAAGGTCGGGTCGATGACGCGGGCACTCCCCTCGGTGAATCCCGCGAGGACGGCGTCGAGGCTCTGCGGAATGAGGCTGCCGAACAGCAGGCCCGCGAGCGGCGCGAAACTGGCGACGATACCCAGCAGCGGGTGACGACCGGCGACGTGGAACAGCGCCGCGCTCAGCGGCAGGAGAACGACGATCGCCGAGTCGGAGAGGACGTGCGCAAGGATGGCGGCCAGCACGACCAGCGGGGTCAGCAGGCGCACCGGCGCGATGGCCAGCACGGCACGCAGTGCCGACGCCAGCAGCCCGGACCGCTCCGCGAGCCCCACGCCCAGGACCATCACGAGCACCATGCCGAACGGCGGGAACGTGACGTAGGTGAGCGTCATGCCGGCGAGGAAGGTCGCCAGCGACTGCAGCGTCAGCTGATCGTTGACGCGCAAGGGCGTGCCGTTGCGCGGGTCGACGAGGCCGAAGTCGGTGCCGGCCAGCAGGTGCGACAGCACCCACGTGGCGATGAACGCGATCAGGAACAGCAGGATGGGGTCGGGGCAGCGGTTGCCCAGGCGCTCGACGAAATCGAGCCACCGCCCCACGAGGGTGCGTCGCTGCGGCGCCACGGGAGCGGTGACCGCCTCCGGGACAAGGACCTCGTGCACGGGCATGTGACTGACGACTCCTCCCGCCAAGGCATGCGTCCGAGCCGCGGCGCCTGTGCCGGCGTGTGGGTCCTGCGTCCGACTGATGAGCTATCGCATGGTATGCCCCTGGTGGAACCCCTGCAATTCGAAATTGGACATGCGAAAGGCTCGGCGGCTCGGCCTGATCGGCCTTCGCTCGCACGCAACATCCCGAGGCGCGTGGCCGAAGGCCCGCGCCCCGAGAATTTCACATGTCGAATTTCAAATTGCCGCCTCAGCGCACGCCGAACGTGTACGCCGTACTCTCCCTGTACGTCTCGCCGGGCTTGAGGATCGTGGTCGGGAACTCCGGCTTGTTCGGCGAGTCCGGGAAGTGCTGCGTCTCGAGGCAGAGGCCCGAGCGCTTCGGGTAGACCTTGCCGCCCTTGCCGGTGATGGTGCCGTCGAGGAAGTTGCCCGTGTAGAACTGCACGCCAGGCTGCGTCGTTGCCACCGTCATCGTGCGGCCCGTCGTCGGCTCGTGCACCGTGACGACCGGCTCGAGGCCGGCGGCCGCGCGCGTAAAGACCATGTTGTGGTCGTAGCCGCCACCGGCCTTGATCTGCGGATGGTCGGCGTCGATCCGCGCGCCGATGGCGGTGGCCTTCCGGAAGTCGAACGGCGTGCCCTCGACGGTGGCCAGCTGGCCCGTCGGGATCAGCCCGGCGTCGACCGGCGTGTAGCGGTCGGCCTTGATCTCGATCTCGTGCTTCAGGATGTCGCCCGAGCCGGCGCCCGCCAGGTTGAAGTAGGTGTGCTGCGTGAGGTTGACCGGCGTCGCCTTGTCGGTCGTGGCCTCGTAGTCGAAGCGCAGGGTGTTGTCGCTGGTGAGCGTGTAGGTCACCTTCATCGCCAGCGTGCCCGGGTAGCCCATGTCGCCGTCCGGGCTCGTGTGCGTGAAGACCACGCCCACGAGGTCGCCGTGCTCGAAGGGCTCGGCCTTCCAGACCTTCTTGTCGAAGCCCTGCGGACCGCCGTGCAGGTGGTTCTCGCCGTTGTTGATGGGCAGTGTGTAGGTCTTGCCGTCGAGCGTGAAGGTGCCCTTGCCGATCCGGTTGCCGTACCGCCCGACGATGCAGCCGAAGAACGGCGACTTGTCGAGATAGCCCTGCAGCGAGTCGTAGCCCAGCACGACATCGGCGAGCTGGCCGGCCTTGTCGGGCACCTTGAGCGACGTGATGATGCCGCCGTAGGTGATGGCCGTCACCGACATGCCCGAGGCATTGGTGAAGGTGAAGGCCTCGACGGCCGTGCCGTCCGGCAGTTGTCCGAAGGGGGCTCTGGTCATGGCGGGTGTGCGAGCCGGCGCGGGGGCCGGCGTGGAGGAGGGCGCGGGCGCCTCGGGCGTGGAGGAGCCGCAGGCGCCTCCCAGGGTGGCCGCCAGCAGCAGCGGCAGCAGTGATAGCGAGTGACGACGGACGGGTGCCTGCATCGGCGGCCTCCTGAAGCGGGCGCCACGGTACCACAGACCACAGTCTCGGACCGTCGAGGACACAGCCGGTGCCACTGGCGCGCATGGCAACGCCCCTCAGGACCTCGGCAACGCGGGACGTCAGGCGATGGTGCGCGCGTCGACGAGCTCGCGGACCCTGCGGATATCCGCGGGCGTGGTGCGGCAGCAGCCGCCGAGCCACGACGCGCCGGTGTCGATCCACTCGTCCACGAACGTCGTGAAGCGGGTGGCCGTGCCCTCCCAGCAGTGGGCGCCGGCATTCCACACCTCGCCGGAGTTCGGGTACACGACGATCGGCTTGGCGCTTTCCCGGGCGATCGCGCGCACGAGCGACGTCACGAGGGCCGGGTCCACGCAGTTGATCCCGATCGCCACCACCTGGGCCTCCGCGTCGAGGAACCGTGCGCAGTCCGCGATCGCGTCATCGGCTGACGTGTGCGCACCGTCGCGACAGGTGAAGGTGACCCAGGCCCGGGCGGACGGGTGCTCATGCAACACGCGCACGATGGCCCGCGCCTCGAGCAGGGAGGGGATCGTCTCGCACGCGAGGAGGTCGGGTGCGGCGCCCAGGAGCGTGGTCAGGCGCGGACGGTGAAAGGCGGCGAGGGCGTCTTCATCCAGCCCGTAGTCGCCGCGGTACTCAGACCCGTCGTGGAGGGTGGCGCCATACGGCCCGATCGAGGCGGCGACGCGGAGCGTGCGGCCGGACTCCGGGTGGCGGGCGTGGAATCGGTCCCGCGCCGCGCGTGCCAACACCACCGAGCGCTGCAGGAGGGCATCGGTGTCCTCGCGTGAGTACCCGCGTGCGGCGAAACCGGCCTCACTCGCCTGGTAGCTGGCGGAGATGGCGATGTCGGCACCGGCCTCGAAGTAGTCGAGGTGGACGGCCTCGATGGCGTCAGGGGCGTCGGCGAGGAGCCGAGCCGACCAGAGGGCGTCCGAGAGATCGAACCCACGAGCGTCGAGTTCGGTCGCAAGCCCGCCGTCGAGGACCATCAGGCGCGTTCCCGGATGCGGCATTGGCGATTCTCCTCGAGGGTCGCCCGCTGTCTGCGCTGCGGACCTGACAGGCTTTCCACCTCGTCCGGGTACTCTACCCGCAAAGGGCGCGACGAATGGACAGGGCCCTCCGTGATCCGGCATCATCCGGGTGTTCCCCCGATGCCCACGCCACGACGCGTCCGACGGCTCGCCCTGCCCGTCCTCCTGCTGGTTTCCGCGCTCGGCCCCTGGCGGCCGGCGTGGCTGGAGGCCCAGGTCCCCTCCCCCGCGCAGCCGGCAAAGGTCGACTTCGCGTCGCAGATCGAGCCCATCCTCCGCGCGCAGTGCTACGAGTGCCACGGCGAGAAGAAGGCGCGCGGCAAGCTCCGCCTGCATGTCCGTGATCTCGCGCTGAAGGGCGGTGCGACGGGCCCCTTGCTGGTCTCCGGCGACAGCGCGAAGAGCTACCTGCTGCAGCGCATCCTCGGCGAGGGCGGCGAGGATCGGATGCCGCTCGACGAGGACCCGCTCACGCCCGAGCAGACGGCCCTCGTTCGCGCGTGGATCGATCAGGGCGCCGAGTGGCCCGCGGGCCCGGCGACGCCGACCGCGCAGACCGTCGAGGAGCACTGGGCCTACGTCGCCCCGAAGAAGGCGCCGCTGCCCGCCGTGTCGCAGGAGGCCTGGGCGCGCACACCGGTGGACCGGTTCGTGCTCGCGCGGCTCGGCGCCGAGAAGCTGCTGCCCTCGCACGAGGCCTCGAAGGAGGCGCTGCTGCGCCGCGTGTCGCTCGACCTCACGGGCCTGCCACCCACCCTCGCCGAGCTCGACGCCTTCCTCGCCGACACCCGCCCCGACGCCTACGAGCGCGTCGTCGATCGCCTGCTCGCCTCGCCGCACTTCGGCGAGCGCTGGGCGCGGCAGTGGCTCGACCTCGCCCGCTACGCCGACAGCAACGGCTTCGAGGCCGACCGCCTGCGCTCGATGTGGCCCTATCGCGACTGGGTGATCGACGCGTTCAATGCCGACATGCCGTTCGACCGGTTCACCGTCGAGCAGATCGCCGGCGACATGCTGCCTGGCGCCACGCGCGCCCAGCGCATCGCCAGCGGCTTCCACCGCAACGCGATGAGCAACGAGGAAGGCGGCGTCGATCCGGAGGAGGCGCTGTACGAGGTGCTCGTCGATCGCGTCAACACCACGAGCACCGTGTGGATGGGGAGCACGCTCGCGTGCGCGCAGTGCCACAACCACAAGTACGACCCGTTCAGCCAGAAGGACTACTTCCGGGTGATGGCGTTCTTCGCCAACCCGGCCTACACGGTCGACAAGCACGGCGCGGGGTTCAAGTACACGGAGCCGCAGGTCGACCTCGCGACGCCCGAGCAGGACGCGAAGCGGACAGCCCTCAAGGCCGAGCTGAAGGCCGCCGAGGATGCACTTGCGGCCGACACGTCGGCCCGCACCGCCGCCCAGGCGCGGTGGGAGGCGTCGTTGGCCGAGACCGGCCGCGGCTGGTCGACGCTCGTGCCGAGCCACGCGACCGCGACCAACGGCGCGCAGCTGTCGGTGCGCGACGACGGCAGCGTGCTGGCGAGCGGTCCGAATCCGCAGGTGACGGTGTATTCGGTGCAGGCCACGACGGAGGCCACGGGACTCACCAGCCTGCGCCTCGAGGCGCTGCTCGACCCGTCGCTGCCCAAGCAGGGCCCCGGGCGCGACCCGTACGGGCACTTCCGCCTGACGGGCGTCCGCGTGTTCGTGGCGCCCGCCAGTGCGCCGGCCAATCGGCGCCGCATCGAGTTCACGGCCGTGAATGGCGACGGCAACGTGTCGCGCGGCGACCTGCTGACGCTCACCACGGACGCCCCCGCCACGTACGCGCGGCTCGGCCGCGCCTGGGTGGTGGACGCGGTGCGCGACGGCTGGCGCGTGCCCTTCCAGTTGGTGCTCGTGCCGAAGGCGCCGCTCGGCGAGCCGGGCGGCACGGTCATCACCGTCGAACTCGTGCACGACGACGGGACCATCGGGCAGGGGCTCGGCCGTTTCCGACTGTCGGCGACCAACGCGCCGGAGCCGCTGAAGGCCGTGTCGATCACGGCGCGCACGCGCGCGGCGCTCGACAAGCCGCTGGCGGCGCGCAGCGAGGACGAAGCGAAGCTGCTCGCCGGGCAGTTCCGTGAGCAGGACGCCCTGTTCGAGGCCGAGCGCAAGGAGATCGCGCGGCTGAAGAAGGCGCTCGACGACCTGAAGCTGCCGACCACGCTTGTCATGGAGGAGAAGCCGTCGTTCGAGCGGCCCTCCACCTTCCTGCGCGAGCGCGGCGCGTTCACCGCGCCGGGCGAGAAGGTCTACGCCAACACGCCCTCGTCGCTGCCGTCGATGGGCGACGACCTGCCGCCCAACCGCCTGGGCCTGGCGCGCTGGCTCGTGCGGCGCGACAACCCGCTTACCGCCCGCGTCGCCGTGAACCGGTACTGGGAAGCGCTCTTCGGGCGCGGGCTCGTCGAGACGAGCGAGGACTTCGGCACGATGGGCGCGATGCCGTCGCATCCGGAGCTGCTCGACTGGCTCGCCGTCGACTTCATGGAGCAGGGCTGGAGCCTCAAGCGCCTGCTGCGTACGCTCGTGCTGTCGTCGACGTACCGACAGGACTCCACGGTGACGCCGGCGCTGCAGGCGCGCGACCCGTACAACCGCCTCTTTGCCCGCGGACCGCGTTTCCGCCTGGAAGCCGAGATGGTGCGCGACGTCGCGTTGGCGGCGAGTGGGCAGCTGAGCCGGAAGATTGGCGGCCCGAGCGTGTTCCCTGCGCAGCCGCCCAACATCTGGGACAACCCGTACGACAACTCGCGCTGGATCGAGAGCACCGGCGAGGATCGGTACCGTCGCAGCCTCTACACGTTCCACCGCCGGACGGCGCCGTACCCGATGTTCACGACCTTCGACGGCACGAGCCGCGAGTTCTGCACCGTG
>NZ_JBIINP010000380.1:0-2766 GCF_044337415.1 Luteitalea sp.
CCCATCGATCCCCAGGTGTTCTTCGGGCGGCGGTCGCTCACGATCCGTGCGGCGCGGGCGTTGCCGCGCGTGGTGACGCGGCTGGAGCACCTGAAGGACATGGTGGCGTTGCCGCGCATGCCGGAGGTGGCCAAGGGGACGCATTGCGGGTGTTGTGCGTTCACGGCGCAGTGTGTGGATCCGCTGCCGGCCGACTGGACGGGGCATTTCCCGCACGAGCCGGGGCCGTCGGTGGACGAGTGGATTGCGCGGGGCTTCGAGCGGATGGGCGACGTGCCCGAGAGCGAGCCGATCGGGCCGAAGCGGGCGCGGGCGCGGCTGGCGGCGCGGCAGGGGCACCTGGCGGTGGATCCGGCGTTGCCGGAGGCGTTGAAGGCGTTCGGGCCGCCGGCGTTCTATCTCGACTTCGAGTGCCTGGTGTCGCTCATCCCGGTGTTCGAGGGGGCGCGTCCGGCGCAGCACATTCCCTTCCAGTGGTCGTTGCATCACGTGGACGGCGAGGGGCGGCTGACGCACATCGACGAGATCGTGCCGCCCGGGGAGGATCCGCGGCGGCGGTTTGCCGAGAGCCTGATCGAGGCGGTGGGGTCGTACTGGGAGCCGATCGTGGTGTACAGCGACTACGAGTCGTGGCGGCTGCAGCAGCTCTCGGACGTGTTCCCGGACCTGGCGCCGGCGCTGCAGCGGATTCGTGGTCGGCTGGTGGACCTGCTGGAGCTGGTGCGCGACCACGTGTACGACCTGAACTTCCTGGGCAACTACTCGCTCAAGGCGATCGGTCCGGTGCTGGCGCCCGGGCTGACGTACAAGGGGCTGAGCATCAAGGACGGCCTCACCGCGACGCGGGCGTATG
Source organism: Luteitalea sp. (assembly GCF_044337415.1). Lineage (GTDB taxonomy): Bacteria > Acidobacteriota > Vicinamibacteria > Vicinamibacterales > Vicinamibacteraceae > Luteitalea. The sequence goes on from NZ_JBIINP010000380.1 coordinate 854, forward strand.
CGAGCCTGATCGACGCGCAGGTGAGCGAGGACGACGTGGCGAGTGCGTTGCACGACCTGCGCCGGTACAGCGAGCGCAACACGCTGGCGCTCGTGGACGTACACCGCACGCTGATGAACCTGGCCAACGGGGTGACGACGACGCCGGAGGGCGAGGTGGCCTGGCCGACTGTGCAGGGGTGAGCGATTGCGGCCAGGGCGCATTCGTAGCCGTGGTATCGTCCCCGCTGGAGGCGCGATCGTCATGCACGTCCCCCATTGGATCCGATTGCCCGTCGGCGCGGCCGTGGTCGCGCTGGCGGTGACTGGGTGCTCGGGGAGCGCGCAGAGCCGCCTGAAGCGCGGGAACGCGTACCTGGACAAGGGCGACGTGGCGGCCGCCGTGCTGGAGTATCGCAACGCGGTCGAGAAGGACCCGATGTTCGCGCCGGCCCGCCTCAAGCTTGCCGAAGCCTACCTGCGCCAAGGGAATGGCGCCGGCGCACTCGCCGAGTCGGTGCGCGCGGCCGACCTCCTGCCGAAGGACGCGGACGCCCAGTTGAAGGCGGGGTCGCTGCTGTTCCTCGCCGGCAGGGCCGACGACGCCAGGGGCCGCGCGGACAAGGCACTCGCGATCAGGGCTGTCCCGCGAGCAGCGTCGAGGGACAGCGGGTAGCTCGCAGCTGGCAGCCCAGCACGGCAATGGGCGTCGTACAACGAGAAGGGCCGGATTGCTCCGGCCCTTCTTGCTTTCGCCGCGACCGTGGAGGACGCTACCCGCGGAACTTCCGGCGCAGCGCGCCAAGACCAACCAGCGCACTGCCCAGAAGCTTCAGCGTCGCCCCGCCGTCGGGAACGGACGCGCCAGCTTCCACCTTGACAGGGGCGTATTGGTTCCACCCCGTGGGGAAGTAGTCGGGATACCAATGTGGTTGACCACCGTAGTTGATGCCTCCAACCGCCCAGATGGTATCCCCGGCGCTCACGCCCATGGTGCTGATCGGCATCATTACCTCCCAGACGCGGTGACCCGTCACGAACGAATCCATCGCCTGTAGGCTACCGGGGATTGAGCCTAGTGGAGCGCTGCCGTTGATTCGCCAAGCCGACACAAGCCCGTTCATCGTCCCAGAATTGCCGTCGTTGCCCCAATTCGCTTGGCCTGTGGCCTGCTGGAACTCGACCCCCGTCCCGCCATAGCCACCATTCACCTTCCAAACACCAAAGCCCAAGAGGTTACCGTGCGAAGCAGCCCCCATCGCCGACGTCCAGCCGGTGATGTCGAACGCCCCATAGATGAAATCCGTGTCGGCTTTGAAATAAGCCGTGCCGCCACCGTTGCCGATGATGTAGGTTGCGGCGCCGTCCCATTCCTGGCCAGCACCATTTCCACCGAACACTCCATCGATGTTTACCGGCCCCGCCATCGCCGGAACGGCGGTCAACAAGAGGAATGCTGCACAGACGCTTGCCAAGACTCTCTTCATAATTCCTTGCATCCTCAAGGTTTCGATCACCGCTGACCTGACACGCAAGCGCCGCGCCAAGGAGGATCTTCGGGAACCCCTCCCAGCCGGTTCGACGTCAAAGCCATTGGATACAGACAGTTGGCGCGTGTTTCAGAATACTTCCGGCCGTCCAATCGCGTCAAGGCCGATCTGTAAACTTGGCCGACGCCTCAGTGCTATCGAGTCGCCGGTCGCCGGCGGCGTGACACCCGCGCGAGCAGCGCCCGAGAACGGGCCTTGTACTGACAGGCGACACCGAGCAGCACCGCGCACAGACGGCTGATGGTGCCTCGCAGGTAGGACCGTGGCGACCGACGCCAGCACGCGATCGGCGCGCGCAGACGGGTGACGTGCTTCGTATCGGGTAGGTGAGGACCGTTACCAGTCCTCACCTCCCGCACCACCGGACGTGCCGTTCGGCATCCGG
>NZ_JBIINP010000096.1:0-15941 GCF_044337415.1 Luteitalea sp.
GGGCCGCGCGAGATCGAGGAGACGATCACGCGGCCGATCGAGCAGACGGTCAGCGCGGTGGCGGGCCTCGACCAGCTGAGCTCGACCTCGTCGGAGGGCAGCAGCACGGTGCGGCTGAACTTCGTGTGGGGCACCGACCTGGGCGAGGCGGCCGACGACCTCCGCAGCCGCATCGACCGCATCCGCGGCCGGCTGCCCGAGGACGCCGACCCGCCGATCATCTTCAAGTTCGACTCCTCGTCGTGGCCGATCATGACCATCGCGGTCTCGGCCGAGGGCGACATGACGCAGGTGCAGTTGCGCGAGATGGCCGAGCGCATCCTGTCGCCGCGCCTCGAGCGCGTCAACGGCGTCGCGGCCGTGACCGTGCAGGGCGGGCTGCGCCGGCAGATCCGCGTCGATCTCTCGAAGGAGAAGATCACGGCGCTCGGGTTGCCGGTCGACCAGATCGTCCGCGTACTCCGCACGGAGAACCAGAACATCCCGGTCGGCGAGATCAACGAGGGGTCGCTGACCTACCTGGTGCGCAGCCCGGGCCAGTTCAACAACCTCGACGAGATCCGCAACCTCGTGGTGCTCACGCGCGAGGGCGTGCCGGTCTACATGCGCGACATCGCGGAGGTTCGCGACGGCACCGAGGACTTCCGCCAGTTCACGCGCGTCAACGGCAAGCCCGGCGTGCAGATGCGCGTGACCAAGCAGTCGGGCGAGAACACCGTCGCCATCTCGGAGGCCGTGCACCGCGAGGTGACCCGCATCAACCGCGAGGTGCCCGGCGTGGCCCTGACGGTCTCCAACGACAGCGCGGTGTTCATCGAGCAGTCGATCGCCTCGGTGCGCGAGGCCGTGATGCTCGGCTCGGTGTTCGTCATCCTGATCATCTTCGTGTTCCTGCGCAGCTGGCGGTCGACGCTGATCATCTGCACGTCGATCCCGATCTCGATCATCGGGACCTTCGCGCTGCTCTTCTTCGGCGGGTACACGCTGAACACGATGACGTTCGGCGGCCTGGCGCTGGGCGTCGGCATGATCGTCGACGCCTCCATCGTCGTGCTCGAGAACACGCAGCGCCACCTCGAGATGGGCAAGCCCGTGAAGCAGGCCGCCATCGAGGGCAGCGAGGAGATCTGGAGCGCCATCCTGGCCTCGACGCTGACGCACATCGCGGTGTTCGTGCCGCTGTTCTTCCTCACCGGCTTCTCGAGCGTGCTGTTCAAGCAGCTGTCGGTGGTGGTCGTCTTCTCGCTGCTGATGTCGCTGTTCGTCGCCGTCACGCTGGTGCCGGTGCTGTGCTCGCTGCTGATGACGCCGCACGACGCCGAGAAGGAGCGCGACGGCATCACCGGCTGGCTGTTCACCCGGAGCGGTGCCCTGCTCGACGGGCTCGACAACAAGTACGCGAAGTTCCTCGCCCTGGCGCTGCGCCACCGCCCCACCGTGCTGGCCTTCGGCGCCTCGGTCTTCGCCCTGTCGGTGTTCCTGTTCCCCTACCTGAAGTTCGAGCTGATGCCGCAGACCGACGAGGGCGAGGTCCGCGTCGACATCGAGCTGCCGGTCGGCACGCGCGTCGAGCAGACGCAGGCGGCAATCCTCGAGGTCGAGGACAAGATTCGCAAGGTCGTGCCCGAGCTCGTGACGCTGATCTCGCAGGGCGGCGGCGGCGGCTTCATGGGCGGCGCCAGCACGCACCGCGGCGACCTCACGCTCACGCTCAAGCCCAAGGCGGAGCGCACGCGCAGCAACGAGCAGATCGCCCAGGACCTCCGCCGGCAGCTGACCGGCATCCCGGGCGTGATCGCTCGCTCCCGTGCCTCGGGCGGCTCGCAGCTGAACCGTGTGCTCGGCGGCAACCAGGACGCCCGCCTGTCGCTCGAGATCCGCGGCTACGACTTCGACGACGCGACGCGCCTGGTGACCCAGTCGGAGGCGTTGCTGCGGACGGTGCCCGGCATCGCCGACGTGCGCCGCGCACGCCAGGACGGCCGGCCCGAACTGGCCGTGCGCGTCGACCGCGACAAGGCCGCGATCTTCGGCCTCAGCGTGACCGGCGTGGCCGACACGCTGCGCACCAACGTCGCCGGCACCCAGGCGGCGTTCTACCGCGAGCGTGGCCAGGAGTACCCGATCGTCGTGCGCCTCCGCCAGGAGGATCGTGCCCACATCACCGACGTCGGCGACGTGCTCGTGAGCGCGCCGGGCAACCGCGTGATCCCCGCCCGCAGCCTGCTCACGGTGGAGCCGGAGAACAGCCCGGTGGAGATCGAGCGCAAGAACCAGGAGCGCATCTCGCGGGTCAACGCCGAGCTCGAGGTCAGCCTCTCGGAAGCGGTGGCCAACGTCGAGAAGCGGCTGCCTGAACTCGAAGTCCCCGGCGACTTCCAGGTCGGCTTCGGCGCCGAGCTCGAGGAACAGATCAAGGCCTTCACGCAGCTGAAGTACCTGCTGATCCTCGCGGTCATCCTCGTGTACGCGGTGATGGCGTCGCAGTACGAGTCGTTCCGCGACCCGTTCATCATCATGTTCTCGATCCCGCTGGCGACGATCGGCGTGGTCGGGGCGCTGCTCCTCACGAACACGACGTTCAGCTTGCAGGCCTACATCGGCGTCATCATGCTGGCCGGCATCGTCGTGTCCAACGCCATCCTGCTGGTCGACTACACGTCGACGCTGCGGCACCGCGACGGCATGGAGCTGTTCGAGGCCGCCGTCACGGCAGGGCGGACACGCCTGCGCCCGATCGTCATGACGACGCTCACGACGATTCTCGGCCTCGTGCCGATGGCGTTCGAGATCGGCGAGGGCGCCGAGCTGCAGGCGCCGCTGGCGCGCGTGGTCATTGGCGGCCTGCTCGCCTCGACGCTGATCACGCTGGTGTTCGTGCCCACCGTGTACACGCTGTTCGAGCAGGGCTTCAAGAGCCTGCGCCGCAAGTCGGCTGTCAAGGCAACCGAGCCCGGCGACGCCGTCGCCCGCGTCGACCTGTAGAGCTCGGTCGTCAGCGCGTCATCGTCACTGACCGTCGGGCAAGTCCGACGGCTACGTACCACGGCGCAACGAAGGGCCCGCTGGCGTCCAGCGGGCCCTTCGTCGTTCCAGCCTAGAACTGGAACGTCAGGAAGTGTCCGCGCAGGTTCGCGTTGCTCGCGGGCTTGGTCATGGTCGGGTGATGCCCGAAGGCGTACACGAACTTCGGGTTGGCGACGAAGCACGCCGCGCGCCACCCGCTGAAGCGCGCCAGGGCCCGGCCCATGTCGTCGTAGAGATCGAGCAGTTCGTGCTCCCCACGCTCGCCGCCGATCCGCACGCCGTAGGGCGGATTGATGCAGAACACGCCCGGTCGCATGTCGCGCACCTCCGGGAGCAGGGCCTCGATGCGCTCCGGCGTCAGGCGCCGCACGTCCTGCTGCCCGATGACGATGGACTGGTCGAAGGCGGCGCCGGTCAGGCCCGCCGCGCGCAGGTTGCCCACCATCGCCTTGATGCACTCGCCGTCGGCGTCGAGCGCGACGATCTTCGCCGCGGTCCCGGGAAACAGGTCGGGCGTCTCGCCCGGTAGTCCCTCGAAGGCTGCGAGGCGGCGCCACGGCAGTTCGGAAGGGTGACGGATGGCCGCGCCCACGGCAAGGCCCGCCGCCTCGATCGGAATCGTGGCGCTGCCAGTCATCGGATCGACGAGCGGCTCGGTGCGCGCGTCCCAGCGCGACAGCATGATCAACTGCGCCGCGAGCGTCTCGCGCAGTGGCGCGAGCCCGGTGGCCACGCGCGCGCCACGCCGATGGCGGCTGCTGCCGCCGAGGTCGATGCCCACCACGGTCCGACGCGCCTCTGGGGTGCCTGCCCGCCGCACGATGAACACGACATCGGGCGCCTCGCTGTCGATGTCGGCCGTCACACCCCGCGACGCCAGGGCCTCGACGATGGCGTTCTTGACGACGCCCCGCAGTTGGAGCGGCGACGCTTCGAAGTCGGAAGCCGCACCGACCTCGACAGAGAAGCGGAGCTCCGGGCCCCCGGGCAGCCGGTCGTCCGACGAGAGCACGGGTACCAGGTCCTCGAAGAGTGGCTCGAGCCGCACGGCGGCACTCGAGCACAGGTCCCAGGAGATGCGCGACGACGTGCGGTGGTAGCAGGCCGCAACCCAGGCGACCCGGGCATCGAAGGGATAAAGGAGCGTCTCATCGCCCTCACGCTTAGGGTTGGGCACCCGCACGTCGAAGGCCGAGCGCATCACCAGGCGCTTGAGTTCGGCCTCCATCACCCGGTTCGCCCCGCCGGACCCCGTCAGTCGCAGATCGTCGCAACGTCGAGCGTTCACGCGCCCCTACCTCTCGGTCAACAACGCGTTGAACACCAGCTTGAACGTGCCGTGTGTCTGCGCGCGGTTCTGCGGGCGGAAGCCGATGAGGACGACACGGCCCTTGCCCTGCGCGACGGCGACGGCCGCGGCCTTGCGGGCGATGACCTGCTCACCGATCAGCCAACCGCTCTGCAGGAGATCGCGTTCGACATAGGTCGCGAGGATGGCGACGTCCTGGCTGCGGTCGGTGGAGGTCACTTCGTAGGCCTGACTGCCGGCCATGAAGAGCGCGAGGCCCTCGGCTGGCATGCCGTACGCCAGCGGATGGTCGTTGGCGTACCTGACCTTCAGCGTCGAACCTGGCGCCCAGAACTCCTTCGACAGCACACCAGCGACCACGTTGCGCACCGGCAGGGTGAAGCGCTGCACCGGCAGGTCGGCGGCCTGGCCGAACGTGACCAGCGTGCCACCCTCCTCCACGAAGGCCTGCAGGGCCTTCACCCCGTCGGCGCCGAATCCGCTGCGGAACTCAGGCGGCGTGCGGCGCTGGCCCGCGTCCCCGCCTTCGCCGCCACCACCACCGCCACGGGTGCCGCCCGGCGGATCGTCCCCCGTCATCGCGGCGATCGAATCGGCCGGCAGCACGATCACGTCGAACTTCGCCTGCAGTCCGCCGGCCTTGAGATCGGCGTCGCGCACCGACGTGAACGGCACGTCGAACTGCTCGAACAGGAGGCGTGTCCAGCCCTCGTCCATGTTGCCGCCGCGATAGCGCTGGAAGAGCCCGATGCGCGGCGCTTTCAGGGCCGTCATGTTCGCAGGGACAGGATTGGTGGCCGCGACGAAGTCCACGCCCGCCTGCCGGGCGATGGCAGCGACATCACCCGGCGGCACGAGGAAGTCGCCCGCGCGGATGCGCCCATCCGTGGTGCCGGCATTGACCCGGCGCACGCCAACACCCTTGGCCAGCAGCAGGAACACGGCGCGATAGCTGTCGTTGAGGCGACCATCGAGCACGTAGCCATGCGGCGCAGAGGCCGCGACGGTGGCAGCGGGCACGAGCGGCGCCGCGACCTTCACGAGCGAGGCCGCCGGTACCGGCTCGCCGATCGGGTCGCTCCGCACCCCCATGAACTCGCCGAACGTGTCGGTGGACATGTCGTAAGGCCGGATGGGATCGCCGTCGCGTTCCCGCGTGTAGGTGTTGTCGGGGTAGAACGTGCGGCCGAGCATCCAGCGGACGAGCGCCTGCTTGGGCTGCGCCATCGAGACGACGAACGATCCCCTGGCGTACACGCGGCCCTCGACGATGACCTGCGCCGTGGCCTCGTGGACCTCCACGCCCGACGCCATCAGCATGTTCACGAGCTTGCGCACCGTGAGCGGGTCGTGCTGGCCGGCGGCGATGACGTAGGCCTTCACGGGGCCCGTCCTCCCCCGCTCCACCTGCCGCGATGCCTTCAGGTACATGTTGCGCAGCACCGTCTCGCGGTTGCGCGCGGCGAGGTCCACCGTGGCCCACGCGGCGATCTTCTGCTGCTCGACGATGTCGCGCACGCGCCACCAGCCGCCCGGCCACACGCTCGGCATGGTGGTCTGCGGCTCGTAGGACGGCAGGTTGCGCGGTCCCCCGCGCAACTGGTCCGGATGGAGGAACATCGGCGTCGCAAGTCGCGCACTGGCCGACTCGGTGAGCATGCCGGCGATGTTGTGGAACGGCGTGATCCAGTGGAAGCCCATGTGCCCCCACCCCGAGTAGATGGCCGCGCCGACGACGCCGGTCTTCCCCGCCGCCTCCAACTGCGTCCCCATGTGCGCGCCCCACCACGACATCTCGCGCCACACGAGCGGGTCACCGTCCGGGCGAATGGGCTCGGCGTACGGCGGGATGTAGAGCCGCGCGTTGGTCGCGCCCATCTGGTGGTGATCGACGTAGGCCTGCGGTACCCACTCGCGATAGAGGATCTTCGCGAGGTTGCGTGACTCAGGCAGGTTGAGCGCGAAGCCGTCGCGGTTGTTGTCGTGGCCCGCGTACTTCTGGTAGAGCCACGGCAGCGCCGCCGCCTCGAACTCGGTGCCGACGTACTTCATGTACCAGTCGGCGATCATCTGCGTGCCGTCCGGGTTGATCGACGGCACGACGATGCTGATCACCTGGTCGCGCACACGGACGGCTTCCTCGTCGTTGCGCGTCAGGCTGTCGTACACGAACTCGGCCGCCGTCTGCGCCGCCGCGACCTCGCTCGAGTGCAGCGCGAAGGTCTGGATGACGACGGCGCGGCCCTCCTTGACGATGCGGTCGATCTCGGCCTGCGTGGCTGCGCGCGGATCGGCGAGCGTGGCATTCATCTGGCGGATCGCCTCGAGCCTGGCCAGGTTGGCCGGCGACGAGATGAACAGCGCGATGTACGGACGCCCTTCGCTGGACTGGCCGAGTTCGACCAGCTTCACCCGGTCGGAGGTCTTCGCCAGTGACTGGTAGTACGCCAGCAGGCGGTCCCAGTCGGCGAGCTTGCGGTCTGCGCCCATGCGGAACCCGAAATACTGCTCGGGCGTCTGCAGCGCCGCGCCCGATTGCGCGGCCACGGTCGTGGAATGGAGCGACGAGAGCGCCACGGCGAGGGCGCCGGCCACGGCCAGCGCGGCGAGGGCGCGCCGGAGCAGGGACGGACGAGGTCCGATGAGCATGCAGGATTGTAGCGACAGCACCGGGACGCCGGGGTGAGGACGGTCGCACGCGACCGCACCGGGTGGGTCGCGGCGGGGGTCGCGGCGGGGGCCGCCTCAGGCGTCGAGTCGCGCGTGCAGGTCGCGGACGGTGAGCCCCGACACGGGATCCACCCAGTCGCCGGCGACTTCCGACAGCGGCTGCAGCACGAAGACACGCTCGCGGAACCGTGGGTGCGGCACCTGCAAGCCGGGCTCGTCGATGACGAAATCGCCGTAGAGGATGAGGTCGAGGTCGAGCGTGCGGGGGGCATTCACGTACGGGCGCTCGCGGCCCGCATCCTGCTCGATCCCATGCAGCGCGTCGAGCAGGGCACGAGGCGCCAGCAGCGTGGTGCCGACGACGACCTCGTTCAGGTAGCGGGGGGCGTCGGGCAGGCTGGCGACGGGCTCGGTCTCGTAGCGGGCCGAGGCGACCGCGCCGCTCAGCAGCACGGCAAGGCGGTCCTCGGCCTCGTCGAGCCGGGCATCGCGATCGCCGAGGTTGCTGCCCAGGGCAATCGCGACGGGAACGCGCGCTACTCCACCCACCGGACGGGCAGGACGCCGTCGCCGGTGCTCGCGCCCGCCATGCGGCGGCCGAGCAGGTCGTCGCGGCCCTCGACCGCGTACGCGAAGAAGCGCTGGTGTTCGCGCATCTCGCCGAGCATGAGGGTGAGCATGGTGCGATGGCGCGCGTTGGTCATGGCCGCCACCTTCGGCGACCACTTGTCGATGAACGCCTGCTGCTGCCGCGCATCGTCCTCGATGACGGCCGCTTCACGCTTCTTGCCCTTGCCGTCGGGCAACGAGAGCGGCGTGATGCTGTTGTCCACGGTACCGCCGAGGTCGGCAATCGCGGCACGTACCCACTGCAGGTGGTGCTCGTCGCGCCCGACCACGTTCTGGTACGTGTTGTTGAACTCGTAGTCGGCCACGGCCTGCGCGCCCTTCACATGGCGGTCGAACAGGGCGAGACGCTCGCGGTAGAGGTCCTGCAGCAGCGACAGGGTGGCAGTTGCCTTCACTTCTGTTTCTCCTTGCAGGTGATGCAGGAACGCGTCCAGGGAATCGCCCGGAGGCGCGCCGCCGAAATCATCTCGCCACAGTCGCGACAGACGCCGTAGGTGCCGCGATCGATGCGCTCGAGCGCTTCCTCGATGGCCTGCATGATCTTGGCGTCGGTCGAGCGGAGCTTGAGGGCGATGTGCACCTCGTTGATGCCCTCGGCCTGATCCGCCATGTCGCCCTGACGGCTGTTCCCCATCATCGACCCGATGGGCTTGAGCCCCTCGCTGGACAGCAACTCGCGCTTCTTGCGCAGCAGGGCTTCCTGGAACTCCGACATATCCACAGTGGGCACTCCCCTCCTGCCCGTCCCCGGACAGGAAGCTAATCGGGCCATGTTAGCACCTCCGGAGGGTCGGCAGGCCGACGTCGGCGGTCGGCAGCCGGGCGACGGGCCTACTCGGCGCGGAGCACGCCGAGCGGGCGCTTGCGGACCACGTCCAGGCTGGCCAGGATACCGACGGCCCCGACGAGCAGGGACGTCAACAGCACTCCGAGGACGACGGTGCCGGGGGCGGGGCGCCATGGCATGTCGAACAGGTAGCGCGACACGGCCCAGCTGAGCGCGAGGGCGCCCAGGGCCCCGACCAATCCGCCCAGGAAGCCGAGCCCGAGGTACTCGAGGGCGACCATGGTCGTGATGGTGCGCGGTGGCGCGCCCAGCGTCTTGAGGATGGCCGACTCGTAGAGCCGCTGGAAGCGCGTCATGGCGACGGAGCCGACGACGATCAACACGCCGCTGAAGAGCGCGAGACCGCCGACGGCAGAGATGGCGAGCGACACGTTTTGCAGGATCCCCTGCGCGGCGCGGACCACCTCCCGGACGTCGACGGCCGAGACGTTGCCGTGCGCGGCGACGAGGTCGCGCTGCAGCCGGGCCCGCCCGTCGGCCGTCTCGGGCCCGCGCAGCACGCCCATGAACCCGTGCGGCGCCTTCTCGAGCGCGCCCGGCCGGAACACGAACATGAACCCACCCGACCGCACGTCGTTCCAGTCGACGTTGCGCACGGAGGTCACCCGGGCTTCGATCACCCGCCCGAGCACGTCGAAGCGCACCACGTCGCCCATCTGCAGCCCGGCGTTGCGCCGCAGCGACTCCTCGATCGACACCTCCGGCATGCTGCCGGGCGCCGACGGCCAGAGGGCATCGCCGTCCACGAGCGTCTCGTTGGCCTCGAGCGTGTCGCGATAGGTGACCACGAACTCCCTGCCGAGCCCCTGCCGCCCCTGCACGCCCTCGACGCCATCGACGCTCGAGGTCGCGCCGCGCACGCCGGTCACCCGGGCCCGCAGCACGGGAATCAGCCGCAGCGCCCGCGCGCCTGGCGTCGACGCCACGACCTTCTCCACGTCGGCCGCCTGGTCGCGCTGCACGTCGAGCAGGAACATGTCGGGAGCATCGGGACGCAGTTCGAGCGAGAACTGCTGCAGGAGCGCGCCCTGCACGAGACGGACACCCAGGATGAAGAAGGCCCCCAGCCCGACGGCCAGCAGGATCACGCGGGTCTGGTTGCCCGGCCGGGCCAGGCTCAGCACGGCGTGCCGCAGGGCGAACACGCGCGACCGTCGCAGCGGACGCACGAGACGGACGACCGCCGCCGACGTGGCAAAGAGCACGCCGGTGACCACGAGCAGGCCGATGGTGACGATGAGCCCGGCCTTGAGGGAGGCCGCCTGCCACGAGGCCACGAGGGCAAGGGCCACGCCCACGGCCGCGACCGTCGCCCACTGCGCCCAGTCGATCTGCCGGAGCCGGCCGCCGAGCGACGTGCGCGCCGACTCGTCGCGCAGCAGCCACAGCGGGCGCACACGGCGCACCTCGAGCAGCGGCACCAGCGCGAACAGGAGCGAGACCAGCACGCCCACCGCCACCGCCTGCACCGAGGCCTGCGGCGTGAGGCGCGCGTCGAGCCGGTCGAGGCCGAACAACCCGCCGGGCAGGAACCGCAAGGCCACCGCGCCGAGCGCCAGCCCGAGCAGGCTGCCCAGCATGCCCAGCGTCGCCACCTGGGCCACGTAGATGCCGAGGATCTGCCGGCTCGTCGCGCCCAGGCACTTCATGACGGCGATGCTGCGGATGCGCTGCCCGATGAACACGCGCGTCACGCTCCAGACGCCGATGCCGCCGAGCACCACCATCACGAAGCCGATCAGGCTGAGGTAGTTCTCGGCGACCCGCAGGTCCTCGCCCAGCCGATCCTCGGTGGACCGGTACGACCGCGCCGAGACGAAGCTGCCCTTGAACTGATCGCGCACCCCGGTGACGAGCGGATCGATGCCGGCCTCGTCGACCTTCAGCAGGATGGCGAACCGCGCGCGGGCGCCGTACTGCAACAGGCCCGTCTGCTCGAGCGCCGCCCGCGCGATGATCACGCGGGGGCCGAGACTGAACATCCCGGCGCGCCGGCCCGGCTCCTGCTCGATGACGCCGCGGATGGTGAAGGCGCCGTTGCCGATGCGGACCTGATCGCCGACATTGACGTCGAGCTGCACCAACAGTTCCGGGCGCACCAGCACACCGCCGTCGTCGAGCAATGCCGGCGAGAACGCCTGATCGCGCAGCACGAGTTGGCCGTACAGCGGATACCCGCGGTCGACCGCCTGCAACTCGGCCATGCGAGCGACGGCCTTGGCTTCATCGGCGGGCCGCACCATGGTCGCCAGTTCCACCACCTCGACCCGTTCGCGGACCGGCGCACGGGCGATGGCCGCGTCGACCTTGGCGAGCGCATCGGCAGGCCATGGCCGGTTGGTCGAGAAGACCACGTCGGCCGCCGTGAGCGTGCGGGCCTCCTTGACCAGAGCGGTGCGGACGTTCTGGATGACCGAGCGCAGCGCCGCGATGGCGCCCACGCCGATGGCCACGCACAGGAAGAAGAAGATGAGGCGGCCCCAGGCGGCGCGCAGTTCGCGCCACACCATGCGCAGCGTGAACACGGGTCAGTGCGCTCCCGACGCGACGATGGCCGGTTCGCCGGCGGAGCGCTCGATGCGCTCGACGACGCGACCGTCGCGCATCACGATCTGCACGTCGGCCAGTGCGGCCAGTTCACGGTCGTGCGTCACCAGCACGAGCGTGGTGCCGCGTCGCCGGTTCACGTCGAGCAGCAGGTCGACCACGTGCTGCCCGTTGGCCGAGTCGAGGTTGCCGGTGGGCTCGTCGGCCAGCAGCACCTTCGGCTCGTTGGCCAGGGCCCGGGCCAGCGCCACGCGCTGCTGCTCACCGCCCGAGAGCTGCGAGGGGTAGTGATGCACGCGGGCGTCGAGTCCCACCTCGTGGAGCAGGCGGGTGGCGCGCGCGTGGGCGTCGGTCGCGCCGGCCAGTTCCATCGGCACGAGCACGTTCTCGAAGGCCGTCAGCGACGGCATCAGGTGGAAGAACTGGAAGACGAAGCCGATCAGCCGCCCGCGCAGGCGCGCCAGTGCGTCTTCCCCGAGGGTGGTGATCGTCGTCCCGTCGATGACGATGTCGCCGGTGGTCGGCGCATCGAGGCCGGCCATCAGGCCGAGCAGCGTGCTCTTGCCGCTGCCGGATGGCCCGACGATGGCGAGGGACCGGCCGGTGGGGATGGTGAGATCCAGGGGATGCAGGATGGTCAGCGGCGAGCCGCCGCTGTCCACCGTCTTCGACACGCCACGCAGTTCGATCATGAGGTCGCCAGGGCGCGGGTCAGCAACGGCTGCAGGGCGCGCCAGACGAGGTTGGCCACGCGCCGCGTGCCTTCCTCGTTGGGATGGATGCCGTCCGACTGGTTCAGCGCCGCGTCGCCCGCGACCCCGTCGAGGAAGAACGGCAGGAAGGCCACGTCGTGCTCGTCGGCCAGGTCGCGGTAGACCTGGCGGAACTCGCGCGTGTATTGCGGGCCGAAGTTGGGCGGCGCCTCCATGCCGCAGAGCAGGACGGCGATCTTGCGGTCCTTCGCCGTGCGGATCATCTGCGAGAGGTTGTCACGCATCTGCGCGGCGGGGAGGCCGCGAAGCCCGTCGTTGGCCCCGAGTTCGAGCACGAGCACGCGCACGTCACCGTCGAGCGCCCAGTCGAGGCGGCGCAGGCCGCCCGCGGTGGTGTCGCCGGAGACGCCGGCGTTCACGACTTCCATGCCGAGACCGGCCTGATCGATCTTCTGCTGCACGAGCGACGGCCAGGCCTGCTCGGGCGCCAGGCCGAGACCGGCGGTGAGGCTGTCGCCCAGCGCGACCACGCGCGGGCGCGAGGCGGACGGGGCTGCGACAGTACCGCCAGAAGAAGCCGCACCCGCCGAGCCGGACGGCGCCGCCGCGGGGCGGTCAGGCACCGCGTCGCGCGCACACGCCGAGGCGAGGGCCACCAGCGAGAGGCCGAGAAAGGCGCGGCGCTGCACGCTAGGCCTCCTGCGCGGCAAGGCGCGCCTCGATGTCGGCCAGCGCCTGCTCGAGCATGCCGCGGTGCTCCGGCCGGCAGGCGCGCTGCAGGTCGGACAACACGCGGGCCCGCGACAGCCGCAACGCCTCCACCTGCTGCCGCCGCGCGGCGTCGGCCTCGGACAGGGACGGCTTCTCCGCCACGGCCTTCCGGGCCGCTGCCGCGTCCTGCTGGTCCTCGACGGACTTGCTCTCCCAGCCTCTGGCCATGGTTCGTTCCCTGGCAATTTGAGATTCGACATTTGAAATTCCCGCGCGCCGGCTGCGCCTCGCGCGGCGGAGGCCGGAGGCCGAGCCGCCTTGAATTTCGAATCTCGAATGTCAAATTGCGGATTACTTCACCGTGATTCCTGCCCTCGCCCACCGCCCCGGCATCGCCACGCCCCGAATCTCCTCGTACGTGGCATCGCCGATGTTGGCCACCTCGACGAACGCGGTGATGCGGCGCACGGGCCGCGACACACGCAGGTCCACCGTGGTCCACGCCGCGCGCCCGTACGGTCGCCGATGCTCCACCCGCGCCGACGTCGCCAACTGCCATGGCAACGAGAGGCTCACGTCGCCGCCCACTCCGTGCGGGGCGTAGTCGTCCACATACTTCGACAGCCCGGAGAGCCGATCGGTCTCGACGCGCGTGTAGGAGTATTGCGCCCCGAGGGCCACCGGGCCTGCCTGCCCGCGCATGAACGCCTCGAACCCGTGGCTCCGGACGTCGCGGATGTTCTCGGTGCGCCAGCGGACGGACGCGTCAGGACGCACCCAGTCGATCACGTCCTGCTCGCGCCGGACGAACCCGGTCACCGTGGCCACCCACGTGCCGCCGAGGTAGGTGTCGACGCCGGTGTCGGCCGTCCATCCCTGCTCCGGCCGCAGCGCGTCGTTGGCGCGGTGATTGGGGTCGGTGTAGAAGCGCTCGGTGAACGTCGGCACACGGAAGGCCCTTCCAACGCTGGCTCGCAACTTCACGCGTGGCCGCACGGGCAGGGCCATCGCGAGCGAGGGGCTGAACGCCGAGCCGAACGTCGTGTAGGCGTCCACGCGCGCGCTCGGATACAGGAGGAGACGCCCGACGCGCGCCTCGAGTTCACCGAAGCCGCTGACCCGGGCCTCCTCACGGTCGCCGAGCGCCGACGATCGCAGCACGTCGCCGGTGGCCTCGATGCCGGTGGTGAGCCGCATCGACGGCGTCAGTCGGCCGCCGACGCGCGCGCCGACGCCGACCACGTGGGTCCGGTGCTGGTTGGGCCGGGCGCCCAGCACGCGCGGGTCGTAGAGGAACTCGTCGCCATGGGTCCGGTACCACGTGTCGCCGGTCAGGCCCCAGGTGCTGGTCAGCGGTCGCTGGTGCCGTGCCGCCACCAGGGTCTGTGTCGTCTGCTCGTGCGACGGGGCCGGGCCGTAGTAGCCAGCCGCGCCGAAGTCCTTGTCGAGGTGCGACACCGCGAGCGTGGTACTGCCGAAGCGGAAATCGGCCCGCACCTGCTGGTGCACGAAGTCGCGCGCGGGCGCGAAGCCGGAGGATCGGTCGACCGAGGCGCTGGCCCCCTGGAACACGCCGAGGGTGGCCGGACGCCACGCCACGCCTCCCTGCACGAGGTCGTACTGCCCGGCCGAAAGCCGCGCCGTCGGCCCGGCCGCCTCACGCTTGGTGATGATGTTGATGACCCCGCCGACCGCGTCGGCGCCATGCAGCGACGAGCCCGCCCCGGCCAGCAGTTCGATGCGCGCGATGTCCTCGAGCGCCACCGGCAGGTCGCCGTTGTGGTGGCCCGTCTGGGGGTCGTTCATGCGCACGCCGTCGACGAGGACCAGCGTCTGGCCGAAGGATGCGCCGCGCACGGAGATGTCGGTCTGCGATCCGAAGGGTCCGCGCTGGCGCACCCACACGCCGGGCAACAGCCGCAGGGCGTCGGTGACCGAGGCCACGGGCAGGCGCTGGATGTCGTCGGCGGTGATGACGGCGAGCGTGCGCCCGACCGCGCCGGCCGACACCGGGGCGGCCGTGCCGGTCACCACGACGCGCTCGTCGAGCGGCGGCACCGGAGAAGCAGGAGGAGTCTGTGCCGAGGCTCCGGTCGCGACCGCAGCGCCCAGCACCACCAGCACGGCGGCAGCGAGTCTCACTCCCCCGATTGTAGCGTTGCCCCTGCGTTACACTCAGCCTTTTGGGCCAGGCGCCGCGCCCAGCGCCGCGCCACGCCGTCCCAGTGAAAGGTCTCCCGATGCTCCAGCGCGTCGCTCCCGCCCTGCTCGTCCTCTCGCTCGTGCTTCCCCACGCGTCCCAGGCCCAGGTCAAGGGCCGGCAGTGGTTCACCTATGACGAGGCCTTCGGCGGCGCGGGACGATTCGGGGGCCAGACGGGCCTGCAGGCGCTGCCGGTGGTGACCGGTTGGCTCGACGCCGAGCACTGGCTCGAGATGCGCGACGGCAAGGTCTGGAAGGTGCGTGCCGCCGACGGCACGGCCACGCTCCACCAGGACCCGGCCGGGCTGACCGAGATCTCGCCGAAGGGCATTGCCACCGGCCCGGTGGCCGCTCGGACCGCCGACGACCGCCTGCACATCCACGTCGTGAACGGCGACCTCTGGGCCGTCGACGTCGCCGGCCGCACGGCGCGCCGCCTCACGCAGACGGCAGCCGCCGAGGAGAATCCGACGCTCTCGCCCGACGGCGGGCAGGTGGCCTACACCCGCGGCGGCAACCTCTTCACGTACGACCTGTCGGCGCGGCTCGAGCGCCAGCTCACCACCGACGGCAACGACACGGTGCGCAACGGGTACGCCTCGTGGGTCTACATGGAGGAGATCCTGGGACGCGCCAGCGGCTACCGGGCATTCTGGTGGTCCCCCGACAGCACCCGCCTCGCGTTCCTGCGCTTCGATGACGCCCCGGTGCCGGTGTTCCCGATCTACTGGGCCGATGGCCAGCACGGGCGGCTCGAGCAGCAGCGCTACCCCAAGGCCGGCGATCCCAACCCCTTCGTGCAGGTCGGCGTCGTCGGCGCCAACGGCGGCGCGACGACGTGGATGCAGTTCCCGCCGAAGGCCGACCACTACCTCGCGTGGCTCTCGTGGACGCGCGACAGCCAGCAGGTGGTCATCCAGTGGATGAACCGCGAACAGGACACCATCCGGGTGCTGCACGGCCATCCGAAGACCGGTGCAGTGACGACGCTCTTCGAGGAGACGCAGTCGTCGTGGGTCAACTGGTTCGAGGACCTGACGACGCTGGCGACGGGTGACCTGATCGTGCGCAGTGACGTCGACGGCTGGGACCACCTGTACCTCCACGGCGCCGACGGCACCCGCAAGCGCCAGCTGACCAGTGGCGCCTGGCGCGTGCGCAGCATCCTCCAGGTCGACGAGGCGGCGGGCGTGGCCTACGTGCTCGCCCAGCCGGGCACCATCGGCGAGACGTGGAACACCGAGTTGCGCCGCGTTCGCCTGGACGGGTCCGGCACCGACACGCT
>NZ_JBIINP010000356.1:0-3103 GCF_044337415.1 Luteitalea sp.
GCAGCATCCTCCAGGTCGACGAGGCGGCGGGCGTGGCCTACGTGCTCGCCCAGCCGGGCACCATCGGCGAGACGTGGAACACCGAGTTGCGCCGCGTTCGCCTGGACGGGTCCGGCACCGACACGCTCGTGAAGGGGCCGGGCACGATGCAGGTCCGCGTCGCGCCAGATGGCAAGCATTTCCTCGTGTCGCGATCGAGCGTGACCGAGCCGGCGACGCTCACGCTGCACCGCGCCGATGGCAGCGTGACGCGGCAGGTCGCCGCGGCGCGCGGCGAGGGCGCGGCGGCGTACGCGTGGGGCAAGGCCGAGGTGTTCACGATCCCGTCGGGCGACGGGTACGACCTGCCGGCGGTGTGGGTGCTGCCGCCGGACTTCGACAAGAAGAAGACGTACCCCGTGCTCGTGAGCATCTACGGCGGCCCCGATGCGGGCACGGTGCGCAACGCGTGGCAGTCCACGGCGGCGCACTACTGGGCACAGCGCGGCGTGATCTGGATGGCCGTCGATCACCGCGGCAGCGGTCACCACGGCAAGAAGGGCGTCGCCCTCATGCACCGGTCGCTCGGCACGTGGGAGATGCACGACTACGGAAAGGCCGCCGAGTGGCTGCGCGCCCAGCCGTTCGTCGCGAAGGACCGCATCGCGATCACGGGTGGGAGCTACGGCGGCTACACCACGCTGATGGCGCTCACCAAGGGTGCACCGGGCTTCAACGTCGGCCTCTCGAGCGCCCCGGTGTCGGACTGGCGGTTGTACGACTCCGTGTACACCGAGCGCTACATGGACCGGCCGGTCGACAACCCGGAGGGCTACAAGCAGGGCGCGGTGCTCACGCACATCGAGAAGTACACGGGCGGCCTGCGGCTCACGCACGGCACCATCGACGACAACGTGCACATGCAGAACTCCATGCAGGTCGTCGACTGGCTGACCGAGCACGACAAGCCGTTCGAGCTGATGCTCTACCCCGACTCGCGCCACGGCCTGCAGGCCAGCCAGCGGAAGCACTCGGCGCGCGAGGCCCACGATTTCTGGGTGCGCACGCTGCTCGGCGGCAAGCTGCCGACGGCGCCGGGCACGCCGGCGAGCAAGCCTGCGGCGGGCACGCACTGATCCCACGGAGGTAGGGCCGCGTGTCCCACGCGGCCGTCATCCACAGCGGCGCGGTGGGACACCGCGCCCTACCTCGCTGCATCCTGAACATCCATGATCGACCTGAACCTCGACGGCTCGCCCCTCACCACCGCCGACGTGGAGGCCGTGGCGCACGGGCGGGCGACGGCCCGCCTCGCGTCCGACGCGCGCGCGCGCCTCTCGGCGCGCCGTGGCGTGCTCGAGGAGATGCTGGGTGATGGCGAGGCCCACTACGGCGTCAACACGGGCTTCGGGTCGCTCGCGCGTACCCGCATCGCCAGCGACCGGCTGCGCGATCTGCAGCGCAACCTCGTGCGGTCGCACTCGGCCGGCACCGGCGCGCGACTCCCCGCCGACACCGTACGGGCCACGATGCTGCTGCTGGCCGCGTCGCTGGCGCGCGGCGCGTCCGGCGTGCGGCCCGAGGTGGTGGAACTGATCCTCGCGTGCCTGGCCCATGGCATCACGCCGGTCGTCCCGTCCATCGGCAGCGTCGGCGCCTCTGGCGATCTCGCGCCGCTGGCCGCGATTGCGCGCGTGCTCATCGGCGAGGGCGAGGTCGACGGCGGCAGCGCCGCCGACGCCCTGGCGCGGGCCGGGCTCTCGCCCGTGACCCTCGAGGCCAAGGAAGGCCTGGCGCTGATCAACGGCACGCACCTGATGGCCGCCGAGGCGGCGCTCCTGCTGGAGGAGTGGGACGCGCTGTGGCCTGCGGCGCTCGGCGCGTGCGCGATGGCCATCGACGCCGTCCGCGCCACCGATGCCTTCCTCGACCCGCGCGTGCACGCGCTGCGCGGGCAACCCGGCCAGGCCGAGGTCGCCGCCTGCCTGCGCGACTGGCTGGCGGGCACCGAGATCGTCGAGAGCCACCGCGTCGACGACAGCCGCGTGCAGGACCCGTACTCGTACCGGTGCGCGCCAGTGGTGCTGGGCGCGGCCCTCGACGCCGTCGCCTACGTGCGCGCCGCCGTCGAGCGCGAACTGGGGGCCGTCACCGACAACCCGCTGCTGGTGGACGCCGAGGGCGACTTGCCGCGCGCGCTCGTGTCGGCCGGCAACTTCCACGGCATGCCGATCGCGCTGCCGCTCGACGTGTTCGCGATGGCGCTCACGCACGTGGCCGGGATTGCACAGCAGCGGGTGTTCTTCCTGCTGTCGGCCCGCGACCGGGAGAGCGGACTGCCGCCGTACCTGAGCCCGTCGCCGGGACTGAACTCCGGCCTCATGGTGGCGCAATACACCGCGGCCGCCTGCTGCAACGAACTCGCGGGCCTGAGCATGCCGGCCTCGGTGATCAACGTGCCGACGTCGGCGGGCATCGAGGACTACAACTCGTTCGGCCCACGCGCCGCAGCCAAGGCCAGGCGCGCGCTGTCGCTCACGCGCACGGTCGTGGCCATCGAGCTGTTGTGTTCATCGCAGGCCATCGAGAGCCATCGGCCACTGCACACGGGCCGTCGTGTCGAGGCGGCCATCGCGCGGATCAGGCAGGTGGTGGCGCCCCTGCAGGGTGACCGCCCCCTCACCGCCGACATCGAGGCCATCATCGGCCTCATCGAGGACGGCGCGTTCGCGGCCCCTGACCGCTAGGGCCCGTCGGCCGGGCTCGGAGAGCCGGCCCTACCGGGATGCGCCGAGTGCCCACTCGAGCACGCGTGCCTGCGGGTCGAACGGGTGCACGGCTGCCAGGCCCAGCGCCGAGACGGCGGCGGCCACGAGTGCGTTGTCCGACAGCTCCGTGGCCCGGTCAGGGCCGACCGAGGCTCGCCCGGTGTCGAGCAACGCCGCCAGCGGGACCAGGCCGACCAGTTCGGACCCGATGACCCGTGCGCCGCGCAGTGCCGCGCGCTCGGCGACGACCCGGTGCGCCACGTGCAGTGGCGTGACGCGGAAGTCCAGGACGTTGAGCGAGACCTGCGCGTGCCCATAGCTCGGCATGCCCCAGCCCACGGCGCGGACGGCAGGCA
>NZ_JBIINP010000240.1:0-5664 GCF_044337415.1 Luteitalea sp.
GCCGCGCGCTCGGCGACGACCCGGTGCGCCACGTGCAGTGGCGTGACGCGGAAGTCCAGGACGTTGAGCGAGACCTGCGCGTGCCCATAGCTCGGCATGCCCCAGCCCACGGCGCGGACGGCAGGCAGCAGGCCCGGGCGTCGCTCGCGCGTCCCGTCGGGCCGCGTGACCACTGCCCCGGATGCGCGCACCTCCTCGGCGATGCCGCGCGCGACAGCGACGTCCGCGGTGTCGAGCGAGAGGTTCCACGCGATGAGGAACGGGCGGGCGCCGACGATCGCGGCGCCGAGGGTCGGGTGCGGGCGCGCGGGCCCGAAGTCGGGCACGAAGTCCGGATCGGCGAGCTTCACCGAGAGGCCCTCGTACTCGCCGCGTCGCAGCAGCGGCAGCGCACGCCTGGCGGCATCGAATGCCGCCGCCTCGTAGAGGAACACAGGCAGCCCGAGGTCGTGGGCGAGCGTGGAGCCGACGCGTCGTGCCAGACCCACGCACCGCGCCATCGTCACGCTGCGCACCGGCACGAAGGGACACACGTCGAGGGCGCCGAGGCGCGGGTGGGCGCCCTGCTGCCCACGCATGTCCACGTGGGCGGCCACGGCATGCCCGAGCGCGATGGCGGCATCGGCAACGGCTTCGGGCGCCCCGGCGAAGGTGAACACGGTGCGATGCGCATCGTGCCCGGGATCGACATGCAGCAACCGGACTCCGGCCACCGCGCGTACCGATGCGGCAAGGGCCGCGATCACGGCAGGATCGCGGCCCTCGGAGACGTTCGGCACGCACTCGACGATCGGGTCGTCAGGCACGGCCCTTCTTCAGCTCGTCGCGGATCTCGCGCAGGACCAGCACCTCGTCGGACGGCAGCGGGTCGGGCGCGGCGCCGATGAGCTGGGCGCGCACGCGGTTGACGAACTTCACCAGCAGGAACACCGCGAAGGCGATCAGGAAGAAATTCAGGACGATGTTGATGAACTGCCCGTAGTTGAGCGTCACCGCCCCGGCCGCCCTGGCTTCGGCGAGCGTGGAGGCCGGGCCGGCGAGCTTGCCCGGGCTCAGCGTGACGAACAGGTTCCCGAAGTCGACCTTGCCGACGATCAGGCCGAGGATCGGCATCACGATGTCGTCGACGACCGACTTGGTGATGGCCCCGAACGCGCCACCGATGATGACGCCGACCGCGAGATCGACGACGTTGCCGCGTGCGATGAATTCCTTGAATTCCTTGATCATCGTGGTGCGTCTCCTCAGAACTTGTACACGAAGGCCGTGATGAACGCGATGTCGTTCTTGTCGACGAGCAGGCCCGTCGGACGCGTCTTGTAGATGTCCTGGAACTCGAGCTTCAGCTGGATGCGCGTGGTGACCGAGGCGGCCAGGCCGGCGCTGAACGTGTAGAGCGCGTCGTTGAAGTCGTTCATCTTCCACAACGCGGTGAAGCCCTGGGTGAACGCCGCGCTCTTGGAGATCTGGTGCGAGAACTTCTCGCCGAAGGTGACGGCGCCGTCGGTCTCGAGATCGAAGCCGGTGTTCTTCTCGAACACCATACCGACCGAGCCGTCGACGTCGAGCGACGTGCGGTCGCTCTTGATGACGCGATAACCGAAACCGGCGGTCGGCGCGATGAGGTAGTCGATGTCCTTGAAGCGGTCGCGCACGTAGGAGACCTGGCCGAACACGTAGCCGCGGTCGGAGATCATCCGCTCCACGCGCGCATTCACCAGGCCGCGGTCGACGTTCTCGTTGCCGTCCTCGGTGGCCAGGATGTACAGGCCGTCGGCCTTGAAGATCGTCTTGGTCTTCGGGTCGCGCTTGATGTCGAAGGACAGGTTGAGGTTGGTCGTGTCCTTGTTGCCCTGCGTGAGCGCCAGGCCGGCACCGAACGACCCGGTCCACACCGGCGGGGGCGGAGGCGGGGGTTCGACGCACGGACACGGGGGCGCGGCCGGGGCCGGTTCCTGCGCCAGGGCCGGGGCCGCCGCCAGGCCCACCACCATCGCCACACCGAGCGCCATCAGGCGCACTCCCACGCACAACTCGTTCGACACGCTCGTTCCGTCCTTTCGCGAGGTCGTGCCTCGCGGAAAACCACCGGCCGGATCGACGCGTGTCCCCGGGCCCGAGGGCCCGCGCGCGGGGACTAGCGGCTCTCGTCGGCCAGCTTGTCGTACTGCTTGGCCAGGGCACCGGCCTCGGTGCGCCGCGCCTTCGACTCCTCGAGACCGAGCCCCTCGTAGGTGCGGCTCGTCGCGATGTTGGAGGCGTTCTGGTAGGCCGCCCGGATGGCCCCGCGCAGCGCATCGGCCACGTCGGCGACCATCTCGTCGGTGACCTTGATCGAGGCAGGCACGCGGGTCAGGGCCCGGCGGGCTCGCTCGTTGATGTCCATGCCGATTTGCGCATTCATGTCGGGACGTCCTCGCTGGAAAGTGGGGCCCGGGTCGCAACGCGCGGCCGAGCCAGCACCCCATTGTACGCAACGCCCGACGGACGCGCTCGGCCAACTCTAGCAATGGCGCCACACACGCGGACACTGGACTTTGGTGGATCCGCCGGTGCTACGATGCCTGCCGCCGCCCTGCCGGGTCCCAACCATGCCCAGGCGCCTCGCCCCAGCCCTCCTCATCCTCACCCTGCTCGCGCCCTGCGAGGCAGCCCTGGCCCAGTCGGCCTTCACCGTCGCCGTGGTCCGCGACGATGGCGTGGTGCTCCCCGTGGCGACGCACGACCGCGGCCGCTGGCGCACGCCCTGGCCTGGCCCCGCCAAGGAAGCCGAGGTCCCGGTCCGGGTCGAGGACTGCCCCCTGGCCTGGTGGGGCCTGCCGTCGGCGCCCACGACATGGACGCTGCTGGCCCCCAACGAGACCCCGCGCCCGATTCGCCTCGACCGCATCACGTGGGTGCCCTGGTACTGCCAGCAGCAGGTCGTGCTGCACAGCCGCGAGGCCGCGCGGGGACTGATGCGCCTGCCCGACGGCTTCCGGACCCCCAAGCACGCCGTGGCGGTGGCCGGTGGCGACGCCTCGATCGAACTGCCGCGGGAGATCGCCCTCGGCAGTCCCGAAGCGGCGGCGCTGCTCGATGCGCTGCAGCGGCCGTTCAACCAGCAGGAGCGGTTGCTCCTCGCCGGCGACTTCTTCGGACGATACGCCTCGCCGGTGAGCGGCGATGTCAGGGACCGCATGCCGGTCAAGGCGCTGTCGATCCACGAAGGCCCCGGACGCAACGGCGATCGCATCTACTTCGCCGAGTTGGAGCGGCGGTATCCGCGGACGTACCCGGTGGACCTGCGGTGGTGCGACGAGGTGACCTACATGGCCGGCTGGGTGCGCAAGGGGGCGGACGGTCAACTCGACCTGACGCTCGTCGATCGCACGGTGACCTCGTGCCTGCTCGACAGCGTGCTGCGGGCGGCACCACACGCCATCGTCCACACGCCACGCGGGCCCGCGTGGCTCCTCGAGTTGTATCGCCCGTCCATGGCCAACTTCGGGATGTTCCTCGCACCGGACGGCGACGACCCCGAACTGCTCGTCCTCCGGCCGGCCGGGCGGTGCGACCCGGGAGCCATGCCGTCCCGTCGCCTGTCGCCAATCGAGCGCATGCCCGACGCATCGACGGAGCACTGACGAACGGGGTCGGCAGTCGGTAGTCGGCAGTCGGCAGTGAGCCCGGAGCGGTCGTGCCGGGCGCCCTTCGCCCTTCGCCCTTCGCCCTTCGCCCTTTGCCCTTTGCCCTTTGCCCTTTGCCCTTTGCCCTTCGGCATGAGGCATGAGGCATGAGGCATGTGCAATGAGGCACGAGGCATGTGCAATGAACAATGCCCCCTCATGCCGCCCCGCCGTGGGCCGATGACTTGGATGCCGTGAAGGGCCGTCGCCCTTCCGGCCGCGCCCCATGCTCATCGGTCCCATCGTGCTCATCCTTGCCGCGGTCCCGATGGTCGCCGGCAAGGTCTCGCCCGACGGCCCCTTCGGTCCGGGAGCGGAGCACCTCGACTGTTCGGAGCAGCAGTGGTATCGCGGCATCCGCGTGGCGGGCGGCGCCTTCCTGATGGGCGGGCTGGTGTGGCTGGCGGCGGCGATCCTGCTGCCGGGTCACTTCGACACCCTGCGGGAGGAACGCGAGGCGATTGCCTTCATCGGGGCCACGGCGGTCGCCGTCGCCACCGTTGTCTCGACGATGTACGTGGAAGGAGGGTCAGACTCATGATGACCAGGCCCCCGCGCGTGCCCTCGTTCATCACCGACGAGGACGAACGCCTGCTCGTGCTGCTGCAGGCCGACCCGCAGGCGCGGCAGTTGCTGACCTGCTTCTCGGCACTGGCCCCGGAGGATCGGCGGGAGGTGTCGCGCGTCGCGCGCGCCTGCCGCGACGCGCACCCGGCGCTCGTCACCGTGCCGACGCACGCGGCCACCCCGCTGCGACTGGTCCGCTAGCTCGCCCGGCACCACGGCATCCCGCGCGCCGTGACGCGCCGCGCCTCACGCGACACGCCGCTGCCCCGGCGACACCGCGAACGCCGGTGCCGCTTCGGCCGGGCGGCGGCGACGCAACGCCACCAACAGCGCCGCCATCGCGGCCAGCAGGCTCACGGTGGCGGCATCGTTGCGCCCGGTCAGCCAGACGGCCACCAGCGCGACGGGAGCGCCGAGCACCAGCCCGCCTGCGTAGGCGATCAGGACATCCCGGCACCAGGACACGAGCAGACGAGGATCGAGGGTCATGGTCTGCGAGGCGCGAGGGGGACGCGCGGCCGCAGGCAACTGGCTCTCCGAGGATGCCGCAGGCCTCGTGTTAAAGGTGCAAAAAGAGTGTGACTCTACGATGGCAGGCCGAGCCCCGCCGCGGACCGCCGCCTGGAGGCATCGCCCGCGCGACCGTGGCGGTCCGCGCGCCGTGGGCTACGCTGTACGCCGACATGGCGGACGTCGAGACGCAGAAGGCTGGCACGGACACGCTCACGAAGGTGCTGCTCGGGCTGATCGCCGCGGGACTGTGGGCGCTGGTGGGCCTCGAACTCCTGACGGCGCGGAAGATCGACGCCATCGCGGCCGAGGTGGCGGCCATCGGCGCCGACACCGAAGCGATCCACGAGGACATCGACCCGAGCGGCGGCGAGGACGAGGCCGACGACCACGCCACGAGTTGGCGGCGCTAGCCAGCGACACGCGCTGACGCGCCTCCCTGCCGGCGTCACGACGTCGCGCGGCTCACCGCTCGGGCATCCCCTCCTGCAGTCGCGCAGCGATGTCGGTCGAGGACGGAACTCCGCCCGGATAGAGCCGTCAGGTCGGTGACCGCCGCTGGGCATGCGGCTCCAGCAAGCCGAACAGGTCCGCCCCCTCCAGCAGCACGGTCGGCGACCCATACCCACGCCGCACATCGTCGCGCGGGAGCGTGGTCAGGTCGATCACCGCATACGACACGGGCATCCCGAGGCTCGCGAGGGCCGCGTCGAGCCGGGCGCGCATCGGCACCGTGAGGGCACAGCCGGGGCGAGTCAGCAGTTCCAGCATGCGTGCGCCCTCAGCGTACCCGGATGAGGCGACCGCAGGTACAGCCCCTGGTCCGAAGCGAAGAGTTTCGAGCGGATGGTGCCGGGAGTGGGGTTCGAGCGCGACGGCGAGGCCGGCAGGCCGGAGCCGTGCGCCTGAGGCGCACGCC
>NZ_JBIINP010000015.1:0-52722 GCF_044337415.1 Luteitalea sp.
TCGAGCGCGACGGCGAGGCCGGCAGGCCGGAGCCGTGCGCCTGAGGCGCACGCCCGGCGCCGGACGCGCGCCTGCGAGCGGATGGTGCCGGGAGTGGGGATCGAACCCACACGCTCCTCACGGAGCACAGGATTTTAAGTCCCGTGCGTCTGCCAGTTTCGCCATCCCGGCATGGCGGTCCGCCCGACGCCGCCTGCCCGACCCGCCTGTCCATCCGTCATGCGTCATGAGGCATGACGCATGACGCATGACCAATGACTAGTGCACCACCCCGCCCGAGGTGGCGCCCGGCTGCTTGACGGCATCGTTCAGCAGCGCCTCGAGCTTGGCCTGCGTCATCGCGAACGGGCCCGCCACCGCCGACGCACTGTGGATCTCCAGTGCGAGCACCACGCCTTCCTGGTACGGACTCACGATCCAGTTGATCCCGTGGAACGTCGTCACGGGCTCGTCGTCGCGGCCAGGATTGATGGTGCGGTCGATCGCCTTCAGCGTGGAGTGCATCATCGTGCTGGCATCGTCGACGGTCCAGGCCGACGGGTCGGTCCCGCCGATGTGGTGGACCGTCTCGGTGAACACCTTCTCGTCGCCGCGCAACATGATCTCGACCTGGTACGTCATCGTGCCCTCTGGGAAAACGTGCAAGACCTGCAGTGGCCCAGAATTGCACAAAGCGCCCGCCTTGTCAGCGCGCACCGCGCCGGCGACCGCCAGGCGCCGCGCGGGGCCCTGCTACACTCCCCGCGTGTTGACGCCGGGTGAATTCGTGGGCCGCGTGGCCGAGTGGGTGGCGACGTTCAACCGCGGCAGCCTCGACCTGCCCGACGGCCTGCTCCACAAGGACGCCACCTTCAGGCTCAACGGCGTCGCGTACCAGGACACGCTCGGCCGCCCGGCGTCCGATCCCATCGTCCGCCTCGTGTCACGCGGGCCCGGCGGGTACCGGCTCCTGGTGAAGGCCCTGCACTACACGCTGACGACACCCGAGGTCGCGCTGCGCAACCTCGACGTGCACCACGGCCTGGCCACGGGGCACGTCGACCTGAGCGGCGTGCTCCGCGACACCGCCGAGGCGTGGGTGGCCAACGCAGACATCGTGATGACCATCGACCTCGATGGACACATCACCGAAGTCGCCGTGCAGATGGACGACGACCGCGTGGCCCGCCTGCAGCGCGCGCGGCAGTGAGTTCATTCGTCATGCGTCATGCCTCATTCCTCATGAGTCATGAGTCATGACGCATGAGAAGGAACAAGGCAGAAGAAGGCACAAGGGAGAAGGGAAAAGGGAGAAGGGAGACCGGCGGCGTCAGGAATTCGCGTCGCTCGCGAACCAGCGTGCGCGCAGGGTGGCGACGATGGCGGCGTCGACCGGCGCGGCGAAGGTCTCGCCCGTCCGCGCCAGGCGGCCCACGTGCAGTTCGTGCAGCGTCCCCACGGCTGCGAGGGCGGCCACAGCCTCCGACGACACGCCGCCGCCCACGATCACGCGCACCGGGGCGATGTCGCGCTGCAGGGTGGCCAGTGCTGCCGCCCGCTCGGTCCAGTTGGCGCCGGCGCCGGCAGAGAGCACGCGATCGACCTGCGGGCAGCGCCGCAGGGCATCCACCGGGGCAATCGTCAGTCGCTCGACGGCGCGATGCACCGTGATGCGCGCCTTGGGC
Source organism: Luteitalea sp. (assembly GCF_044337415.1). GTDB lineage: Bacteria > Acidobacteriota > Vicinamibacteria > Vicinamibacterales > Vicinamibacteraceae > Luteitalea. Next base: position 1,665 of record NZ_JBIINP010000015.1, read on the forward strand.
ACGCGTTCGGCGACCAGCGCAAGGGCGTCCTCGTCGAGCGCACGGCCCTCCCCTTCAGCCGGACGGATATAGCCGGTCACCACGTCCACCGGGAGGTCCGAGAACAGCGCCGCATCGCGGGCGATCTCGGCCCGATGCGCGGCGTCGCCCACCTCGAACGTGTTGCGCGGGCGCACCATCACGCGCAGGGGCAGGCGCACCCGCGCCAGCAATGCCTCGACCAGGCGGACGTCTGGCGTGAGGCCATCCTCGTGGATGTCGCGCACGACCTCCAGGCGTGTCGCGCCGCCGGCCTCGGCGGCCAGGCCGTCTTCCAGCGACAGGGCGATGATCTCGAGATGGGTCTCCGTACCGGCCGTGCTCACACGGCACCTCCCAGGTGGCGCGCGAGCGTGTCGGGATCGGTGGTCGGGGCCTGACAGGTGAACCCCTCGCACACGTACGCCGTCGGACGCCCGTCGCGCAGGGTCAGCGTCTCGAGAAACGGCAACAAGTGGGCCAGGTGCGCCTGCGCGTGGCCGGGCGCCACGGGCACCACGACGGAGAACGGCAGGTAGGTCTGCGCCACCACGTCGTGCAGCGCGAGCGTCGCCGGATCGTCGGGCGCGCCAACGATGACGATCTGCCGGAGGCCGGCGTGGTAGGTCGCCAGGTCCGCCAGCAGGAAGGGCACGGCCCGCGCCGCCCTGCCGATGGCCGGGCCACCGCGGGCGAGCGTGCGCTCGACGCGCGCGAGGGCTTCGGGGTCGGGCGCGAGGTGGACCAGGCGGAGCAGGTTCATCGCCGCGACGGCGCTCGCGGCAGGCTCGGCGCCGTCGTAGTCCTCCTTCATGCGCAGGAGGACCGTGGGGTCGTCGCCGGTCGTCGAGAACCAGCCGCCCCCGACGTCGTCCCAGAAGCGCTCGTCGAGTTGCGCCTGCAGATCGCGCGCCCATTCGAGCCAGGCCGCATCGCCGGTCGCCTCGAAGAGTTCGAGCAGCCCCCAGGCGAGGTACGCGTAATCCTCCGCATACCCGTCGATGGCGGCCTCGCCGTCACGCCAGCGACGCAGCAACACGCCGCGGTTGGCGTCCCACAGCGCGGCGCGCACGAACTGGGCGGCGCGCTCGGCGGCGCGCAGCCACGTCGGCGCCTGGGCGCTGCGTCCGCGCAACTGCCGGGCCGCACGCGCGAACGCGGCGATCGCCAGGCCGTTCCACGCCGTGAGCACCTTGTCGTCGAGCGAGGGCCGCGGGCGCTGCCGCCGCGCCTCGTGCAGGCGGAGGCGGGCCGTGCGCAGGTCACGAATGATGTCGTCGACCGAGTGCCCGAACGCCTGCGCCAGGTCCTCGATGTCGCGGGCGACGTACAGCACGTTGCGCCCGCGGAACTCGCCGAGGGGGTCGGCGGCGTTGCCCTCGGGGCGCACGCCGAAGCGGGCGGCCACGAGCGGGGCGAGCGCCTCGCCGACGGCGTCGATCACCTCCTCGAGACTCCAGAGGTAGTACGCGCCCTCGAGTCGGCGCGCGTGCGGACGGTCGGCCTCGTCGGCCGGCACGCTGTCGGCGTCTTCGGCCGACAGGACGCCGCCGTCGACGCCCGTCAGCTCGCGCGCGACGTAGCCCAGCGTGTCCTCGGCCACCGAGACGTAGAACGGGTCGCCGGAGGCCTGAGCGGCTTCGAGCAGGGCCAGCACCATCTGGGCCTGGTCGTACAGCATCTTCTCGAAGTGCGGCACGCGCCACTCGGCATCGACGGAGTACCGGTGGAAGCCCCCGGCCACGTGGTCGCGCAGCCCCCCGGTGCTCATCGCCCGCAGCGTCTCGAGCGTCATCTCGAGCCCCTCGGGATTGCCAGAGAGGGCGTGATGACGCAGCAGGAAGAGGAACTCGGACGGGCGCGGGAACTTGGGCGCCGGGCCAAAGCCGCCGAGGCGCGCGTCGTAGGCCTTCACGTACTCGGCGAGGCCCTCGTCGAGGGCCTGCCGCGGGGCGACGTGTACCCCGCCGTCGGGGGGGGCCTCCGGCCGCGTCGCCTCGCGCAGGCGTGCCGCCAGCGTTGCGGCCGAGGCCGTGACACGCGCGCGCTCGTCGCGCCAGGCGCGGCCGATCTCCTCGAGGACGTCGAGGAACCCGGGGCGCCCGTGACGACTCGTGGGCGGGAAGTAGGTGCCGCCGTAGAACGGCTCGAGGTCGGGCGTGAGGAAGACGCTCATCGGCCAGCCGCCCTGCCCGGTCGTGGCCTGCACGAAGAGCATGTAGACGCGGTCGATGTCGGGCCGCTCCTCGCGGTCCACCTTGATGCTGACGAAGTGGGCGTTGAGCGCGGCGGCGATGCCGGCGTGCTCGAACGACTCGTGCTCCATCACGTGACACCAGTGGCACGTGCTGTAGCCGACCGACAGGAAGATCGGCTTCTGCTCGGCCCTGGCGCGGGCGAGGGCCTCGGGGCCCCAGGGGTACCAGTCCACGGGATTGCCGGCGTGCTGGAGCAGGTACGGGCTGCGCTCACCGGCCAGGCGATTGGCCATCAGGTCATCTTAGCCCTGTTGTAATATCGCCGACTGGAGACCGTGTCGTGACCGCCGATCCTCGCAAGCGAGTGGCCCTGCTGGTGGAAGATGAGTTCGAGGATGCCGACCTGGCCGGCACCGCCGACCTGCTGCGGTCGTCCGGGCTCGAGGTCGTCTTCGTGGGCCCGATCGCGGGCCGCCACTACCACGGCAGGAAGGGCCTCGAGGTCACGGCCGACCTCGCGGCGGGCAAGGCCACGGTGCGCGACTTCGATGCCGTGGTCATCCCGGGGGGCCATGCGCCCGATCGGATCCGCCTGCGCCACGCGATGACGGACCTGGTGCGCGACATGATCGCGGCCAACAAGCCCGTGGCGGCCATCGACCGCGGCGCCCAGGTGCTGATCTCGGTCAAGGCCGTGGGTGGCCGGACGATCACCTGCTGGCCCTCGATCGCCATCGACATCAAGAACGCCGGCGGCCGCTACGTCGACCGCCCGGTCGTCGAGGACGGATGCGTGATCACGGCCCGCAAGGCCGACGACGTGCCCCACTTCGCGGCGGCGATCCTGAAGGCGCTCGGCAACCTGCAGCCGGCGTCCTGAGCGCCCCCCTTCCGTGACCGAGATCCCGCGCCACGACATCATCCGGCACCTGGGCCACCGGCGGACCATCATCGGCGAGGCGCCGGGGCGGGTGAACCTGATCGGGGAGCACACCGACTACTCCGGCGGGTTCGTGCTCCCCACGGTGATTCCGCAGACGACGGCCGTCGCGGTCGCCGCCAACGCGGACGTGGCCTCGCGCGCCTGGAGCGCCTCGGTCCCCCACGACGAGCAGCGGGCGCGCTTCGTGGTCGGCGAGGAACAGCGCCGCGGCGCCTGGGTCGACTACGTGCAGGGCGCCAGCGCCGTGCTGCGGGCGGCCGGCCATCCGGTGGGCGGCTTCGACGCCGTGATCCGGTCCGAGGTGCCGCTCGGCAGCGGCCTGTCCTCGAGCGCGGCCCTCTCGGTGTCGGTACTGCGGGCGCTGCGCGAGCTCTTCCAGTTGCGCATCGACGACGTCGTCCTGGCCGGGCTGGCGCGCCGGGTGGAGACCGACTTCATCGGCGTGCCGGTCGGCGTGATGGACCCGATCGCCTGCGCGCTCGGGGCCATCAACCACGCGCTGTTCCTCGACACGCGGGACCTGTCGTGGCAGCTCGTGCGGATCCCGTCGACGGCCGAGATCGCGGTGGTCAACTCGGGCATCCGGCACAGCATCTCGTCGGGGCACTACCGCATCCGCCGCCAGGAACTCGAGGCCGGCATCCGCGCGCTCGGCGTGCACGAGCCGCGCGAGATCACCGACGTCGAGATGCGCCGCCTCGAGTCGCTGCCGGCCCTGCTGCAGAAGCGCGTGCGCCACGTGATCACCGAGAACGCCCGCGTCCTCGAAGCCGTCGAAGCCCTCCGCAAGCGCGACATCGTCAGGTTCGGCCAGCTGATGAATGCCTCGCACCAGTCGTTGCGCGACGACTACGAGGTGTCGGTGCCCGAGATCGACCGCATGGTGGAGATCGCCCGGGCCCAGCGCGGCGTGCTCGGCGCGCGCATCACCGGTGGCGGGTTCGGCGGGTCGATCGTGCTGCTCACCACGGCCGGCAACGCGGCACGCGCCGCGGAGGCCGTCGCCAAGGCCTCGCGCGACGAACTGCGCCTGACGCCGCAGGTGCTGATCCCACCGGCGAAGTAGACGGCGGTCTCAGGGCTCAGGGCTCAGGGCTCAGGAAGACGGACTAGAATCGGCCGCACATGACCGGCCTCGATTACGGCGTCCTCGCGGCGTACTTCCTGCTCATCTTCGGGATCGGCTTCTCCTTCGCGCGCGGCACCCGCTCCTCGCAGGCGTATTTCCTCGCCGACCGCAACGTCGGCTGGTTCGCCATCGGCACATCGCTGTTCGCGACCAACATCTCGAGCGAGCACTTCATCGGCCTGGCGGGCTCGGGCGCGACCACGGGGCTGGCCGTGGGCCACTTCGAGTGGCTGGCGGTGTTCATGGTGCTCACGCTCGGGTGGGTGTTCACGCCGTTCTACCTGCGAAGCGCCGTGTTCACGATGCCGGAGTTCCTCGAGCGCCGCTATGGCCCGGCGTGCCGGTGGTACCTCACGACGGTCTCCGTGCTGGCCTACATCTTCACGAAGATCTCGGTGTCGCTCTACGCCGGGTCGCTCCTGCTGGAGACCCTGCTCGGCTGGGACTTCTACACGTCGGCGGTGGTGATGGTGGTGGCCACCGGTGTGTACACGGTGGCCGGCGGCCTGTCGGCGGTGATCTACACGGAACTGGTGCAGGCCATCATCCTGCTCGCGGGGGCCGTGGTGCTCACGCTGCTCGGGCTGCGCGAAGTGGGTGGATGGAGCGCATTGCGCGCGCAGGTACCGGCCGACTTCTTCTCGATGATCCGGCCGGTGTCACATCCCGACTTCCCGTGGACGGGCATCTTCTTCGGAGCGCCGATCCTCGGCCTCTGGTACTGGTGCACCGACCAGGCGATGGTGCAGCGGGTGCTCGGCGCGCGCAGCGAGTCGGACGCTCGCGGCGGCACCATGCTTGCCGCGCTGCTGAAGGTGACGCCGGTGTTCGTGCTGGTGCTGCCCGGGATCATCGCCAAGGCGCTCTACGCCGACGTCAACGGCGACAACGCCTACCCGCTGCTGGTGCTGCGGCTGCTGCCGTCGGGGCTCACCGGCCTGATGGTGGCCGCGCTGATGGCGGCGCTGATGTCGTCGCTGGCGGCCACCTTCAACTCGAGCTCCACGCTGGTCACCTTCGACGTGTACCGGAAGCTCCGGCCCGACGCGACCGAGGCACGGCTGGTACGCGTCGGCCAGTTGGCCACGGTGGTGATGGTGGTGCTCGGCATCCTGTGGGTGCCGTTCATCCGTGGCATGAGCTCACAGGTGTTCGTCTACCTGCAGAGCGTGTCGGCCTACATCAGCCCGCCCATCGCGGTGGTCTTCCTGTTCGGCGTCTTCTGGCCGCGCGCCACGCGGCAGGGCGCCGTGGCGGCGCTGGCCTCCGGTGCGGTGATCGGCGGCGCGCGGTTCGTGCTCGAAGTGATCAAGGCGCGCCCGCTGGTGGCCGACAGCCCGGCCCTGACGGCGTTCGTGACGATCAACTTCCTGCACTTCGCGATCGTCCTGTTCCTGATCGCGACGACGCTGCTGGTGGTGGTGTCGCTGGCGACCCCGCCCCCGCCCGCCGCGCAACTGCGCGGCCTGACGTTCGCCACGCTCGAAGGCGGCTACGCCCGCACGCCCGCCGAGCGCGCCACGATGCGCTGGCAGGCGCCGCTCTCGATCGCGCTGATGCTCGGCGTCATCGTGCTCTGGGTGGTGTTCAGGTAGGGAACGGCAGTCGGCGGTCGGCAGTCGGCAGTCTGAACCGTCCGCTGGGGCTGCCAGAGCCGGTAGGGTCGGCCATCTCCCCCGCATTCGGCGTTCGGCGTTCGGCGTTCGGCGTTAAGCGTCAACCGCCGCGACCTGCTGCCGCGCCATGCGCCTGATCTGGGCGTAGGCGACGGTGAGCTCGACGCCGTACAGCAGGACCGCCGCCGACACGTACACCCAGAGCAGGAACACGACAACGCCGGCAATCGTGCCGTGGACGCTGAAGCGCGACAGGTCGTGGACGTACCAGCTGAACCCGGCCAGGGCGGCGCGCCACAGCAGGCCGGCGATGATGGCGCCCGGCCACACGTCGCGGAAGCGCACCTTGTTGGTGTTGGGCACGAAGTAGAAGATCAGGCCCGTCACGGCGATGAACATGAAGGTGCTGGCCCAGCGCCCCCAGAAGCCCCGCACCCACGCGGCGGCCGGGGTCTCCCCCACCCGCGCGGCGAACCAGTTGGACTCGACGACGCTGCCGACGCTGATGATGGCCAGGGCCACGACCAGCAGCACACTGGCGGCGGCGAGCATCAGGAACGCGACGAGCTTGTGCTTGAGGAACGTCGGCTGCCGCTCCACCCGCCAGGCGTAGTTGACGGCCGTGGTGATGGCGCCGAACACCCCGAGCGCCGACCAGATCATCAGCAGGCTCGCGAAGAACCCCAGTTGGAAGCGCTGCTGGCGGAAGGCGTCGATCTGCGCCGAGAGGAAGTCGAACTGCCGCGGGAAGTACCGGAGCACGAAGCCGAGCACCCGGAGCCGCGCGTCCTCGTCGGTGGTGACGCTGCCGACGATCGAGAACAGCACGAGGAACAACGGGAACAGCGACAGCAGCGCGTAGTAGGAAATCGACGACGCGTAGGTCAGGTTGTCGCTGTTGAAGAAGCGGACGAGGGCGCGCCACGAGGCCACCGCCACGGCGCGCGGCACCGACAGGACCAGGCGCCAGGCCTGCCAGGGCCACGGCGAACGCTGATCGCCCGGGGCGGGCACGGCGGCAAGGGCGTGGCGTCGGCGCACGGTGAAGGGCGGGCGGGGCCTGGCCCCGCCCGCAACGGAATCACGCGGGTCAGCTGAAGGGCTGATCCGGGTCGGCGATGGCCTCGGGGTCGCGTCCCTCGCGAACGGCCTGGGCGGCTTCGCGCGCCTTGTCGGCGGCCGTCTGGACCATGGCCTTGCCCCGCTCGGCAAACTGCGCCACGCGATCGGAGGCCGACCCGAGGCCCTCGCGCGCCTTGTCCTTCACGCGCTGCGCCCGCTCGGCGACCTCGCGGCGGGTCTCGTCGCCCGGCTTGGGCGCGAACAGCAGCGCGAGGCCGGCGCCGAGCATCGACCCCGCGATGAAGCCGATCAGGAAGGTCGCACCGCTGTTGCGGCTGGTGTCGTCGTGGCTCATGAGTCTCTCCCCGGGCTAGGCGCGCCCGGATTCCCGCGTGATGTCGCGCAGCGCCGACCAGCTCTGGTCGGCCACGCCCCGGGCGTGCTGCACCGAGGTCTGCAGGTCCTGCAGCCGCCCGATCATGTCCTCGAGTCCGGGCCCGAGCTGGTCGCGCAACTCCCGTCCGTCGCGGGTCAGGAACAGGTAGCCCGCCACCGCACCGCCCAGGGCGCCTGCGACAGCGGCCAGCATGATCTTCGTCCGATCGGTCACGCGCTCGATCCTCCGGCGTCGCCGCCCCGGGCTCCCCGGGGGTGCGGCACGCGTCCAGCCATTTCACCACGGGGACGCCGTGGGAGCCAGCGCCCCGGGGCGCGTCAGGCCGGTGGCTCGCTCGGCACCTCTGCCGCAAGGCGCCGTCGGGGCCGCGGCGGTGAGGTGATGCCGTGCTTCTTCATCTTGCTGTACAGCGTCGGCCGGTACAGGCCGAGCTGCTGCGCCGCATCCTGCTTGTTCCAGTTGGTGCGCTGCAGCGCCTGCAGGATGGCCATGCGCTCGATCGCGGCCAGGGTCGCCGTGGCCGGGAGGAGGTCGGGCGCCCCTCCCGCCGGCGTGGCGAGCGCCGTCACCGAGTCGGGCAGGTCGTCGGGCTGCAGGTCCGGGCCGCGTGCCACGAGGACACCGCGCTCGATCACGTTCTCGAGTTCCCGCACGTTGCCCGGCCAGCGATGCTGCATCAGCCGGTGGTACGCCGCCGGGCTGACACCACGCAGGTTCCGGCCATGCCGTGCGTTGTACAGGCCCAGGAAATGCTGGCACAGCGGCGCGAGGTCCTCGAGCCGCTCGCGCAGCGCCGGGACGCGCATCGTGATGGTGTTGATGCGGAAGTACAGGTCCTCGCGCAGGCGTCCGTCACGCAACGCGGCCTCGACGTCGACGTTGGTCGCGCAGATCAGGCGGAAGTCGACGCGTACGCTGCGATCGCTGCCGATCGGCCTGAACTCCCGCTCCTGCAGCACCCGCAGCAGCTTGGCCTGCAGGTACGACGGCATCTCGCCGATCTCGTCGAGCAGCAGCGAGCCGCCCTCGGCCATCGCCAGCAGGCCCGCCTTGTCGGTGAACGCCCCGGTGAACGCGCCGCGACGGTAGCCGAACAGCTCGGCCTCGATCAGCTCCTTGGGCAGGGCCGCGCAGTTGATCTTGATGAAGGGGCCGTGCGCCCGCGCGCTGTGCGTGTGGACGGCGTTGGCGATGAGTTCCTTGCCCGTCCCGTTCTCGCCGAGCACGAGGATGTTGGCGTCGCTCCCGGCGACGGCGCCCACCAACTCGTAGAGCTCGAGCATCTTCTTGCTCTGCCCGATCATCTCCGGGAAGCGACGGGGCGCGTCGAGCTGGCGCCGCAGCTGGCGATTCTCGGCGCGCAAGCGCACCCGCTCGGCCGCACGTTCGAGTTCCTCGGCGAGTTCGTCGGCTTCCACCGGTCGGCTCACAACGGCGAACGCACCGACGCGGAGCCACTCGGCGGCGCGCAAGGAGTCGTCGGCTGGACGCACGACGACGGCGTCGGTCTCGGGCAGGTGCTGGCGCCAGTGCCGCAGCGCCTCCGGGCCATCGACGGCACGACCGCTACCGATCACCAGCAGGATGTCGGGCGCCCAGGCCTCCGACGCGGCTTCGACCCCGTCGGCGTCGGTGGCCCGGAGGTCTACGACCCGACGCTCCTGGAGCCGATCCAGTCCGATGCGGATGCCGGCATCGGGCACACCCACCATCAGCAGCCGCAGGGGCGCGTCAGTCGGCATGTCGTCCTTGCAGACAGAGGCCGACGCTCACTCTGTCTCGACTCCAGACGCTCACTGTCAGCTTTACATGCATGAGTCCGGCCAGCGTATCAAACATGAACGGTCATGACCTAACGAAGGACGTGACCGGTCGCGCCTATCAGGCCTGGCTGCGTTCGAGCCGCCGGCCCGCTGCGGCCTATAATCCGGCCATGCCTCAGGATGCCGAGTCCCGGCCGGCCCCCCAGCCGCGCGAGACGACGCCCGCCCGACCGCAGCCCGCGTGCGATCCGCCGACGGTGTGCGACCGGTGTGGCGCCGAGATGTTCCGGATGCACGCCGTCTGGCGCTGCCCTGCCTGCGGCTACAAGACCGACTGCTGCGGCTGGTGATCGCGTGGACCGCCTGACGTCGGCCCTCGATCCCCGCAGCGATACGTTCACGCGCAACGCGGCCCGGATGCGGGCCCTCGTGGACGACCTGCGCGCCCGGCGAGACGCGGCGCGGGCGGGCGGTGGCGCCGAGGCGCAGGCGCGACAACGGGCGCAAGGCAAGCTGACGGTCCGGGAGCGACTGGATCACCTGCTCGACCGCGGCACGCCATTCCTCGAGTGCTCGCCGCTCGCGGCCGACGGCCTCTACGACGGCGACGCGCCTGGAGCGGGCCTGGTGACCGGCGTCGGGCGCGTGTCGGGGCGCGAGGTCCTGATCGTGGCCAACGACGCCACGGTCAAGGGCGGCACCTACTTCCCCCTCACCGTGAAGAAGCACCTGCGCGCGCAGGAGATCGCGCTCCAGAACCACCTGCCGTGCCTGTACCTGGTGGACTCCGGGGGCGCGTTCCTGCCGCTGCAGGCCGAGGTGTTCCCGGACCGCGATCACTTCGGCCGGATCTTCTCGAACCAGGCGCGCATGTCGGCGGCAGGCCTGGCGCAGATCGCCGTCGTCATGGGCTCGTGCACGGCCGGCGGCGCCTACGTGCCAGCCATGTCCGACGAAACCATCATCGTCAACGGCACCGGCACGATCTTCCTGGGCGGTCCGCCGCTCGTGAAGGCCGCGACCGGCGAGGACGTGACCGCCGAGGCGCTGGGTGGGGCCGACGTCCATACGCGGCTGTCAGGCGTGGCCGACTACTACGCCGAGGACGACGCGGAGGCGCTGCACCTGGCGCGGACGATTCTGTCGACCGTCCCCGTGCGTCGCCGCGATCCCGTGGCACGCGCCACGCCCGAGCCGCCCGCCTTCGATCCCGCCGAGTTGTATGGCGTGCTCCCCCAGGACCTCCGGACCTCCTACGACGTGCGGGAAGTGATCGCGCGGCTGGTCGACGGCTCGCGCTTCGACGAGTTCAAGGCGCGCTACGCCCCGACGATCGTGACGGGCTTTGCGTACCTGCACGGCTACCTGGTGGGCCTCATCGCCAACAACGGCGTGCTCTTCTCCGAGTCGGCGCTGAAGGCCACGCACTTCGTCGAGCTGTGCGACCAGCGCGGCCTTCCACTCGTGTTCCTGCAGAACATCACCGGCTTCATCGTCGGGCAGCAGTACGAACGCGCCGGCATCGCCAAGGACGGCGCCAAGCTGGTCCACGCCGTGGCGACGACGCGGGTGCCGAAGTACACGGTGGTGATTGGCGGCTCGTTCGGCGCCGGCAACTACGGCATGTGCGGCCGGGCGTTCGATCCCCGCCTGCTGTGGATGTGGCCCAACGCCCGCATCTCGGTGATGGGAGGCGAGCAGGCCGCCGGCGTGCTGGTGACGGTGAAGCGCGACCAGCTCGCACGGCAGGGACGCACGCTGTCGCCCGAGGACGAAGCCGCCATCAGGGATCCGATTCGCCAGAAGTACGAGCACGAGGGTTCGCCGTACTACTCAACGGCGCGCCTGTGGGACGACGGCATCCTCGATCCGCTGGAGACGCGCGATGCCCTGGGGCTCGGGATCGCCATGAGCCACAACGCGCCGCTGGCTCCGCGCGGCGTGGGCGTGTTCAGGATGTAGGGACGGAACGGGAATCGGGAGTCGGGAATCGGGAATCGGGTAGCGGGTAGCGGGTAGCGGGGGATCGGACACGCCATGGCCGGACTGCAGGTTGAACGCCGGGGACAGACTGTCTGGCTCACGCTGGATCGGCCCGAGGTGCGCAACGCCCTCGACGACCGGCTGATCGCCACCATCAGGGACACGGCGCGGGCGCTCGCGGGCGACGGCACGGTGCGAGCGGTGGTACTGGCCGGCAACGGGCCGGCCTTCTGCGCGGGCGCCGACCTCGGCTGGATGCAGCGCATGCGCGAGCACGACGAGGTCCGCAACCTCGACGATGCGATGGTGGTCGCCGAGATGTTCCATGCAGTGGCGGCGTTACCGATGCCGGTGGTGGCGCGCGTCCACGGCCCGGCGCTCGGCGGCGGCGCCGGACTCCTGGCGGCGAGCGACATCGTGATTGCGGCCGACGACACGACCCTCGGCTTCACCGAGGCGCGCGTCGGTATCCTGCCTGCGACCATCGCGCCGTACGTCATCCGCCGGATCGGCCTGGCCGCCGCACGACGGCTGTTCCTGCGGGCGCACCGCCTCGACGCCGCGGAGGCCCGCGCCGTCGGCCTGATCGACGAGGTCTGTCGGCCGGAGGCGCTCGACGAGACGGTGCAGGCGCGCCTCGAGGAGCTGGCGCTCGGCGCGCCGTCGGCCCATCGCGCCACCAAGGCACTGCTCGCGCAGTTGGCGCCGCTTCCCGACGCCGCGACGCGGCAGCGCACCGCCGAGGCCATCGCGCGCCAGCGCGTGAGCGACGAGGGCCAGGAAGGCCTCCGGGCGTTCCTCGACCGCCGCCGGCCGCGCTGGCAGGCCGCGGACTCCGATGCGTAAGGTCCTGATCGCCAATCGCGGGGAGATCGCCGTGCGCGTCGCGCGCGCCTGTCGCGAGCGCGGGCTGGGCGTCGTGGCGGTGTATGCCGGCCCCGATGCGACACGACCGCACGTGCTGATCGCCGACGAGGCCGTGTGCCTCGACGCGCCCGGCGACGAACGGCCCGTGTCCGCCTACCTGTCGGTATCGCGGGTGATCGACGCGGCACGCGCGACCGGCGCCGACGCGGTGCACCCGGGCTACGGCTTCCTCAGTGAGCGCCCGGAACTGGCCGCGGCGTGCCGCGACGCGGGCCTGACGTTCATCGGGCCGCCGGCCGACGTCATCGCGCGCATGGGCTCGAAGCTCGAGGCCCGCCGCCTGATGGAGGCCGCGGGCGTGCCGTGCGTGCCGGGCGCGCGACCGCAGGACCAGTCGCTCGACAGCCTGCGGGCGGCCGCCGTCGCCGTCGGCGTGCCGTTGCTCGTGAAGGCGTCAGCGGGCGGCGGCGGGAAGGGCATGCGCCTGGTCACGCAGTTGGCCGACCTCGACGAGGCGCTCGGTGCGGCGAGGCGGGAAGCCGAGGGCGCCTTCGGGGACGGCACGTTGTACGTGGAGCGCGCGCTGATCCAGCCGCGTCATGTCGAGGTGCAGGTGATCGCCGACGAGGCCGGCACGGTGTTGCACCTCGGCGAGCGCGAGTGCTCGCTCCAGCGCCGCCACCAGAAAGTGATCGAGGAAGCGCCCTCGCCGGTCGTGTCGCCAGCGCTGCGGCAGCGCCTCGGCGCGGCCGCCGTGGCTGCCGCGCGAGCCGCCGGCTACCGCAACGCCGGCACCGTGGAGTTCCTCCTGCACGGCGACGGCGACGCGGCCACCTTCCACTTCCTCGAGATGAACACGCGCCTGCAGGTGGAGCATGCGATCACCGAGGCGGTCACCGGCCTCGACCTCGTGCACCTGCAACTGGACGTGGCCGAGGGGCGCGCGCTCGCGTTGGCCCAGGACGCCATCACGCCGCGGGGACACGCCTTCGAATGCCGGGTCTACGCCGAGGACCCCGACGCCGGCTACCTGCCGCAGTCGGGACGCGTGCTCCGCTATCGGGAGCCGCAGGGCCCGGGCGTGCGCGTCGACAGCGGCATCCGCGAGGGCGACCTCGTGACGCCGGACTTCGATCCCCTGCTCTGCAAGCTCGTGACGCACGCGCCGACGCGTGGCCTCGCCCTCGACCGCATGCGCGTCGCCGTGCGATCGAGCGTCGTGCTCGGACTCCGCACGAACCTGCCGTGGCTGGCACGCGTGCTGTCGCATCCCGACGTGGCGTCGGGCGCCGTACACACCGGGTGGCTGGCCGAGCACCAGGCGCCCCTGTCCACGCCGGCCGTGCCGTGGCTGGACTCGCTCGCGCAGGCGGTGGCCAGCGTGCAGGGACGCGAGGCCCGCGCGCCCGGGGCCGAGGCGACAGCCGACGCGCCGACGACCCCGTGGGACACGCTGGGAGGCTGGCGTGCCTGAGTGGACGCTGACGCGCCGCGGCGACGGCACCTGGGACGCCCGGCGCGAGGATGGCACGCGCTGCGTGGTGCTGGCCGCGACCGACGCCGACGGCGTCGTCTGGGTGCACGCAGCCGGAGAAGTGAGCGTGGTTCGGCCACCGGAACGGGCCAGGCGCGCCGCCGCCGGTCACGGCCATGCGCTGCTCGAAGCGCCCATGCCCGCGCAGGTGACGGCCGTGCTCGTCGCTGCCGGCGACACGGTCGTGGCGGGCGCCGCCCTCGTCCTGCTCGAGGCCATGAAGATGGAACTGCCGCTCCGCGCGCCCACGGCCGGGCGCATCGGCGCGGTGCACTGCGCGGTGGGCGACCGGGTGGCTCCCGGGCGCGTGCTCGTCGACATCGAGCCGGGAGACGACGCGTGAGCGACGCCGTGTCGATCGTCGAGCTCGGACCACGGGACGGCTTGCAGAACGAGGCCGTCGCGCTCGACGTCGCCACGCGCGCCGCGTTCGTGCGGGCCCTGGCCGCTGCGGGTCTCCGCCGCATCGAGGCCGGCGCGTTCGTCCGCCCCGACCGCGTACCGCAGATGGCCGGCAGCGACCAGTTGTGCTCGACGCTCACCGCCGATGCGGCGCTTCTCGGTGCGGGCGTGCGTCTCTCCGCCCTCGTGCCGAACCTGAAGGGCCTGGAACGCGCCGTGGCCGCCGGCGTGCGCGAGGTGGCGGTCTTCCCTGCCGCGTCGGAGACCTTCAGCAGGCGCAACCTGAACCAGGGCGTGGACGAGGCGCTCGCGTCGGCCGCCGAGGTGTGCGCGGCCGCGACGCGCCAGGGCCTCGCGGTGCGCGGGTACGTGTCGACGGCGTTCGGCTGTCCCTACGAGGGGCCCGTCCCCGTCGCTGCCGTCATCCGCGTGTGCGAGCACCTCCTCGCGGCGGGCGTCCACGAGGTGGCCGTCAGCGACACCATCGGCGTCGCGCACCCGGGGCAGGTCCGCGACGTGCTGTCCGCCATGCTGACGGCGGTGCCGCGCGAACGGCTCGCGCTGCACTTCCACGACACGCGCGGGACGGCGCTCGCCAACGTCCTCGTGGCCCTGGACGCCGGCGTGCGCACCTTCGATGCCTGTGCCGGCGGGCTCGGGGGCTGTCCCTTCGCGCCCGGGGCCACCGGGAACCTCGCGACCGAGGATCTGGTCTACATGCTGCAGGGCCTGGGCCTCGCCCGCGACATCGACCTCGACGCCCTCGTGGAGGCCTCGGCCGCGATCGAGGAGGCCATCGGCCACCCGCTGCCGTCGCGCTGCTACCGGGCGACGCTGGCGTCCCGTCGGGTTCGCTCCCGATAGCGGCGCCCGTCATCCTTCACGCCATGGAAATCGAGACCACCTGCCCCTCCTGCGGTGAACCCGTCACGCTGGTGATCGACGTGACTGCCGGTCGCCGGCAGACCTACGTCGAGGATTGCTGGGTCTGCTGCCGACCGATGCAGGTCGCGGTCGTCGTGCACACCCGCGACGACGTGGACGTCGACGTGAGCAGCATCGAGCAATAGGCTGCCGGATCAGGCATCTGGCGGTGCCGCAGGGCCGTCGTGCGTCGCACGCACGCGGTGCCCCGTCGGCGTCATGACCGGCGCCGGTCGATCCTCGTGCGGGCGCCACTCCCCCGCCATCGGCACGCCGGCTCCCATCGCGTACACCACGGGCCGCTGCCGAGGATCGAGTCCGAGCGAGGCCTCGATCGCCGAGTCGGCGAGTGCGGCCGTACAGAAGGGCCCCACGCCGAGGGCCGTCGCCACGAGGCAGAACGTCTGGGCCAGGTGGCCAGCCTCGATCAGCACCACGCGATACGCGCGGGCCGAGCGGTAGCGCCAGGCCACGCGCGCCAGTTCGCTGGCGAGGACCACGACCACGGCCGCGCCGTCGTAGCCCTCCTGCATCGGTAACCATTCGGTGACGCGCGTGGGCGAGGGTGCGTCGAGGCGCGTGAGCACGTGGGCCTCTGGCCGGTAGTGGTAGAGCGCGGACGGCAGGCCGACCACGTCGCGCGCCCACACCCACGCCTCGAGACTGTGCCGGGCGCCACCCGATGGCGATGTCTTCAGGGCGAGCGGGCCCTCTGCGGTCGACGCCCACGCCTGCACGCCGAACGTCGCACCGAGCAGCGTGCCGAGATCGGCCAGGCCGAGGGGCTGCGCGGCGAAACGGCGATGCGTGCGGCGGTCGGCCAGCGCCGCCGCCAGCGCGCCGGGCACGACCGGGGACGGCAGCGGCACGTCGCTGGTGCCCTGCGCGGGGAGCACAGGCGGCGGACGCAGCGGGCGCGGGGATGTGTCGTCGGCGGGGCGACGAGCGAACGCGACGTCGCGCGTCGCGAGATGGAAGGCCTGCGCGACGGGCGCCCAGGTGTCCCATGGCGTCGGCACGGAGGCGATGGACTCACCCGGGGGTGACGGCGCCGCCTCGAGCAGGTCGTGCGCGAGCAGGCCGTGCACCAGCGCGTCGACCGCGACGACCGGCAGGTCCAGCGCGAGGGCGAGGGCCTCGACGGTGGTCCAGTCGGCGAGGCGGTCGAGAACCGTCTGCAGCAGCGGCGAGAGCGGGAGTCCCTCGGCACGTGTCGGTGTTCGCGCCGTGAGCCCCCCGCCTTCCCAGGTGCACCACGCCCCTGGTGCCCGGCGAACCCACAGCGCCGGCGCCCCCTCGCTGGTCACGTCAGGCGGGGAACTCGTACACGGATTCGTTGGCGTCGCGGCTCCAGCATTCCGCGCGCAACATCAGGGCGGTGCCCTCGAGCGAGGCCTTCATGGCTCGCGCACGCTGCTTCCTCTTGGAGTCGGCGGGCTCCTCCATCGTCTCGAGTTCCTTCAGCAATGCGTCGATGGCTTCGACGACGGGACGGAACGACACGGGTGGCTTGGTCATCAACGGGCTCCTTGCGACAGGCGCGGCGGCCTCATGCCGGCGCGGGTGTCCTGCATCAGGCAGGGGATTCGTACAACTCGACGATACGCGTCCAGCGCGGGTCGGCGCGCACGACCATGAAGCGCGGGTCGACACGCAGGTAGGCCAGTCGGGAGCTCTTGCCGCGGGCGGCGAGTTCGAGCCACTTGAACACCTGGTCCGACTGCTCGAGCCCCGCATACGCCGTCGCGAGGAAGAACGCCAGATCAGGGCGTTTGGCGGGGGGGGCCGCCTCGTGCTGGGCCTGGATCCGGGCCAGTTGCGCGGCCGACTCGGCGTGCTTGCCCAGGCGACCGAGCGCGGCGGCGATCTGCGCCTGCGCGAACGCATCCTGCCCATTCCGGCGCACGAGCAGTTGCCGGCAGGTGGTGAGGGCCTCCTCGAACTTGCCGACGACCGTGAAGATGCGGCACTGGCCCACGAGGGCGGACTCGAGCGACGCATCGACCACGCGCAGTTGCTCGAACATGGTCAGGGCTTCCTCGTCGCGTCCGGCGTAATGCAGGCTCATCGCGAGGTAGCCCTTGAGGGTGGTCGACAACGGCGCGAGCCGGCGGGCCTCGAGCAGTTGCTCGACGGACTCGGCCGTGCGCCCGCGTCCGGCCAGGAGCATCGCGAAGCGCGCCCGAGCATAGACGTTGCTCCCGTCCAGCGCGAGTGCCTGCTGGAACTCCTGCTCCGCGCGCGCCCAGTCGTGCGTGTCCTCCGCGTAGAGGTCGGCGAGCGCGGCATGCGCATCGGGGTTGTTGGCGTCGCGGGCCAGGGCCGTCGAGGCCACCAGGCGCGCATGGTCGAAGACCACGAGCGCCGGAATCGTGTTGAAGCGGTACTGGGTCAGCAGGCACTGTGCCCAGCGCGCGTAGCCGGCCGCGAACCCGGGATCGGCGTCGGTGGAGGCCTTGAAGGCCTGGCACGCCTGCGCCGTACCTTCGGCGCTCTCGGTCGCGCTGAGCCGCAGGCCGCGTGCGAAATGCTCCAGGGCCTCGGCATTGCCGCCGGCCGCAGGCGGCGCCCCGCCGTGCAGCGCCCCCGGGTCGAGCCGCAGGTGCGGGGCCAGGGCGCTCGCAATGGCGTCGCCGAGGCTGTCGAGGGTCGCCGAGGGGCCGACCGATGGCAACGTCACGGGCACCATACCGGCCATGAGCACGCGCACGGTCGCGCGATAGCCGTCGGGAAGCTTGCGCACGGGCTGCACTTCCACGAGCGCGTCGGCCTGCAGCAGCGCGAGGATCGCCGCGCTCGGCGTCGCAGCATCGTTGAGCGCCGCCACGGCGTCGGGACTGGTCACCCGCACCTCGGGCGACGACCGCAGCCGGGTGCCGAGGCTGCCCGCCACGCCATACGTCAGCGGATCGAAGGTCGAGGCCGAGGCCGTGACGGGGCGGACGGCGACCACCGGCGTGGTCGCGGTGGCCCGCTGGAGCCCGACAGGCGCCTCGCGCGGCAGCAGCCAGGCGACGAGCGCCACCAGGATGGCGCCGATCAGGAATCCCGCCGCCGCGATGTGCCACCAACGGAAGGTCCACGCGCGGGGACTCGTCCCCGGCAGAGGCGCCGCCGTCTCGGATGCCGGCAACGCCGCCATGGCCGCGGCGAGCGCGTGACGATCGACGGTGACCGTGCTGTCGAGCCCGAGCGAGCGGGCCAGCGCCTCCTGCAGCGCGCCCGCGCTGGTGTAGCGGCGCGTGGCATCGGGATGGCACGCGCGCTCGACCACCCGTGCGAAGTCGTCGGCCAGGTCGGGCCGTGCGTCGTGCAGGCGGAACCGACGCCCCTCGCGATGCGCCTGGCGCAGGTCGTCGAGCGACGAGGCGCTCACGGGGTACTGTGCCGTGACCAGGTGGAACAGGAGCACGCCGAGGCCGTAGATGTCGGACCGGACCGTCGCCTCGCCGCCGCGGAGCAGTTCGGGCGCGAGATAGAGCGGCGTCCCCGTGAGGCGCCCGCTCGTGGTCGGACCTACCGCGTGCACGTACTGCCCCGCCCCGAAATCCATGAGCACGAGGCGCCCGCCCTCCTCGCGCATCACGTTCTGGGCCTTGATGTCGCGATGCACGAGACCGGCCTTGTGCACCGCCGCAAGGGCCCGGCACAACTCCTGGCCGATCAGCGCCGCCTCGCGCGCGCCGAACGATCCGGTCGAGCGCAGGAGTTGCTCCAGCGTGCGCCCGCGGATGTACTCCATCCACAGGCCGATGCGGCCATCCTGCTCCTCCACGCCGAAGACGGTCACCACGTTGCGGTGACGCACACGCGCGAGGATCCGGCCCTCGTGGAGGATCTTGTCGGCCAGTTCGGCAGTCTGGCGGCCCTTGCGCAGCAGCTTCAGGGCGACGTCGCGGTCCAGCCGCGTGTCGCGCGCCCGGTAGACGTTGCCGAACGAGCCCTGGCCGATCTGCTCGATGAGCTCGAGGTGGCCCCAACGGTCCACCGGGCCGGTGGCGGGCGGCAGCAGGACATGCTCCTCGACGGTGGGCCCATCCGTCTCGGTGAGCGGCGGCCCGATACGCCCGACGACGCGACCACGCCTGAGGCGAGCCGTCGAGGAGGCCGACGAGGGCGGATCGGACCGGTGCAGTTGGGCGACGCCGGCGAGGACCCGGAGGTCCTGCAGGAGCTGGCGGTCCTCCTCGTCCTCGACCGAGGCCTCGAGGCGCGACCAGTCGATGTCGGCGGTGCCATCGGCGACCGAGGCCGCGAGCTCGAGCAGGTGCGTGCGATGGGCGCCCATGAGGTGGCAGATGCGCGGCCAGCAACACCCAACCGCTTCGATAGCAGAAAACGTTATACGGAGTCGGAACGAACCGTGAAGGCCGATTGTGGGGCTTCCCGAGGGCCCCCGACGAGCGCCTTGCGGTTCTTCCTTGACTTTGACGTGTCTTGGGTTCATTTTTTGATTAGTCAAAATATGAGCCCGTCCTTGCTGGCCCTGTTCGTCCTGGCCCTTGTGCCGCCCCCCGCCCCCTGCCCCATGCCCCTCGAGGTGCGGGATGCGGCCGGCATGGTGGTGCCCGGGGCGACGGTCGCGACGGCCAGGGGGCAGGTCATCGCCGTCACCGGTGCGGACGGCACGGCGTGCGTGGCACCGGCGCAACCGGTGCGCGTCGAGATGCCGGGCCTCGGCTCGGCCGACGTCGCGGCGACGGCCGGTCCGGTGTCGGTCGTGCTGGCCCCGGCGTTCAGCGCCGACGTGGAGGTCGCGGCGGAGCGGCGCGACGCCCGCCTGCGGGATGCCCCGGTGCGCACCGAGGTGGTCTCGCGCGAGTTCGTGGAGCAGGTGGGCGCGCGCACGCTGGCCGACGCGGTGGAGTACACGACCGGCGTTCGCGTGGAGAACAACTGCCAGAACTGCAACTTCTCCCAGGTGCGTTTGCTGGGGCTCGAAGGGCCGTACACGCAGATCCTCATCGACGGACAGCCGACGCTGTCGTCGCTGGCGCAGGTCTACGGCCTCGAGCAGATCCCCGCCCGCCTGATCGACCGCATCGAGGTCACCAAGGGCGGCGGCGCCGCGTTGCTCGGGCCAGGGTCGGTCGGCGGCGTCATCAACGTGGTCACCCGCGAACCCGCGACGCCCGGCTACCAGGTCGACACGACCGTGGGGACATCCGGCGGCGCACCGATGATGAGCACGTCGGGCGCACTGGACTGGGTGAGCGGCGACAAGCGGAGCCTGCTGACCGCCTACGGGCAGGCCGACCGCGTGTCCCCGGTCGATCTCACCGGCGACGGCTACACCGAGATCTCGCGGCGAGCCCTGGAGGCCGGTGGCGTCCGGGCGCACCGCGTGCTGCTCGACAGTCGGGCCCGACTGACCGTGGATGCCAGCGCCATGCACGAGGCGCGGCGCGGCGGCAACGCGCTCGACCTGCCGCCACATGAAGCCGACGTGGCCGAGGACATCGACACGCGGCGCGAGGCGGCGACGGTCACCTGGCTGCATGCGCCGACCGCGCGGAGCGACTACCGCGTGACGCTGTCGGCCGCCGACACGCGCCGCGACAGCTACTACGGCGTCGGCCGCGACCCGCTGGCCTATGGCGACACCCGGAGCCGTCTCGGCGTGGCCGATCTCCTGATCAACCGCTACGCCGCGCGCCACGTGGTGAGCGGCGGCGCCCAGATGACCCTGGAGCGGCTGCAGGACTCCCAGCCCGGCTACGGCCGCGCCCTCGACCTGCGGTACCAGCAGGTGGGCGCCTTCGTGCAGGACGAATGGACGTTCCGGCCGGGGTGGCAGCTGCTGACCGGCCTGCGGGTCGATCGTCACTCGGCGCTGCCGCGCGCACAGGTGCTGCCCCGGGCGGCGCTGCGCGCCTCGCCACGCCCCTTCCTCGACCTGCGGGTCTCCTACGCCCAGGGGATCCGCGCCCCCCAGGTGTTCGACGAAGACCTGCACATCGCCTCGGTCGGTGGCGAGGCGCGCGTCGTGCTGATCGACCCGTCGCTCCGGCCGGAACGATCCACGAACTGGATGGCAGGGGCCGAGTGGAAACCGACGCTCTGGGGCGGTCAGGCCCTGGTCGAGGCCAACGCCTTCCACACGCGGCTGCGCGACCAGTTCCACCTGCAGGAAGACGACCTGCCCGGCACGGATGTGCACGAGTTCCTGAAGGTGAACCTCGGCACGGCCACCGTGCGCGGCGTGGAGACCAACCTGGGCTGGGGGCGCGGCGACCACCTCGTGCTGCAGGGCGGCCTGGTGCTGCAGCGCAGCTCGTTCGGCCAGCCCGACCCCGACTTCGGCAGCACGCGCTTCTTCCGCACGCCCGACGTGTACGGCAACGCCTCGATCACCATCAGGGAGGTGCTGCCCGTGGAGGTGTTCGCTGGCCTGCGCTTCACCGGTCCGATGCTCGCGCCACACTTCGCCGGTGCGATCCCGGAGGACCGGCTCGAACGCACGCCGTCGTTCACCCAGGTGGACGTCTCCGTGTCGCGTCGCCTGACGACGACGGTGGCGCTGACGCTCGCGGTGCGCAACGTGACCAACGCCTACCAGCGGGACCTCGACCAGGGCCCGCTGCGCGACTCGGCGTACGTGTACGGACCACGCTTCCCGCGCACGGTGCAGCTGGCGCTGCGGGTGGGTCGATGACGACGAGGACGGGCCTGATCGCGCTGGGCCTGGCCGCCCTCCTCGGCACGGCGGCGGTCGCCGACACCGCGCCCTCGGCGCCCGCGCCCGCGACGGTCTCCGGCGGCGAGGCCTTTCCGGAGACGCTCCGGCTGGTGGACATCGACGGACGCCGGTGGACGGCCGCCGACCTGCGGGGCCGGGTGGTACTGGTGGACTTCTGGGCCACGTGGTGCGCGCCCTGCCTCGCCGATCTGCCACGATTGCAGCGGCTGCACGCGCGCTACGGCCGAACCGACCTGACCATTCTCGGCGTCAGCGTCGATCGGAGCGCGGCACGGGAGTTCCGGAGCTGGCTGCAGCGTCAAGGCATCGGCTGGCCGCAGGTGCGTGAGTCCGGTGGGTTCGAGGGTCCGCTGGCGCGCACGCTCGGCGTGCAGGCGGTACCCTCGACCTTCGTGTACGACAGGCAGGGCCGGCTCGAGGCAGCGCGGCTGAGCGGCGCGGCGCTCGAAGCGCGCGTCACGCGGTTGGTGGAGGCACGATGACGGGTCCGATGATCGGGTGGGTCGTGGTGGCCATGGTCCTGGTGGCGGCAGCGCTGTGGCCGCGGCACGGCGTGCTGGCGCGCGCGCGCCGGGGCGGGGCCAGCCGGCAGCAGGAACGCGGCGACAACGCCCTCAAGCACCTGTTGCAGGAGGCGCAGGCCGGACGCGCGGGCTCCTTCGCCTCGCTGAAGGGCACGCTCGGCCTCGGCGACCAGGCGTTGCTGCGCGTGATGGAAGGGTTGCGGGCTGGAGGCTTCACGGCATCCGAAGGCGGCCGCTTCCGGCTCACGCCTCTCGGCGAGCAGCGGGCCCGACACCTGGTGCGGGCGCATCGCCTGCTCGAGCGGTACCTGGCCGACGAGGCACGCCTGCCGCTGACCGACGTCCATCGCGTCGCAGAGCGGCTCGAGCATCGCCTGTCGGAGGCCGAGGCCGACCGCCTGTCGGCCTCCCTCGGTCATCCGGAGCGCGACCCGCACGGCGACCCGATTCCGTGGGCCGGTGAAGGCTCCGAGGATCCCGGCACGCCCATCACCGCCTGGCAGCCCGGCCAGGATGGACGGATCGCGCACCTCGAGGACGAACCCACGGCCACCTTCCGCGCCCTCGTCGCCCTCGGGCTGCAGCCTGGACAAGCCTTCCACGTGATCGACGCGACCGCCGACGCGTTGCACCTGCACGTCGAGGACCGCGACGTGACCCTCCCGCTCGAGCACGCGGGCAACGTGTTCGCGCAGCCCCTCGAAGCCGCGGCGCAGGAGACCACCGGCCTGCTGCGGCTGTCGACGCTGCCCCCCGGCCAGGATGGCGAGATCGTGTCGCTGTCGCCGACCTGCCAGGGCTTCACCCGTCGTCGTCTGCTCGACCTCGGCTTCACCCCGGGCACGCGCGTGCGCCCGGTCCTCGAGACGTTTGCCGGCGATCCGCGCGCCTTTCGCGTGCGCGGCACCACGATCGCCCTCCGACGCGATCAGTCGTCGGCGGTGATCGTGCGACGCACCACGACGGGCACCGGCCCGATCGCCCGGGAGGCACAGGCATGAGTGGACACGACTGCGAAAGCTGTCCGGTGGCCGCGGAACTGGCGCCGATGGGCGTGCAGCTCGGCGCCGTGGATCGGGTCATCGCGCTGGCAGGCAACCCCAACACGGGCAAGAGCACGCTGTTCAACGCGCTCACCGGGTTGCACCAGCACACCGGGAACTGGCCGGGCAAGACCGTGACCCGCGCCGAGGGCGGGTTTGCCTGGGCCGACGTCCGGTACAAGATCGTCGACCTGCCCGGGACGTATTCGCTGCTCTCGGCCTCGCAGGACGAGGAGGTCGCGCGCGACTTCATTCTGTTCGGCCAGCCGCACGCGGTGATCGTCGTCACCGACGCCAGCGCCCTCGAGCGCAACCTGAACCTGGCGCTGCAGGTGCTGGAGATCACCGACCGGGTGATCGTCGCGGTCAACCTCATGGACGAGGCCCGTCGCAAGGGCATCGACGTCGACACGCGCAGCCTGGCGCGCGACCTCGGCGTGCCCGTCGTGCCCATCGTGGCCCGGACCGGCGAGGGGCTGCAGGCGTTGCTGGCCGCGGTCGACGGGGTGTCGAGCGGCGCCACCGAGACGTCGCCGCTGCGCGTGACGGGCACACCGGAGTTCGAGCATGCGGTCCGCGAACTGATGACCCAGGTCGAGGCCGCGGCGCCCGGCGTGCCCAACAGCCGCTGGCTCGCCATCCGGTTGCTCGACGGTGACGCGCGGGTCGAGGAGGCGCTGCGCACGGGCGAACTGGCACGACTGGTGTCGCGCCAGCAGCAGCGCGACGCCAGGTTCAGCCGGCAGATCGCCCTGCAGGGCGCGCAATAGGCCCAGGGCTCAGGGCTCGAGGCTCAGGGCTCAGGGCTGGGTGTAGCCGTCGGGCTTGCCCGACGGTCAGGAGTGACGTCGCCCGTTGGCTGGCAGGCACGTCGACTCGGTAGGCACGATCGAAGACGAAGACACGACCATGAGCGAGACCATCGACCGTACGCCGCCCAGTCCCGACGAGGTGCTGGCGCGGGCGCGCGAGTTGCGCCGGCAACTCAGCGGCGGATTCCGCGAGGAGGCCGTGAAGTCGCTCTACGCCGAGGCCGAGCGCGTGGCGCGGCGCGCCGTCTCGCAGGACGGCGACACCGGCGCCCTCGCCTTCGAGCAGCGCATCGATCGGCTGGTGACCTCGCCGTGGCTGGGCCTGCCCATCATGCTGGTGCTGCTGGCGATCGTGTTCTGGCTGACCATCGCCGGCGCCAACGTGCCCTCGGCGCTGCTGGCGCAAGCCCTGTTCTGGGTGGAGGATCAGGCCGTTGCGCTGTTCGACGCGGCGGGCGTGCCGTGGTGGATCACCGGGTTCGTGTGGCACGGGGTGTACCGCGGGCTGGCCTGGGTCGTGAGCGTGATGCTGCCGCCCATGGCGATCTTCTTCCCGCTGTTCACCGTGTTCGAGGACCTCGGCTACCTGCCGCGCGTGGCGTTCAACCTCGACTTCCTGTTCCGGCGCGCCGGCGCCCATGGCAAGCAGGCGCTGACCATGGCCATGGGCTTCGGCTGCAACGCGGCCGGCGTCATCGCCACACGCATCATCGACTCGCCGCGCGAGCGGCTGGTCGCGATCCTCACCAACAACTTCGTGCCGTGCAACGGGCGCTTCCCCACCCTGATCATGCTCGGCACCATCTTCGTGGGCGCGTCGTTCGCGCCGGCCTTCGCCTCGGTGGCAGCCGCAGCCGCCGTGGTCGGCGTGGTCATCCTCGGCATCGGCTTCACGCTGCTGATGTCGTGGCTGCTGTCGCGCACGATCCTGCGCGGCGAGGCCTCGGCCTTCACGCTGGAGCTGCCGCCGTATCGCCGCCCCGACATCGGCCGCATCTTCTACACGTCGCTCATCGACCGCACCCTGTTCGTGCTGTATCGCGCCATGTGGACGGCTGCGCCCGCCGGTGCCGTCATCTGGCTGCTGGCCAACATCTACTGGGGCGACCGCACGCTGGCGGCCATCACTGCGTCCTGGCTCGACCCGCTCGGTCGTGCCATCGGCCTCGACGGCGTGATCCTGCTCACGTACATCATCGCGATCCCCGCCAACGAGATCGTCGTGCCCACCCTGGTGATGGCCTACATGGGCGCCGGGATGATGACCGAGATGGAAGGCCTCGCAGACCTGAAGCGCCTCCTGGTCGATCAGCAGGGCTGGACGACCCTCACCGCGGTCAACCTGATGCTGTTCTCGCTGTTGCACAACCCGTGTGCGACGACCATCGTGACGATCTACAAGGAAACGCTCAGCACGAAGTGGGCTGCCGTCGGCGCCTTGCTCCCGCTCGGCACCGCCTTCCTCGTGTGCTTCCTCACCGCCACCGTCGCGCGGGCGCTGGGCTGGGGGATATAGGCTCAGGGCTCAAGGCTCAGGGGCTCAAAAAGCATCCTGCCTGCCAGCAGGCTTTCTGAGCCTTGAGCCCTGAGCCTTGAGCCTGCCTACGGTGTCGGCTTCTTCTTGAACAGCGACGTCTCCGGCTCGGTGGTCGAGACCGGCGGCGCCGGCACGGCCTCGACAGCCGCGGGCCCCACCCACTCGTGGACGAACACCCGGGTGGGGTCGTCCTCGGGCATCAGCAGGACGTGCTTGCCGGCCACGGCGATGCCCTCGTGCGTGAGCACCACACCGCGGTCGGTGGCGCCGACGACGATGCGTTCGCGCAGGTCGAGGGTGGGCCACTCAAGGAGATCGATGACGCCCTGGTCGCCGAGGAGTCCCCCCGCCAGGAGGGTGTCGCCCATCCACTGCAGGTCCTGGTAACGCGCCGACCCGTCGTGCTCCACGACGCGCACCTGCCGTCCCTCGAAGCTCCACTCGTAGAAAAGCCGCGCGTCCCAGTTGCACCCGATGAGCGACGAGGGCGTCGGGGCCACGGCCCCCACGTGGTCGGCCACCGGAAAGCTGGCACGCAGCGCGAGCGTAGCGGCGTCGCGTGCCTGCACCACGCTGGTCGACGACCGGCGGTACTCCGCCACCGGGAGCCACAGCGTGTCGCCAAGGCGCTTGAGGCCACCCGGATGGTAGCGCTGGCCGTCCTGCACCTCCTGCCGCTGCAGGAGGCTGCCGTCGCCCGCGCGGAACGACGCGAGCAGGCCTTTCTGCTCCTTCCGCAGCACGGACGTCACGTACCAGGTGGTGCCGTCGGGACTGGCGGTGATGCCCTGGGGGTGGTCCAGGGTGGCCGCGAGCGGCACGACCCGAGCCCGCGCGCCGAGGGTGCCGGAGCGCACCGACACCTGCCCGCCGTGGGCGCGCACCGGATGGGTCAGGAGGGCCGGCGCGGCCAGGCCGGCGGCGGCCAGGAACGCACGGCGGGAGGGGACGCGGACGGGATCGGGCATGCCCGCAGCGTGGACCGGCGGGGGCCCGCCGCGCAAGCCCCCGATGTGTCTTGCGGATCCCGCAGCCCGGTGGCAGACTCACGACGTTGACCTCACCCCTCGCGTCCCAACGGCCGCGGTCGGGTCGCGCGTCGCGCCCCCCCGAAGTGCCGGTGCCGTTCCGGTACCAGTTCAGCGAGGCCGACTGCGTCCCCACCACGTTCCTCAACGGCATCGCCCGGCTGTTCGGCCGCGGCGAGATCCCGCCGCTGGTCATCCAACGCGTCTACACCTACACGCTCAACGGGGTCAGCCGCAGCAACACGCTCGGTGACGGCACGGACGAATGGGGCATCCGCGTGACCTCGGAGTGGCTCGGGTCGTACCGCGAGGGCAAGTTCGCGGTGAAGACCGAGTACCTGCGCGGCACCGAGGTACACGTGCGCCGCGGGAATCAGCTCGTCGGCTGCCTGAACACCGGCGGCGTCGCGCTGTGCAACATGCACATCGGCGGCGGCGTGTGGCACTACGTGATGGCCCTCAAGTCGGACCCGGACGGCCTGTCGTTCTTCGACCCGTATTTCCAGCGCACCGTGAAGGGCCTCAACGGCGAGGCGCAGCGGCTCCACGACGATCCGGACGGCGCGAACCTGTGGGTGGCGCGCGACTGGCTCGACACCTACAGCAACCGCAAGCGCTACTGCTTCGGCACGATTCGCAATCGCGAGGCCGTGCTCCTCTGGCGCCGCAAGCGCTGATCGATGCCCGCCTCGCCATCCACGAGCATCCCCGCCTCGCGCCTGGCCCTCCTCACGGGCGTGACGCGTGAAGAGCGGCCGGCACTCGCCTGGAGCTTCTTCTACTTCTTCTCACTGCTGTGCGCGTATGGCCTGTTGCGGCCCCTGCGCGAGGAGATGGGCGTCAGGCACGGCGTCAACAAGCTGCAGTGGCTGTTCAGCGGCACCTTCGCCTGCATGCTGCTGGCGCAGCCGCTGTACGGTGCGCTCGTGTCGCGCTTCGAGCGCCGCATCTTCCTGCCGGTGGTTTACGGCTTCTTCATCGCCTGCCTGCTGGGCTTCTACGTCGTCTTCCGCCTCGACCGCGGCATGACCGTGGCGGTGCCGGCGTTCTTCATCTGGGTCAGCGTCTTCAACCTGTTCGTGGTGTCGGTGTTCTGGAGCTTCATGTCCGACATCTTCACCTCCGAGGAGGCCAAGCGGCTGTACGGCATCATCGCCGCCGGCGGCACGTGCGGCGCGCTGGCCGGGCCGGCACTCACGGCGCTGCTCGTGCAGCGGGTGGGCGTGCCACAGCTGATGCTCATCTCCGCGCTGCTGCTCGTGGGCGCGCTGGTCGCCATCGTCCGCCTGCTCCCCTGGGCGACGCAGCGGCGCGGCGCAGACACGGCCATCGGCGGCACCGTGCTCGCGGGCGCACGCCTGGTGGCGGGGTCGCCGTTCCTGCGCGCCATCGCGGGACTCCTGCTGCTCTACGTCACCGTCAACACGATCCTCTACTACCAGCAGGCGGCGGTCGTCGCGGCGGCCTTCACCGACTCGGCGGCGCGGGCGGCCTACTTCGCGCGGATCGACTTCGCCGTCAACGCGCTGACCGTCGTCACGCAGGTGGTCGTGACCCGTGTGCTGCTCACGCGGTTCGGCGTGACCCCGTTGCTGATGCTGTCGCCGTTGCTGGTGGCGGCGGGCTTCGCGTGGCTGGCGTCGGCGCCAGGCCCCCTGCTGCTGGCCGGTATCCAGATCGTCCACCGCGCCGGCAACTTCTCGCTGATCGCGCCGGCCCGCGAGAGCCTCTTCACGCGCGTCGATCGCGAGAGCCGGTACAAGGCCAAGGCGTTCATCGACACCGCGATCTATCGTGGCGGCGATCTGGTGGTGGGCTGGTGCATGGCGGTGGTGACGTCCATGAAGCTGCCGCTCGGCCAGGTGGCCCTCATCGGCCTGGTCGTCGCCTGCGTGTGGGCGCTCCTCGGCTGGCGCGTCGGCCGCACGCACGATGCGCATCTCGCGGCCGCCGCACCGCCGTCCACGTCATCAGCACGCCCGGTCGTGTCGTAACGATTGCGGCGGGTAGCGGGTAGCGGGTATCGGGTAGCGGGTACGCCGCGACCCGCACCCGGAACCCGGTACCCGGTACCCGATTCCTGAGCCTGACACCATGCCCCACACCCGACGCTCGTTCCTCGCCTCGTCTCTCGCCGCCACCGCCGCTGCCGCGCTGCCGGGCCGCGTCCAGGCCGCCGCGCCGCTGAAGGTGCTGATCATCGGCGGGACCGGATTCCTGGGGCCGCACGTCGTGCGGCGCCTGCAGGAGCGCGGCCACACGGTCACGCTCTTCAATCGCGGCCGCACGAATCCGCAGCTGTTTCCCGACGTCGAGAAGCTCCGCGGCGACCGCAAGACGGACCTGAAGGCGCTCGAGGGCCGCAAGTGGGACGCTGTGCTCGACCCGTCCGCGTACATTCCGGCCGACGTCACGGCGAGCGCGACGTTGCTGGCGCCCAACGTGCGCCACTACCTGCTGGTCTCGACGATCTCGGTCTACGCGGCCCTCGACAAGCCTGGGCTCGACGAGTCGGCGCCCCTGGCGACGCTGAAGGATCCGACCGTGACGCAGGTCACCGGCGAGACCTACGGCGGACTGAAGGTGCTGTGCGAGCAGGCCGCCGAGAAGGCGATGCCTGGCCGCACCACCGTCATCCGTCCCGGCCTGATCGTGGGCCCTGGCGACACGACCGACCGCTTCACCTACTGGCCCGTACGCGTCGCGCGCGGCGGCGAGGTGCTCGCCCCCAACACGCCGACCGACTTCGTGCAGTGCATCGACGTGCGCGACCTCGCCAACTTCGTCGTGCACTGCCTCGAGGGCACCGTGACGGGCATCTACAACGCCGATGCCCCGCAGGGGAGCCTGACCATCGGGCGGTTGCTCGACACCTGCAAGCAGGTCTCGAAGTCCAACGCGTCGTTCGTGTGGCTGCCGAAGGACTTCATGGAGGCGCAGAAGGTGCGTCCATGGAGCGACATGCCGGTATGGCTGCCCGCCGAGGGTGAGACGGCCGGCGAGGGGCAGGTGAGCGTGAAGGCGGCCATGGCCAAGGGCCTCACCCATCGCCCGCTGGCCGAGACCGTGCGCGACACGCTGGCCTACGTCGAGACGTGGCCGGCAGAGCGAAAGGCCAAGCTCAAGGCCGGGCTCTCGCCCGAACGCGAGGCCGAGGTGCTGGCCATCTGGAAGAAGCGCGCAATTTGAAATTGGACATTCGAAACTCCGGGCGGCTCGGCCTTTGGCCTTCGCTCGCTCGCGATATCTCGAGGCGCGTGACCGAAGGTCGGCGCCCGGAAATTTCGAATGTCAAATTTCCAATTGCTTCAGTCGTGTCAGCAGGTAGTCACACGACCGCACCGTGAGCGCCATCATCGTGAGCGTGGGATTCACGTAGCCCACGCTCGGCATGCTGGCCCCGTCCACGACGAACAGGTTCTTCACGTCGTGCGTCTGCTGGAACTGGTTGAGCACCGAGGTCTTCGGATCGGCGCCCATGCGGGCGATGCCGACCTCGTGGCTGGCCCAGCGCGGTGCCCAGGTGATGCGGATGTCGGTCCCGCCCGACGCTTCGAGCATCTCGGCGGCCTGCTCCGCGCCGTCGCGCATCATCGCCTGATCGCTGTCGGACATCCGCATGTCGATCCGCACGACGGGAATGCCGTAGGCGTCGACCACGTGCGGGTCGATCGTGACGCGGTTCCGTGCATCGGGCACCGGCTCGCCGAACCCCTGCAATGACACCGTGGTGCGCCCGCTCTCGCGCACGGCACGCACGTAGTCTTCGCCGAATCCGGGCTGGCCCGTCTGGATATCGGTCGAGCCACCGCCCTGAAAGCCGTAGCCGCGCGTGAAGCGCGCATCGGCGGGCTGCCCCGGCAGGTTACGGAAGCGCGCCACGAACAGGCCCGTCGGCTTGCGAGGCGCGTTGACGTCGGCCTTGCGGTTGAACGCCGGGAACGTCGCGGTCGCCCCGAACCCCGTGAAGTGCGACAGCAGGTACTGCCCCAGCACACCGCTCGAGTTGGCCAGCCCTGCCGGATCCTGGGCCGTCGCCGAATTGAACAGCAGGCGCACCGACTCGAATGCTTGCGCCGCCAGCACGACGACGCGGCCGTGCACTTCGTGGTGCGCACGCGTGGGCCGGTCGACGTAGCGGATGCCGGTCGCCTTGCGCGTCGCCGGGTCCATCAGCACCTGCGCCGCCATGGCGTGCGTCACGACGCGGCACCGCCCCGTCTTCTCCGCATCCAGCATCGTCGTGTACGCGGCGTTGAAGTAGGAGAAGGTCGCGCACCCCCGCTCGCACGGGCCGCACATGTGGCACTTCGGGCGTCCGTTGATCGACTCCGTGAGGTTGGCCGTGCGCCCCTGCGTGGCGGTGCGCGCCAGACGGCCCTTGATCGTGTCGCGCACGTGCGACTCGACGCACGAGAATCCCATCGGCGGCTGCAGTTGCTGGTCGGGCAACTGCGGCACACCCTCGTTGATGCCCGTGATGCCGACGTAGCGTTCGACCAGGTCGTACCACGGCGCGAGATCGGCGTACGACAACGGCCAGTCGATGCCGAACCCGTCGCGCGACGCCGCGCGAAAGTCGATGTCGCTGTAGCGGTAGCTCTGACGGCCCCACACGTGCGTGCGGCCGCCGACGACGCGGGTGCGCCCCACCCAGGGGAAGGGCTGCCCGGGCGCCGTCGTGTAGGGCTCGTCGATGTCGTTGACGTGCCAGTCGGCATTCCACTCGGTGCAGGCGTAGCCCGCGGCCTGCTGGGGGCGTGTCCTGGCGATCTCGGCCTTGGTGCGGGCGCGTAGCGGCAGCGCGTGCGCCGGGATGTGCTCGCGGAAATCCTCGGGCCCGAACGGGCGGCCGGCGTCGAGGACCACGACCTGGAGCCCCGCTTCGGCGAGGCGCTTGGCCGCCCACCCTCCAGTGGCTCCCGCGCCGACGATCACCACGTCGGCCGGATTGGCCTTCGTGCCCACCGGGCGACTCCCGACGCCCGACTCCCGACTTCCGACCTGCGCCATATCCCTGCATCGTACCGCCGTCGGTGCGATACGCTCTCCGACCGAGCGAGAGGAACAGGCCCATGCGAACACGCGTCATCGTCGTCACCATCGGAGCGCTTGCCGCGCTGTGGGCATCGGGAGGCGTACGGGCGCAACGGCAGATGCCCCCGGCCTGGCCCTACGCCCAGCCACAACTGCCGCCAGGTGTGGTCCCTGACCAGGTGCCGGCGCAGGTGACGCCGCCGTACCGCCCGCCGACGCCGCCAGACCCGAGTGCACCGCCGCCCGAGCTGCTGCAGGCCAACGGGTCGACACTGCGATTCACGCAGCAACAGGTCAGCAACAGCTACGGCCCCGCGGACTGGTTTCCCGAGAGTCACGCACCGATGCCCGACATCGTGGCGAAGGGCAAACCGCCCGGAGCGCGCGCGTGCGGGTTGTGCCACCTGCCTGACGGACGCGGGCGCCCAGAGAATGCGCCGGTCCAGGGCCTGCCGCGCGACTACATCGTGCAGCAGTTGCGCGACTTCCAGCAGGGCTTGCGACACAGCGCGGATCCGCGCAAGGCCAACACGGGGGAGATGGAGAACGCCGCCAAGGCGATGACCGACGCGGAGATCCAGCAAGTGGCGCGCTACTTCTCGTCGATCAAGGTGCCGAAGTACATCCGCGTCGTCGAGACCGCGATGACCCCGGCCATGAAGATTCAGGGCGAGATCTACTTCCCGATCGGTGATGGCCTCCAGGAGCCGATCGGCACGCGGATCATCGAGACGCCGGAGGATGTGGCGCAGACGAGACTGCGCAATCCGCGATCGGGCTTCATCGCCTATGCGCCCATTGGCAGCGTGAAGCGTGGTGAGGCCCTGGCGACCACCGGTGGCGGCGGCAGGACCACGGCGTGCGCGGTCTGCCATGGTCCTGGCCTCAAGGGTCTCGGCCTGGTGCCCAATCTCGCCGGCCGCTCACCGAGTTACCTGGCCCGGCAGATGTACGACATCAAGCTCGGCACGCGCAGGGGCGCGATGGCCGCGTTGATGGTGCCAGTGGTGGCCAACCTCACCGACAGCGAGATGGTCGACATCATCGCCTACGTGTCGTCACTCGAACCGTAGGGCAGGCCCCCGCGAGCGGGCCGTGTGTGGCCCCGTTACGCAGCGAGCGCCGTCAGAATCTCGGCGCCGTTGGCGGTGACGATGATGGTGTGTTCCCAGTGCGCGGCCCAGCCGCCGTCGCGGGTGGAGAGGGTCCACTTGTCGGACGCAAGACGGATGGCGCCCGAGCGTTCCGCCACCAGCGGCTCGACGGCGATCACGAGCCCCTCGGTCAGCAGCGGCGACCGGCCACCGGGATCGTAGTTGGGCACCTCGGGCGGCTCGTGGATGGTGCGTCCCACGCCGTGGCCGGTGAGGTCGCGGATGACGGAGAAGCCATCGCGCCGGACATGGCGGTCGATCAGCGCACCGAGCGCGTGGACCGGCAGCCCAGGCCGGACCTCGGCGAGGGCGGCCATCAGCGCCCGCTCCGCCGACCGCGCCAGCCGGCGCCCCCGTGAGGTCGACGGCTCGACGGCCACCGAGATCGCGCCGTCGGCGACGAAGCCGTCGACCAGCGGCGTGACGTCGATCTTCACCAGATCCCCAGCCCGCAGGGGCGTGCGGCTGGGCAGCCCGTGGACCACGGCGTCGTTCACGCTCACGAACGCCGCGCAGGGCGCCCCGTAGACGACCATCGGCGCCGCGCGGGCCCCGAGCGCGCGCAGCGTGGAGGCTCCCACCGCCTCGATGTCGGCCGGCGTCGCCCCGACGACCGTCGCCTCCTTCATGGCGGCCAGAGCCCTGGCCACGACCTGCCCCGCGCGACGCATCCCGACGAGCTCGTCTGTGGTGGTGATGGACATGGGGCAGGGTACAACAGCCGGGGGCGGGTTACGGGAAGCGGGTCACGGGGAGCGCAGTTCGCTGTTCCGGCGATCCGCTCCCCGATACCCGCTCCCCGATACCCGATACCCGATACCCGTATTCTGATACCGTCATCCCGCTCGCGCATTGGGGCGCGACCGCCTATTCGGAGACGCCGATCGTGAAGGGTGTGTTCTCGGTACTCGCTACCCCATTTCGCAACGGGGGCGAGGTGGACGTGGAGAGCCTGCGGCGCTACGTCGAGCATTTCATCGGGGCCGGAGTCACCGGCTTCACCGCCCTCGGTGTGTTGGGTGAGGCGGCCCGGTTGACCGAACGCGAGCGTG
The DNA here is from genome assembly GCF_044337415.1 of Luteitalea sp. Taxonomy (GTDB): domain Bacteria; phylum Acidobacteriota; class Vicinamibacteria; order Vicinamibacterales; family Vicinamibacteraceae; genus Luteitalea. The sequence continues at coordinate 35,388 of NZ_JBIINP010000015.1, forward strand.
CGCTGGTGCTCGACACGGTGCTCACGCAGGTGAACGGGCGGGTGCCGGTCGTGGTCGGCACCACCACGGAAGGCCTGCATACCTGCCTGGAACTGAGCCGCGCGGCACAGACGGCGGGAGCGACGGCGGTGATGGTCAGCCCGCCGCGCGCGCCGAAGCTGAACTCGGCCAGTGTCAAGGCGCACTTTGCCGCCCTCGCGGACGCCCTCACGATCCCCATCGTCATCCAGGACTTCCCGCCGGTGTCGGGCTTCGCGATGGAAGCATCGCTGCTCGTGCAGATCGCGCGAGACATCCCCGCCGCCCGCACGATCAAGCTCGAGGATCCGCCGACGCCGCTCAAGACCGCGCGCCTGCTCGAGGCCGCCGGCGACGTGCCGCTGACGATCTTCGGCGGGCTCGGCGGCGTCTACCTGCTCGAGGAGTTGATGGCGGGCTCTGCCGGCGCCATGACCGGCTTTGCCTATCCCGAGATCCTCGTCGGCATCGTCAGCAAGTGGCACGCGGGTGACCACGCGGGCGCGGCCGACCTGTTCTACAAGACCGTGCCGCTGATGCGCCTCGAGTTCCAGGAAGGCATCGGGATGGCGGTGCGGAAGGAAGTGCTCAAGCGGCGTGGCCTCATCACCGATGCGGCGACGCGCGCGCCCGGCGCCACGCTCGACGCCGGCACCAAGGCCGCACTCGATCAGTTGATCGCCTGGACGGCGGCACAGGAAGGACTCGCATGGATCTCGGCCTGACGGGCAAGGTGGCGATGGTCGGCGGCGCGAGCCGCGGGCTCGGATTCGCCGTGGCGAAGGCGCTGGTGGCCGAAGGCGCGCAGGTGTCGATTGCCTCGCGCGACGCGGCGCGCATCGACGCGGCAGCAGAGGCCCTTCGCGCGGCGACGCCTGGCGCGCAGGTGCTGGCGGTGCCCGGCGACCTCCGCACGGCAGCCGACATCACCACGTGGCACGACGCAACGATGGAGCGCTTCGGCGGGGTGGACCTGCTCTTCGTGAACACGGGCGGTCCGCCCCCGGGCCCGTCCTTGTCATTCGACGACGCGGCGTGGCAGGGCGCGGTCGACCTGTTGCTGCTCAGCGCGGTGCGGATGGTGCGCCTCGCGGTCCCCGTGATGGCGGCGCGCGGTGGCGGCAGCATCCTGATGACCACGTCGTCGGCGGTGCTCGAGCCGATTCCGAACCTCGCGCTCTCGAACGTCGTGCGCGCCAGCGTGGCCGCGCTCGTGAAGACCCTGTCCAACGAGCTCGCGCCGCAGAAGATCCGCGTCAACAACCTCGTGCCCGGCCGCATCGACACCGACCGCGTGCGCGAGCTCGACGAGGGCCGCGCCAAGGCGTCCAACATCGACCTGCCGGAGCAGCGTCGCCGCATGGAGGCCAGCATCCCGCTCGGTCGCTATGGCGCGCCAGACGAGTTCGGCAAGGCGGCGGCGTTCCTGCTGTCGGATGCGTCGGCCTACACCACCGGCGCCTTCCTGCAGATCGACGGCGGCATGATCAAGGGCGTCTGGTAGCAGGCAGGGCGCTGGTTCACCCCGCCCTGCAATTCACAATTCAGAGTTCAGAATGAAGGCCAGCTTGGCCCGGGCGATGTGCCCTTCATTCTGAATTCTGAATTCCGAGTTCAGGCTGCTGGTCGTCGAGCAGCCTGATGGAGGACATTGTCGATGCACCCCGTGCGCAGCATTCTGCTCGCCGCCTCCGAGAACCGCTGGATGCGGACCAACGCGACCAAGCTGCCGGTCTTCCGGAAGGCCGTGAAGCGCTTCATGCCCGGTGAGCAACTCGAGGACGCCCTCGGCGCCGCGCAGGTGCTGGCGCAGCAGGACCGCATTGCGACGGTCTTCACGCGCCTCGGCGAGAACGTCACCGAGATGGCCGAGGCCGACGCGGTCACCGATCACTACGTGGACGCGTACGGCCAGATCGCACAGCGCCACCTCGACACGCAGATCTCGGTCAAGCTCACGCAGCTCGGGCTCGACATGGACAAGGCGCGCTGCCGGGATCATGTCCGCCGGCTCGCTGCGCGCGCGGCCGAGGCGGGCTCCATCCTCTACATCGACATGGAGCAGCACCCGTATGTCGATGCCACGCTGGAGCTGTATCACGCGGTGCTGGCCGAGCACCGCAACGTCGGCGTCTGCCTTCAGTCGTACCTGTACCGCACCGAGAAGGACCTGCAGGCCATCGTCGCCGCCGGCGGCGCCGTGCGGCTGGTGAAGGGCGCCTACAAGGAACCGGAAAGCGTCGCCTTCCCGAAGAAGGCCGACGTCGACGCAAGCTACCTGTCGCTCGCGAAGACGATGATCGGCGCCGAGGCCCGCGCGAAGGGGTTCCGCGCCGTGTTCGGCACGCACGACACGTCGATCATCGCGGCCATCCAGCAGCACGCGCAGGCCACCGGCGTGCCGCGCGACGGCTACGAGTTCGCGCTGCTCTACGGCATCCAGCGCAGCGTGCAGTTGCAGCTCGCGCGCGACGGCTACCAGCTCCGCGTGCTCATCAGCTACGGCGACTACTGGTTTCCCTGGTACATGCGCCGCCTCGCCGAACGCCCCGCCAACGTCTGGTTCGTGGCGAGGACGATGTTCAGTTGACGCCTATGGCTCAAGGCTCAGGGCTCAAGGCTCAGAGAGCATCCTGAACGATCCCGAGGAACTCGAGTCCCGACCCGTCGGCCCCGAGCCTGTGCTTTTCGAGCCCCGAGCCCGTGCTGTTTGAGCCAGGAGCCTTGAGCCGTGAGCCTGTTCCTTGAGCCCTGAGCCCTGAGCCACCTGTGAACAGAATCGATTCCCACCAGCACCTCTGGCAGTACGACCCGGTCGAGTACGGGTGGATCGGCGCGTCGGCGACCGCCCTCCGCCGCGACTACCTGCACGCGGACCTCGCGCGCGAGCTCGACGCGGCGCGCATCGACGCGGCCGTCGCCGTGCAGGCGCGGCAGTCGCTCGCCGAGAACGACTTCCTGCTCGCGCAGGCCGAGGCGTCGAAGGGACGCATCGCCGGCGTGGTGGGCTGGGTCGACCTGCAGGCCGACGATGTGAACGCGGTGCTGGAACGGTACGCCGCCCGTCCGCGGTTCGTCGGCGTGCGGCACGTCGTGCAGGGCGAGTCCGATCCCGGGTTCCTCGCGCGGCCGGCGTTCAACCGGGGCATCGAGCGCCTGCGGGCCCACCGCCTCGTCTACGACGTGCTCGTCTACGCCCCGCAGCTACCGGCCGCCATCGTGTTCGTGGATCGCCACCCGTCGCAGCCGTTCGTGCTGGACCACATCGCGAAACCCGCGATCGCGTCGGGACGGTTCGACGAGACCTGGGCACGGGACTTCCGCGAGATCGCCAAGCGACCGCACGTCGTGTGCAAGCTGTCGGGGGTCGTCACCGAGGTGCGCGACGCCTCGTGGTCGCCGGCCCTGATTGGCCCGTACCTCGACCTCGCGCTCGAAGCCTTCGGACCGGCCCGCCTGATGTTTGGCAGCGACTGGCCGGTCGTGCGCCTCCGCACCGAGTACATCGACTGGGTCCGTACGCTCGAGGCGATTACCGCTACGTGGTCGCAGGCCGAGCAGTCGGCGTTCTGGGGCGGCAACGCGGCGCGCGCCTACGGCCTTCGATAGCGGCCCCTCGGGAACAATCCCGATGCCTCTCCGCATCGGGTGGACGGCGACACCTCGCGGCCTCGAGCGGCTGGGCGTGGGTCGTGTCGTACCGCTACTTCGGGCTGGCCTTCGGAATCGCCGTGTCCCAGCCCGCCATGTCGGACGGCTTCATCCCCTTGACATGGCCGTCGAAGGCAAACGTCGTCGGGCGGAATGGACCAACGAAACTGATGTTGCCGTCCGGACGGATTGCCGCATCGAGCCCCGCAGCCCAGAGCGTCGCGTTGACCGCCATCCGCCGGAAGCCGTCGTTGAGGAGATCCTCTGACGCACCGTGGGTCGTCGTGAAGACGCGGCCGGGCTTGCCGGGCGTCTGCTCGTACGTCCGGTACCAGGCGACGGGCACCTGTTTTTTGTCTTCTGCAGGAGGAGCGTCGGCGGTCATTCCGTTCAGGATCTGACCGACCGCCAGGACGGTGCTGCCGGCGATGGGATCCGCCGTGTAGCCGCCGGACTGGACCCAGACGTCCTTGACGCCGCGCAGGATGGGATGACTCATCTGGTCGGGCTGCAGAACCAGGCGTGAGCTCTGCGTGTGGTTGCGACCGTAGTGCGACACCCACGTCTCCCCGAGAATCTGGCGGCCGAAACCGCCCGGGAAGTCGGCGGCGGGGTCCTTCGCGCCGTTGTTCCAGGTGTACTTCAGAAACTTCGCGTCCGGTCGCTTGATCTGAAACGCATGCGTCGAGGTGCGGTACCCGACGACCGGCCCGCCGCGATCCAGGTAGTCGACGATGTGTTGCATCTGATCGTCGGGAAAGTCCTGGAAGCGCAGGAAGAGGACGAGGAGATCGGCCGTCTTCAGCGCCTCGAGCCCCGAGATGTTCGAGCTGCCCGGCTCGATGAACCCGGTCTTCGGGTCGGTCGTGAAGAACACGCTGCACTTGAAGCCGTAATGCCGCGCCATGATCCGCGCCAGCGCCGGCAGCGACTCCTCCCCGCGGTACTCGTGGTCGCCCGCCAACCACACGATATGCTTGCCGACCCCCGGCCCCTTGTCGCCCTGATAGACGACCATGTGCGGATTCTGGGCCATCGCCAGCGATGGGAAGAGCAGGCAGGTCGCGGCCACCAGCAGCAGGACCGCAAACGCTGTCATCCGGGATGTGATCCTCTGACGCATGCGGGTCGATCCTACACCCCGGCTGATCCGACGCGTCCATCGCCACGTCCTCGGACGTCAGCGTGTCCCTACCCTCGTCGGAACGGCTGCGTCAGGAGCCGGTCCACCCGCTGGTCCTTCGCGCTGCGGAACCGCGAGACACCCAGCGTCATCGTCTCGTGCGGATGAAGGGGCTGCGCACGGTAGGTGCCGAACAGGCGGTCCCACCATGGCAGGTTGAAGCCGTAGTTGGTATCGGCCTCAGCGCGATCGACCGAGTGGTGCACGCGGTGCATGTCGGGCGTCACGAGAAGCCACCGCGTGACGCGGTCGGCCGTCGGCGACAGTCGCAGGTTCGCGTGGTTGAACATCGACGTCGCGTTGAGCAGCACCTCGAAGAGCACCACCGCGCCGGCCGGCGCACCGAGCGCGACGATCACCGCGGCCTTCCAGCCCAGCGACAGCAGGTACTCGATCGGGTGGAAGCGCACCCCTGTCGTCACGTCCACGTCGACGTCGGCGTGATGCACCCGGTGCAGGCGCCACAACACGTCCACCTTGTGCATCGCGACGTGCTGGGCCCAGATGGCGAGGTCGAGCACGAGCACGGCCGTCCCCCACGCGACGACCGGCGCGGCATCGACCGCATGGAGCAGCCCCCACCCCTGCCGAGCGGCAAGCATCGCCGCGGCCACGGCGCCGGCCGGGGCCACCACGCGCATGGCCACGGCGCCCGCGGCCACCAGGCCCAGGTTGTGCGGCCAGCGCTCCACGCGCCGGAGCGCCCGGGCCCGACGGGGGCGAAGCGTTTCCGCCACGGCCAGCGCCCCCAGGACACCCACGAACACCGCCAACCGGACCATCGTCTCGCCCTGCATCACCCTCCCAGAGTATGCTGTGCCCGTCTTCCGACTCCCGTGCCGGCGCCCTCCGCCTGTTGCCCGCCGACACCGTCGGGCCAGTCGTCTTCACCGTACGACGCTCACGGAGAGTGCCATGACCCGCCAACCCTCGCGGCGACGTTTCCTCACCCAATCGGCGGCCGGCGCGGCTGCCACCCTCGGCGCCGCCTCGGCCGGCTCGTCCGTGCTCTCGGCGGCATCGCAGGATCGCGTCGCGGGCGCGAACCGGCGCGTGCGCGTGGCGCTCATCGGGTGCGGCGGCATGGGCAACAGTGACCTGCGCGACATGCTCAAGGCCGGGGCACAGCTCGTCGCCCTGTGTGACGCCGACGACCGCCAGGTCACCAAGACCGCGGCCTCGATGAGCAAGCAGTTCAGCCAGACCGCCGAGTTCACCACGCGCGACTTCCGCAAGGTGCTCGACCGGAAGGACATCGACGCCGTCATCGTGGCCACGCCCGACCACTGGCACGCGCTGCCGACGGTGCTGGCCTGCCAGGCCGGCAAGGACGTGTACGTCGAGAAGCCGCTGGCGCTGACCATCGGCGAGGGCCGCGTGATGGTCGACGCCGCGCGCACCTACGGCCGGGTCGTGCAGATGGGCACGCAGCAGCGCAGCGCGAAACACTTCACCGATGCCGTCGAGTACGTGAAGAGCGGCGCGCTCGGCAAGATCCGCGTCGTGAAGACCTGGGCCTACCAGGACTGGATGGGCAACATCCCGGTCAAGCCCGACGGCCCCGCGCCGTCCGAGGTCGACTACGACATGTGGCTCGGCCCCGCCAAGCTGCGGCCGTTCAACGAGAACCGCTTCCACTTCAACTTCCGCTGGTACTACGACTACTCGGGCGGCCTGATGACCGACTGGGGCGCCCACATGATCGACATCGCCAACTGGGGCATGGGCGTGAAGGCGCCGAAGTCCGCGGTGTCGGTGGGCGGCAAGTTCGGGTTCCCGGACGATGCCGAGGAGACGCCCGACACGCAGCAGGCGCTCTGGGAATGCGACGGCTTCTCGATGATGTGGGAGCACGCGACGTCGATCGGACAGGGCCCGTACATGCGTGACCACGGCGTGGCCTTCCACGGCAACAACGGCGTGCTGGTCGTCGACCGCGGCGGCTGGGAAGTGCTGCCGGAGACCGAGACCGTCAAGGGCAAGAAGTCGTACCGCATGACCGGCGAGCCGCGGAAGGGCACGGGCGGCGAGGACTCGCACCTCAAGCACGTGCAGGACTTCCTCGACTGCATGGACACGCGCAAGGCGCCGCGCTCCGACGTCGAGGTCGGTCACAACTCGATGATTGCCTGCCACCTGGCCAACGTCGCGTTCCGCCTGAACCGGCGCGTGCAGTGGGATGCCGACAAGGAGCAGTTCATCGGCGATCCCGAGGCGCAGAAGCTGCTCATGCCGACGTATCGCGGCCCCTGGGCGCTGCCGAAGATCAGCAAGCCGACCTCGTCGGCGTCGAGGTAGGCGCCCCGGCGCCGGTCCGGCGCCGACGACCAACTAAGGTTTGCCCGCCCGGCGCCGAATTACCGGGGTAAGGCAAACCTCGTGCGGTCGTCCCGGCGCTGGCCCCCTCCCTTGGTCGTCTTGGTCGCCATTCTGGCGGCGCGCTGTGGCGCGCCGCCCGGGGACGCCCCGGCGACCGACACCGGCATCGCCGCGGCCCGCAGCGGACGCGCGCTCGAGGTCGAGGGCGTCGTGACGTACGCCGACCCGACGTGGCAGCTCTACCTGCTGGCCGACAGCACCGGCGTCATCCACGTGCAACCGGGCGTCGCCGAGCCTCATTTCCGTCCCGGGTCGGTGCTGCGCCTCGCGGGATCCGTGCGCCTGGTCGACGGCCATCCCGTGCTGGTCGCCGAGCGCTTGCTCGCTGCGAGGGACGCCGAACTGTCGGAGGCGCCGACCGTGTCCGGCAGCGCGGTCGCCGAGGGCCGATTCGACGGGCGGCGCGTGCGGGTCTCCGGGGTCATCGATGCCGCCCGGATCGAACAGGCCCGGCTCAGGCTGGACATCGTCACCGCCGACCGCCGCATCGTCGCGTGGCTGCGTCAGGGGTCGGCCTCCGACGCCGGGCCATTTCTCCATCAGGCCGTCACTGTGGTCGGGGTGCCATTCCGGTAGACCCGCGACGCTCGCACGCGCGGCGCGTCGGAACTGCTCGTGGAAGGCATCCCCGATCTGCAGCGCAGCCGTGCCCAGACGCTCGCCTCCGACACCGCACACCCGCAGGCCCCCGAATACCGCGACGCTGCGACGTTGCGCAGCGAGTCGCACGCCTCGGCCCTGCTCGGCCGTCCGGTCACCTTGCGCGGCGTGGTGACCTACTACGACCCGGCGTGGCGACTGCTCTTCCTCCAGGACCACACCGCCGGGATCTTCGTCGACCTGCAGGGACGGGACCCCGGCGTGGGGGCGGGCGATGCCGTCGTGCTGCGCGGCACGAGCAGCCCGGGCGATTTCGCACCCTCGGTCATCGCAGAATCCGTGACCCGGATCGGCAGCGCCTCATGGCCGCCGCCGGTGCAGCCAGCCATGCCGCACCTGGCGGCAGGACTGCTGGATTCGCAGTGGATTCGGGTCGCCGGCATCGTCCGGCGCGTGCGGGCGGATCGGCAGCAGCACCTGCAGATGACGATGGTCGTCGACGGAACCCGCCTGGAGGTCCAGGTGCCGTCGTTCACGGGCGCCGCGCCTGCAGAGTTGGTGGACGCGCACGTGCAGGTGGACGCGGTCGCCGGCGCCATCTTCAACACGCGGGGACAACTGACGGGCATCCAGTTGCTCGTGCCCAGCCTGGACCGCGTGCGCGTGCACACCGCGGCGCCGAGTTCCCCCTTCGCGTCGCCGGTACGCGCCACCGATACCCTGCAGCGGCTCGTTGCCCCCGAGCGACTCGGTCATCGCATCCGCATCAGGGGCGTCGTGACGCACGCCAACGGCACGACCGTGTACGTGAGCGATGCCGTGGGTGGCGTCGAGGTACAGACCTCGGAGCGGCACGGGGTGGCCCCCGGCGACCTGGTGGATGCCCTCGGCTTCGTCGGACGGGGTGCGGTGAGCCCGATCCTGGAGGATGCCGTGCTGCGGGTGGCCGGGCGGGCCGCCCTGCCGACACCGGCCGTACTGGACGCCGTGCGCGTGCGCGAGGACGTGGTCGACAGCCAGCGGGTGCAGGTGGAGGGGCGGCTCGTCGAGCGCGTGTCGATGCCCGATGGGATCCAGTTGTTGCTCGAGGATGGCGGTGAGGTGTTCTCCGCGATGCTGGATGTCGGCGCCGGAGCCCGGCAGGCGCCCTGGCGCATCGGCAGCCGGATCAGGGTCGTTGGCGTGTGCAGGCTCCTGACGCCCCGCGATGGTGGGACGACGGCGCGGAAGGCCGAGGTGCTGGTCAGCAACGCCGACGACCTCCTGCTGCTGACCTCGCCCCCGTGGCTCACGCTGCGCGCCGTCCTCCTGACGCTGGCGATGACCAGCGTGGTGGCGCTGCTGGCCAGCGCCTGGATCATCCTGCTGCATGCGCGTGTCCGGGCGCAGACCCGCGAGTTGCAGGACGCCAAGGACGCCGCCGAGGCCGCCAGTCGTGCCAAGAGCGAGTTCGTGGCCAACATGAGCCACGAGATCCGGACACCGATGAACGGCGTGCTGGGGATGACCGAAATCCTCCTCGGCACGCGTCTCGATGGAGACCAGCGGCAGTACGTCGAGACGGTGCGCAGTTCGGCCGACGCGTTGTTGCACGTCATCAATGACGTGCTCGACTTCTCGAAGATCGAGGCGGGCAAGCTCGAGTTGGTGCGGGCGCCGTTCGATCCGCGCGAAATCGTGGGCGAGGCCCTTCAGGCCCTTGCTGTACAGGCGCACGGCAAGGGGCTGGAGCTCACCTGGCGCGTCGCGCCCGCGGTCCCTGTCGCGCTCATGGGCGACGGCGATCGACTGCGGCAGGTGCTGCTGAACCTCGTCGGCAACGCCATCAAGTTCACACACGACGGCGCGGTCACGGTGGAGGTGACACCGGCGGCGGCCGGCGCGTCTGCCCGTGACGGCGCGGCGCGGGCGGTCCTCTTCTCCGTGCGCGACACGGGCATCGGCATTCCGCCCGAAAAGCAGCAGTCGATCTTCGAGGCCTTCACGCAGGCCGACGGCTCCACGACCCGCAGGTACGGCGGCACCGGGCTGGGCCTCTCCATCTCGCTGCGGCTGGTGAAGATGATGGGCGGATCGCTGACCGTGGAGAGCGCGCCTGACCGCGGCAGCGTCTTTGCCTTCACCCTGCCGCTGCAGGAGGCCGAGGCCGCGGCGCCTGCGCGGGTGCTCGCGCCGCTCGGCGGCCGGCGGGTGCTGGTGGTGGACGACCACGACGTGAACCGCGAGATTCTCGCCGAGCTGTTGGGCTCCTGGCGTGTCGCGGTGGCCACCGCCCCGGACGGCGCCACGGCGATGCGCCTGCTCGACACCACCGAGAGCGACCCGCCGTTCGACCTCCTGATCGTCGACCGGCACATGCCGGGCGAGGACGGCTTCGCGCTGATCGAGCGCGTCCGCGCCCTTCCCCGCCGGCCGGCCGTCCTCATGCTGACGTCCGACATCGAGGTCGGAGACCTGGCCCGTGGAGAAGCGCTGGGCGTGGCGCGTCACCTGACCAAGCCCGTGCGCCCGGCGGCGTTGGCGGCCGCGATGAGCGAGGTGCTTGGCGGCGTGGCCGTCGAGGCACACCTCGCAGCGGACGCCGTGACACCGACAGCCGCGCAGGTGTTGCGCGTGCTGCTGGCCGAGGACAACCAGGTGAACCAGCGTGTGGCCTGCGCGATGCTCCGCAAGCGGGGCCATCACGTCACCGTCGCCAACAACGGGCGCGAGGCCGTGGACGCGGTCGCCCGAGAGACCTTCGATGTCGTGCTGATGGACGTCCAGATGCCCGAGATGAACGGGTTCGAAGCCACCCACAGCCTCCGCGAACGCGAGCGCGGGACGGGCAGCCGGTTGCCCATCCTGGCAATGACCGCGCACGCCATGACGGGCGACCGGGAGCGATGCCTTGCCGCGGGCATGGACGGGTACGTGACCAAGCCGATCACCTACGCGGCACTGGTGGCCGAACTGGAGCGATTCGGCTCCGGCCGCGAGGCACGGCTGGAGGCCGCAGGGTAGAGCCCGGCCGAGGACCGGGCACGTTGCGGGCGCGTTGGCGAATCGTCACGCGGGTGGCGTATAAACGCCGCATGCCGTTGCTTTCGTCGCCCTCGTCCCGCCGCCAGTTCCTCGCCGCCACCGCCGGCGCGGCGGCCGCCAGCCTCACCTTCCCCGCCGCGTCCAGCGGCTCGCAGGGCGGCGCGGCGCGTCCGCTGCGCCTCGCGCTGCTGTCGGACACGCACATCCCGGCCGATCCCGCCGAGCGCTATCGGGGCTTCTCGCCGGTCGAGAACCTCACGAAGGTGGTGCCGCAGGTCAGCGCGGCCAAGGTCGACGGCCTGATCCTCGGCGGCGACCTCGCGCGCCTCAAGGGCCTGCCCGAGGACTACGCGCGGCTCAAGGATCTGCTGGCCCCGCTGACGAGCACGCTGAAGACGGGCATGGTGCTCGGCAACCACGATCACCGCGCGAACTTCCTGCAGGCCTTCGGGGCGACGGTGCCCGCGGCGGCCGTGCAGAACAAGTACGCCACGACCAACGAGGCCGGCGGCCTGCGGTTCGTGCTGCTCGACTCGCTGCTGGCGCCCGACGTGACGCCCGGACAGCTCGGCTCCGCCCAGCGCGCGTGGCTCGGCACGCAACTGGCCGCGTCGACGACGCCCACGGTGATCGTGGTGCACCACACGCTCGGCGCCAACGACGGCGAACTCGTCGATGCCGAGAAGCTCTTCGAGGTGCTGCGCCCGCACACGCACGTCAAGGCCATCATGTACGGCCACTCGCACAAGTACGAAGTGATCGAGCGCGAGAAGATCCAGCTCATCAACCTCCCAGCCGTCGCCTACAACTTCAACGACAGCGAGCCCACCGGCTGGATCGAGAGCGTGTGGACGCCCGAGGGCGTGGACCTCACGCTGCGGGCCATCGGCGGCAACATGGCCGCCAACGGCCAGACGACGTCGGTCCACTGGGCTCGGTAGGGTCGTGCGGGACGAACGGTCGCACTGAAGTGCGACCGCCACGAACTGATGTTTCGTGGCCGTCGAGAATCGAGGGTTCGTGGCCGTCGACCTTCAGGTCGACGGTCAGTGATGCGACGCGGAGCGCCTGACGGCCCTTACGGCACCCGCACGAACCTGACGCTGCCGGCGACGTCGGTCAGCCCCACCACGACGAACGGGCGTGGGGGCTCGGCCGAGGCAGGCACCTCGGCAAGGGGCGTGGCCGTCCACTCCACCACGATGCCGCCCGGCTCGGTGGTGACGCGCGTGATGCGCGGCGTGACGGGCGGCCCATCCTCCGCCACCACGGCGAGCAGCGTGACCCGGTCGAAATCGATGTTCGGCGCCGCCTGACGCGTCGGCAGCGTTCGCCAGAACGTCATCCACTCGGCCTCGGTCCTGATCACCAGGGGCCCTCGACGCGCCGTGCGCGCGAGCGGCCCGGTCGCCACCGAGAGCGGCGTCAGTGTCCGCGGCGCGGGAGGTGTGGTGGCCGACGGTGCCGCGGTGCCTGCCTCGCCGACCGGGGCCGAGGCGGGCTCCTCGCTGGCCGAACTGACCACGCGCGAGGCCGACGGCACGCCGACGGCCCCCACCTCGAGCCGCACCGGGATCGCATGCGCGCTCGTGCGGCCCTTCTCGCCGTCGACGGCTTCGACGAGGAGGGTGTACGCGCCAGCCGGGATGCCGTCGGTGGTGAGCACACCCGTGGCGCGCAGGCGCGACGGGCCACTGAGCTCCGTCTGTGCCACGACTTCGCGCACGTCCTTCCCCGTCGCGTCGAGCAGGCGTGCACGAACCGCCGCGCGCGCCTCGCGCACCGCGTCGCCAGCGACTTCGACCTGGTACGCGAGCGGATGCCCCGGCGGGAACGCGCGCGCCAGCGTCGGACGCACACCGTCGGCGTCTTCGCCGAGCAACGTGGGCACACCGAGCACGAGAGCGCCAGACGGCGTCCGCATGTCGATCGGGTGCAGGAGCAGGCCGGTGCGCTGGCCGTCGGGCGTCGACGCCGCCACGCGGAGCTGGTACTGCCCCGGCTCCAGTGTCAGCGTGATGCTGCCTTCCCACGCGTCGGCGGTCGACGGGCGACGCATCGCGAAGCGCTCGACACTACCCACCTTCCCCGTGTCATCGGCGGCCAGCACGAGCAGGTCGATCGACTCGGCATCGACGGCAGTGTCGGGCTCTACACGCACCGTCACCAGCGCTCGGGCCGGTCCATCGGTCGCGAACTGCGGTGCCACGTGCGCGCGCAGCGCGAGGGTGCCGAACGGCACCCCACCCTGGATCACCTCGCGCAGGCGCGCCGTCGCGACATCGGTCGATGCGGGCGGCGCGGCCGGCGCCGCGCTGGGGGGACCGACGATGAAGGCGCGGCGCGACGACACCTTCGCACCTCGGCGCTTCACCTTCACCTCGATGCGGTGGCGTCCCTCGATGGCCGACGCCACCGACTCGTAGGCGAGGACGTACGACGCGAGGTTCTGCCGCACGACCTCGGCCGCGAGCTTCTCGACGTTGTTGGCGTTCTGGATCCAGCGGCCGCCGGTGTCGCGGGCGATCTGCGTGAGCGGCACACGGACCATGTCGTCGGTGCCGAGCGTCATCATGGATCCGCCTGGCCCCTGGAACGTCGTGGCGCCCGTGCCCATCCGCACGCGGCCTCCGGTTCGGCGATCCGGCCGGCCCATGCCGCCATTCGGTCCGGGGATGCTCACCGCGTTCTCCTGCGGGTCGATGGCATAGACGGTGACGTCGCCGCCCAGCAGGCGCTGGAGACCGGCAAACTGCGCCTGCTGGTTGCCCTGCGGGTCGAGTGGCGAGACGCCCATGTCGGTCACGACCCACACGAGGACCTTGCGGCGGGACCCGGTACGCGAGAACAACTCGCCGACGGCCTGCAGGGCGCGGGCCCGACGAGCCGCGCGCGTCGGGTCGGCGCAATCGGGCGAGTTCACCACCTCCGACCCGACACCGCACGGCGCATCCACCGAGCTCGGCGTCGTGGCAATGCCCATCGGGTTGGCCAGTTCCGCGCCGACCATCACCAGTTGCCCGCGGAAGGCCTGGACGCGCTCGACGTGCCCCTGATTCGGCCGTCCGAGGGTGACGAGCGCGCCACCCTCGCCGCTCGTGTTGACGACGCTGACGAGCGCGTCCGGCGGCATCGCGCCGAGCACGCCGAGGCCCGCGCGAATGGCGCGGTGCGAGTCGTAGGCGCTGATGTTGAGGTCGTCGAGGAGCAGCACGAACGCCGGTGCGTCTGCGAGGTCGCGGTTGGTCACCACCTCATCGAGCCGGGTGCCCCGAGGGAGCGGCGCGGTGGCCGCAGGTGGCGCGCCGGCGCGCGTCGCATCGAGGAACCGCAACGAGGCGATGGGCCGGCGCTCGCCGTCCTCGAGCACCTCGAAGTCGTCCTTCGTGAGCCCGACGACCACCTGCTCGTCGTCGCCGGTGACGACAGCCGAGACTTCGACCAGCGAGATGCCGCCGCGAAACGTCGGCCGCTCCTGCGGCGCGGGTTGCTGTGCGGACGTGCTCAGCGACAAGGCCGCCACGGCAGTGCCCACGAGGGCGATGTGAGGTGCCCACCGCCCGGTCCGGAGTGCCATGCGCTCGATTCCCGACTCCTGCTCCGCGCTGCCGACTGCCGCGAATCGGCCGGCTCGGAGAGCCGGCCCTACCGTACCCCGTACCCGGAACCCCGTACCCGGAACCCGGTACGCGGTGCCTACGGCGTCATGACCTTCTTCGCCTCGGGATCGACGAACGCGGTCGGCTTGGGCGACTGGTTGAGCGCCATGAGGGCGGCCGCATTGGCCGGCGCGCCGGCCTCGACGGCGATGTCGAGGTACATCGACCCGCCACGCCCCGAGCGCTGGTCGACGGTGGCCACGCGCACCTGATGAATCCCCGGCGCGAGGTCGATGCACCAGATGGTGCGCAAACCGAGTGCCCCGAGCATCTCGACCTGCTGCGGCCCCACCTTCAGCTCCGCCTTCTTCTGCGTCGCGTTGGCGATCTTGCCGTTGTCGTCGATGCTGAGGATGGCCTGCTCGATCGACACGCGGTCGCCCTCGATGCCCTCGACCAGCGGTCCCCCGGCCGTCTCCGTGACGACCGCGTAGCGCGTCTTGCCCTTGTGTTCGCCGATGGCAATCATCTGCACCACCATGGGCAGGGCGTCGATGGGCACGATGCCCGAGAGCAGCGTCCGCATGTTGGCCGACAGGCTGCCCGGCACCTTGAGGGTGTCGGGGTTGGCAGGCGGCGGCATGTAGCCCTTGCGCGTGTACACCTTCACGCCAGGCCGCTTGACGCGCACCTCGATCGGGCGGATCTTGCTGCCCTTCACTTCCTTGTCGGGCTCGTAGCTCACCACGTAGTAGTCGCTGGCATCGCGAAGCACGCGGTCGACGGCTCCACCGAGATCGTTGGTGTCCACCAGCGACACGCCACCGGTGAGCGCCGCGAGGTCGCGCAGCTGGTTCTTGGCCTGGATGAACTGCGTGAGCACGTTACTCAGGTCCTCGTGCGCAATCTCGCGGCCGCCGAACCCGCGCGTGCCGGCCTCGCTGCCGACGTCGACCTGGCGCGTGAATCCCTCGATCATCCGGTCGGTTGGCAGGTCGAGTCCCGCGGGGTTCATCGGGTAGACGGCGAGGTCGGCAACGGAGGCTTCCGCCAGTGCGTCGAGCATGGCGCCAGTCGTGTCGGCACTGAGCGCGCCCGAGGTGGTGATCGCGCCACCCACCGAAGACCCCTCGGTGAGGAAGACCAGCGACTTGCGCCTGCCGCTCACGTCGCGCACCGCCGCCGCGATGCGACCGATGGCGTCGTAGGTGTCCTCGAGACGCATGGCCCGCTGCTGCTCCGAGGCCGCGAGACCCGGCGTGCGCGTGCCGTTCAGGAGCGGGTTCGAGTAGGT
This sequence comes from Luteitalea sp., assembly GCF_044337415.1. Lineage (GTDB taxonomy): Bacteria > Acidobacteriota > Vicinamibacteria > Vicinamibacterales > Vicinamibacteraceae > Luteitalea. Next base: position 51,136 of record NZ_JBIINP010000015.1, read on the forward strand.
CTGCGGCGTCTGCCGCATCTCCAGCGTGGGGTCGGGCAAGCGCAGCCCACCGAACGAGTCGATGATCTCCAACGCGCGGCGCCGGTCGCGCACGAACCCCGCCGTGGACATCGTCGGCGCACTCGTCAGGCCGACGAACAGGAGGTCCGATGGCGCCAGGTTGGCCACGAGGTACCGCGCCGCCTCACGGGCCTTCTGGGTGCGGCGCGCGTCGATGTGCAGGTCGTCGATCAGGATCCCGATGACCCGCGACGAGGAACTCCAGGCGTTGGTGACGAGCGCCGTGGCCGCGTTGGGGTCACTCGGCGAGTCGACCGTATCGAGGGGGATGGATCCGCCGTGGTACGTGTAGGCGACGAACGACTGCAGGTCCTGCTTCCGGCCGCCGTCGTAGATCTCCACCTCGTCGGCGCGCAGGTCGCGCACCGGCTTGCCCTCGGCGTCCACCACCAGCGCGCTGACCTCGACGCGGGTCACCTTCATGCGGAAGGTCGGCCGCGCATCGGTCCCCACGTTCGTGTCGAGCGGCATCGTCGGCAGGTCGCGCGACGTGGGTTGGTTCCGCATGCCGCTCATGATCTGGGCGGACACGGACGACGACAGGCACAGCACGGCACACGCCACAATCGGCGCAACGCGGAGAGTCATGGTTCCTACCTCGACGCGGGCAGCGGCAAGCGGTGAAGGTTCAGTGTAAGGCCGAATGCCGGGAATGCGGCGAATGCACGAATTCAGGGGGCTGGGGGCTGGGGGCTGGGGGCTGGGGGCTCGGGGCTTGGGGCTTGGGGCTTGGGGCTTGGGGCTCGGGGCTCGGGGCTGGGGCTTGGGGCTTGGGGCTTGGGGCTTGGGGCTTGGGAAGGCGGAAGGCGGAAGGCGGAAGGCGGAAGGGAGGTAAGGAGGAAGGGCGAAGGGGAAGGACGACGGGCGCGGCAGGTGCGCCCGCCAGGGGGGCCGTCAGGGGCGCTTGCCCCGCCGCGCCGGACGCGTCTCGCCCGACGGCAGATCGACGATCTGGTCGAAGTCCGCGTCGGCGTGCAGCAGGTCGGCGGCGTGATGATGCGCGCACGCCATGACCAGCAGGTCGACGGCCGGCACGCTCACGCCAGTCGTGCGGCAGGAGCGCGCCAGCGAGTACACGTGGTCCCACACGTCAGCTGTGACCGGCAGTTCGGGCACGACCCGCTCGAACTCGCGCAACAGCGCCTTCTCGCGGTCGCCGCCGGCGCCATTCCACAGCTCGAGCCGCACCGGCGGGCACCACCTGGCGTCGCCGGCGCGCAGCGCGGCCTCGACCTCCCGCCGGACGCCGGGGTCGCCGTCCGGGCGGAGGAAGTGGATCCAGGCCGACGTGTCGATGAGGACCACGTCAGGCCTGACGCCGCAACGCCTGCAACTCGGTGGTGCCGATCAGGTCGGCGCAGGTGCCGGCGTGCTTGACCAGCTCGGCCATGCGGCGCCGCGCGTTGAACTCGGCGATCGCCGTCACGATGGCCTCCCGCTTGGTGGGCGCCTTCGTGAAGCGCATGACATCCGCCAACTCGTCGTCGGGAATATCCAGACTGGTCTTCATGAATCCAGACTAGCGTC
>NZ_JBIINP010000067.1:0-20597 GCF_044337415.1 Luteitalea sp.
TGTTCTACGTGTTCGCCCGCGACATCACGGAGCGCCGCCAGGCCGAGGAGGCGCTGCGTGCCAGCGAGGTCAGGCTCGCGAATGCGCAGCAGGCGGCGCGCCTCGGCAGCTGGGAGTGGGATCCCAAGACCGACCAGGTGTGGTGGTCCGATGCCATCCGCTCGATGTTCGGGCTGGGGCCCCATGAACCGGCAAGCTTCGAGGCCTTCCTGCGCGTCGTGCATCCCGAGGATCAACCCCGGGCCATCGCGCGCGTGCAGGCCGTGATGCAGGGCGCCGACGGTTTCGCCGACGACCTCCGCATCGTCACCGAGGGCGGCTCGATCATGTGGATCGACAGCCGCGGCCGCGCGGTGCGCGACGAGTCCGGCGTGATCGTGCGCGTCGAGGGCACCGATCACGACATCACCGATCGCAAGCGGGCCGAACAGGCGCTGCGCGACAGCGAGGCGCGCTTCCGCAGCGTGCTCGATGGCTCACCCGCCGTGGTGTACCTCAAGGACTTCGAGGGGCGCTACCTGTTCGTGAACCAGACGCTGGCGCAGATCGTCGGGCGCCCGGCCAGCGAGTTCGTCGGCCTCAGGGCGCACGACCTGTTTCCCCCCGACGTGGCCGACGGCTTCGACTGCAACGACGACGTGGTCCGCTCGACGCTGCGGCCGCACCAGCTCGAGGAGGCGGCGGTGCTGCCCGATGGGCGCGCGGTGACCTTCCTGTCGGTGCAGTTCCCGCTGTTCCGCGAGGACGGCACGCCGTACGCCGTGTGCGGGATCTCGACCGACATCACCGACCGCAAGCGCGCGCAGGCCGAGCGCGACCGGCTGTGGAACCACTCGCCCGACCCGCTCTGCGTGTTCGACCTCGAGGGCTACTTCACGCAGGTCAATCCCGCGTGGACCGAGCGCCTGGGATGGTCGGAGGCCGAGCTGCTGGCGCGGCCAGGCCGCGATCTCATGCACGAGGACGACCTGCCCGGCGCAGTGGCCGCGCTGCAGCGGCTGCGCGCCGGGATGGCGGTGCGCAACTTCGAGACGCGCCTCCGCACCCGGGATGGCGACTGGCGCTGGTTCTCGTGGAACTCGCTGCCGATGCCGGACGGCCACGTCCACGCCTTCGTGCGCGACGTCACCGAGGAAAAGCGCCTCGACGAGCAGATCCGGCAGTCGCAGAAGATCGAGGCGATCGGGCGACTCGCAGGCGGCGTGGCCCACGACTTCAACAACCTGCTGACGCAGTTGCGCGTCCTCTTCATGAGCGGGTACACCGACGACGCCGTGCTGCGTCACGGCGTGGAGTCGTCGACCGATGCCTTCCTCCAGAAGCCCTTCTCGCCCGTTGCGCTGGCGCGACGCGTGCGCGAGGTGCTCGACGCCTCACGCTGAAAGCGCGCTTTCAGTCGGCAGTCGGCAGTCGGCAGGCGGCAGGCGGCAGGCGGCGGTCGGTGGTCGGCAGGCGCTCCCTCTGACCGGCGCTGAGGCTCAGGGCTCGCCGACGTCGGCGTAGAGGCGCGCCAGGCGGTGCGCGTGTTCGTCGTAGGCCGCCTCGAACAGCTGCGTGGCGCGGGCACTGCCCACCAGCACGCCCGCCGTCAGCACCGTCGGCGGATGGCCCGCTGCCGTCAGCCGCTGCGCCACCTCGGCCTTCAGGCAGTTCACCAGCGCGCAGCCGCCGATGGTCGACCCCGGCGACACCGGCGTGTCGAGCCCCTCCACATGCACCATCGCGTCGCCGACCGGTGCGCCCGTGTCGAGGACGAGATCGGCGAAGTCCTGCAGCCGTCGGCCGTCGGCACGCTTGCTGGTGCTGGCCTCGCTGTGCGCGCGGCTCACGATGGCCACCACGCGCACGCCGCGCCGCTGGAACTCCTCCGCGATCTCGATGGGCACCACGTTGCAGCCGCTCGAGCTGACGACGAGCGCCGCGTCGAGCGGGCTGGTGGCGAAGTTGCGGAGGATGCGCGCCGCGAGCCCAGGGACGTTCTCGAGGAACATCGCCTGCCGCTGGCCGTTGGCGCCCACCACGAGGTTGTGGAAGGTGAGCGACAGCTCGACGATGGGATTGAAGCCGGGGAAGGACCCGTAGCGCGGCCACAACTCCTCGACCATGATGCGGCTGTGTCCCGACCCGAACACGTGGACCATGCGGCCCGCGAGGATGGCGTCGGCGAACCAGCCGGCGGCGGTCGCGATCGCGGGCGCCTGCCCGCGGACGGTGGCGAGCACGCGCTCGCAGGCCTGCAGGTACTGCTCGGACGGGGTCATGCCGTCGACTCCCTCGCGTACGCGGCCGCGCCGATCGCGCCCGCCTCCTCGCCCAGTTGCGCGAGCACGATCTCCACGCCCGCGCCGAGCGGGCGCCACTCGTACTCGTCCATCCACCGGCGCAGCGGCGCGAGCAACGCATCGCCCGCCTGCGTGGCGATGCCGCCGCCGAGAATCACCCGCGCGGGGTCGACCGCATTGACGATGGAGGCGATGCCCGCGGCGAGCAACTGCACGCTGGCGTCCCACGCGGCCGTGGCGCGGCCGTCGCCTGCCAGGTGCGCCGACACGAGCGCCGCCGTATCGGTGAACCGCCCGTCCGTGCGGCGCACGATCGTGCAGTTGCCGATCGCGTCCTCGAGGCTGCCGGGCGTGTTGACGATGTCCTTCTGGCCCGGGGCGTTCACCGACATGTGCCCGAGGTGGCCGGCACGGCCCAGGTGACCGCGCAGGATGCGGCCATCGCACATCACCGCACCGCCGACGCCGGTCCCGATCGTGAGCAGCACGACGTCGCGACAGCCCCGCCCGGCCCCGAGCGCCACCTCGCCCGCCAGCGCCGCCTGCGCGTCGTTGATCACGCGGACGCGCTCGCTGCGGCCGAGCGCGCGCGACCAGTCGAGGCCCTCGAGCACCTCGAGGCGGCCCTTCATCCACACCACCTCGTCGTCGCGCACCAGGCCGGGGCACGCCACGCCGACCAGCGCCGGGCCGTGCAGGCCCTCGAGCCGCGCCACCTCGCGGGCCACATCGAGAGGCAACTGCCGCGCCGGCGAATCGTCGGTGGGGATACGCGATCGATCAACCGCGCCACCCGTCGCGTCGAGCACGACGAACTTGGTGAACGTCCCTCCGACGTCGACCCCGATCACCGGGCCGCTCATGCCGTGACGGACCAGCCGCCGTCCACGGCGATGACCTGGCCGGTCACGAAGCGCGACTCGTCCGACAGCAGGTAGACGACCACGCCGTCGACGTCAGCAGGCCGTGCGGCGCGGCCGCCATCGAGCGGCTGTCGGCCAGCCACATACGCGGCGATCGTCGGATCGCCCATCGCACGAGCGGCCATGGGCGTGTCCACCAACCCTGGTGCGACGACGTTGAAGCGGATGTCACGGCTCGCGTAGTAGGCCGCACAGCTCGTCGTCAGGCCGATCACGCCGGCCTTGGCCGCAGCGTACGCATGCGTCGCGAAGTGCAGGGGCGCAGGGGCGGTGGCGAGCACCGAGGCCATGTTGACCACGGAGCCGCCGTGTCCGGCCGCAAGGCAGTGACGAGCGATGGCGCGGTTGCTGTGGAACAGCGCGGTCAGGTTGATGTCGATCGTGTGCCGCCAGCCGTCGTCCGACACCGCATCGAGCGGGCCGTCGCCCGCCCGGCGCCCGCTGCCGCCGGCGACGTGGAACAGCCCGTCGACCCGCCCGTGCGAGCGCAGGGCGGCCTCGATCAGCAGCGGCGCAAACGCCGGAGACGCGGCATCGCCCGCCAGGCACACCACCTCCGTGCCCAGTTGACTCCGCGCGTCCTCGAGCAGGGCGTCATCGCGCCCGCCCACCGTCACGCGCGCGCCCGCCTGCAGGCAGGCCAGCGCCGCCGACAGGCCCATGCCCGACGTGCCACCGACGATCACGATCGATCGCCCGGCCAGGCGTCCCGAATGCATGCGCGACAGTGTACCTGCGGCCTGCGGCCTTGCAGTCTTGCGGTCTTGGGGCTGGGCGCTTGGGGCTCGAGCCTTGAACCCTCCGCCTTGAGCCTTTCGCCTTCAGCCTTCTCAACTCTGAATTCTGAATTCTGAATTACTGACCCTACACTTCCCCCATGCCTGCGGCCCTGCGCACCACCGTCATCGGCAGCTATCCGTTCCCGGCCTGGCTCGAGTTCGCCAGTGCGCACCTCGACGCTTTCGGCGCCGACGACGTCGCGGAGATGCTCGACGACGCCGTGGCTGCCGCCGTGCGGGATCAGGTGAGCGCGGGACTCGACGTCATCAGCGACGGTGAGCAGACGCGGCTGGACTTCAACCTGTCGTTCTACGGCTTCATCGAGGGACTGGCTCCCGAGCCGCCGTCGCAGCGGCGCTTCGGGCCGCCGGGCCACGATCAGCGGGGCAAGCACGCCGTGATCGGCACGCTCGCCGCTCCCTGCGGCCTCGGCACGGTCGCCGACTTCGAGCGCCTGCTGCGGCTCGCGCCAGCGGGCGTGGGGCTGAAGGCCAGCGTGCCCGGTCCCTACACCTTGAGCGGACGCCTGCTGCCGAGCCGCGAGTACCCCGATCGCTGGGCGCTCGCGGCAGCCCTGGTGCCGATCGTGCGCGCCGAGCTCGAGGCGCTGGTCGCGGCCGGGTGTCGTGACGTGTGCGTGGACGAGCCCTCGATGAGCTGCTACGCGCACCGCGAGGATCCGGCCCGCTTCGTGCGCCTGTTCAACGAGACCGTCGAAGGCGTGCGCGGGCGGACGCGACTGTCCACCCACCTCTGTTTCGGCAACTACAAGGGGCGCGCCGTGGCCCCACGTCGGTACGCCGCACTGTTCCCGGCGTTCCTCGACGCGCATGTCGACGAGCTGCACGTCGAGATGGCGAGCCGCGAGTTCGCCGAGGTCGAGATCATCGAGACGATCGCGCAGCGCATGGACGTCGCCGTCGGCGTGATCGACGTCAAGAGCTACTACGTCGAGACCGTCGACGACATCGCCGCCCGGGTGCGCCGGTGCCTGACCTTCGCGCCGCCGGAACGGCTCGTGTTCGCCCCCGACTGCGGCCTGAGCCAGACCGCGCGCTGGGCGGCACGCCCCAAGCTCGCCAACATGGTGGCCGGCGTGCGCCGCGTGCGCGAGGAGCTGGGCCTGTCGTGATCGTGCCCGTGCAGCAAGACGACGCGCTGCTCCTCGACATCGGGGCGGCCGCTGCGCCCGACGGCCACGTCCACCTCTGGTGGCTCGGACAGAGCGGGTTCCTCGTCCAGTTCGAGGGCTGGCACCTGCTGCTTGATCCTTACCTGTCGGACTCGCTCACCGACAAGTACGCGAAGACCGACAAGCCCCATGTCCGCATGACCGAGCGGGTGATCGACCCGGGTCGCCTCGACTTCATCGACGTGGTGACGTCGAGCCACAACCACACCGACCACCTCGACGCCGAGACCCTCAGGCCGCTGCGCTTCGCCAATCCGTCGATGACCCTGGTGGTGGCCGAGGCCAACCGCGCGTTCGCGGCGGACCGCGTGGGCGTGGAGGCCGACGCCCTCGTCGGCCTCGCGATAGGCGACCACGTGGAGGTGGGGCCTTTCCGGTTCGAGGCGGTGCCCGCCGCGCACGAGGCCCTGTCGCCGGAGTTCGTGGGCTACGTGGTGCGGTGCGGGGACTGGACGCTCTACCACAGCGGAGACACGGTGCGCTTCGACGGCATGGCCGAGGCCCTGCGCCCCCACCGCATCGACGTGGCGCTGCTGCCGATCAACGGGCGAGCGCCGGAACGGCGGGTCGCCGGGAACCTCGACGCGCGGGAGGCGGCCGTCCTCGGGCGCGACATCGGCGCCCGCGTGGTCATTCCCTGCCACTACGAGATGTTCGCGTTCAACACCGCTGATCCGATGGCCTTCGAGGAGGCCTGTCGCGATTTCGGCCAGCCCGGCCACGTGATGCGCTGCGGCGAGGGCTGGACGACGGCCGCGCTCGGTTCGTAAGCCCGGGCGAACCAGCGGAATCGCCACTCTCGCGCCTGGACACCGAGAGGTCTATACTCGGGCTGCCCGGCCGCGTCATGGACGCTCCATCGCAGGCTCCCCGCTCCCCCTCCCCCCCCTCGCTTCCCCAAGCGACGACGCTGGCGTCCGCCCTCATCCAGCAGATGCGCGACGCCGTCGTCGTCACCGACGTGCACGGCATCATCACGTTCTGGAACGAGGGCGCCACGCGCCTGTTCGGGTGGACGGCGGACGAGCAACTGGGACGCACCCTGACCGCCCACCACCCCACGGGCGCTCACGGAGAGGTGCACGACGTCCTCAGCCAGGCCGTGGCGGGCATCGAATGGGAGGGCGAGCGAGAGGATGTCCGCAAGGACGGTTCTCGCGTGTGGGTGGACCTCCGCGTCAGGCCGCTGCGCGACGACCGCGGGAGCGTGATCGGCATCCTCGGCATCGCCCAGGACATCACCGCGCGCAAGGAGGCGGAGCGCGAGAGCCGGATCGCCGCCGAGCGCCTGCGCCTGGCGCTCCATGCCGCCGAGGCGGGCGTGTGGGACTGGGACACCTCAGGCGACGACGTCATCTGGTCGCCAGAGAACTACCGCCTCCATGGCATCGAGGAGGGACGTGCGGTCACCTTCGACGTCTGGGCCACCGCCCTGCACCCCGACGACCTGCCGCGGGTCACACAGGTCATCGACGACACGCTGACGGGCAAGACCGCGGAGTATCGGGCCGAGTACCGGGTGAGGCATCCGATCCGGGGCCTGCGCTGGGTGCTCGGCATCGGGCGTGTCCAGCGGGATGCCGACGGCCAGGCGCGGCGACTCTTCGGCATCAACCTCGACATCACCGACAGGAAGGCCGGCGAGCAGGCGCTGCAGACGAGCGAGGCCCGCCTGCGCGTGGCGCTCGAGGCCGCCGGCGCGATCGCGTTCTCGTGGGAGGTCGGCAGCGACGAGGTCATCCGCTACTTCAGCGTGGAGCCGGTGCTGCCGGTGACGGCGCACCCCGAACGGGTCGCCGATGTGCGGGACCGCGTGCACCCCGACGATCGCGAGGTGTTCGATGCCGGCATCCGCGCATGTCTCGAGGGCGACGGCACCGAGTACCACAGCCTGTACCGCGTGATACGCCCAGACGGCTCGACCGCCTGGCTCGAGGAGGCGGGCCGACTCGAACGCGCTACCGACGGCAGTCCGGTACAGCTGACCGGCGTGTCCGTGGACGTGACCGAGCGGCGACGCGTCGAGGACGCGATGCGCTGGAACAATCGTGTGCTCGAACAGATCGCCCGCGGGACCGCGCTCGACGAGGTGCTCGACGAAATCGTGCGCCACGTCGAGGAGCAGTTGCCCGGATCGATCTGCTCGATCCTGCAGGTGGTGGATGGGAAACTGCATCTGCTCTCTGCACCCGGCCTGCCTGGGCCGTACAACGCCGCCGTGGAGGGCGTGCCCGTCGGTCCGATGGGCGGTGGCTGCGGGTCGGCGGCCTTCCTGGCCAGGACGGTCATCAGCCTCGACATCGCGACGGACGAACACTGGCGCGCCTATCGCGACGTCGCCCTCGGGCATGGCCTGCGCTCGTGCCTGTCGGTGCCCATCATGGCGAGCGGCAACGTGCCGGGCATCGAGGCAGGCCGGGTACTCGGCACCTTCGCCGTGTACCGTCGCGAGCCTGGCCCGCCGGATCCGCATGCCTTCGCGATCGTCACGGGCGCACTGGCCCTCGACGCGACCGTCGAGGCGGCACGGCCGTCCACCCACGAGCTCGCGGTGGCCGGGGCCGCCCACCTGGCCCGCGCCGCCCTCGAGCGAGTGCTGGCGCAGGACGCGCTCAAGGCGAGCGAGGCGCGGTTCCGCGACGTGCTCGACGCCTCTCCGGCCGTCGTCTACCTGAAGGATCTCGACGGCCGCCTGCTCTTCGTGAATCGCCAATTCGCGGAGGTGTTCGGCATCCCGCAGGAACAGTGGGTGGGCCGCACGGCGCGCGAGCTGTTGCCCGCCGAAATGGCGGAACGATTCGAGACGAGCGAGCGCGATGTGTTCGAGACGCTGCGCCCGAGACAGGTGGAAGAGTTCGTGCGTCGCCCGGACGGCACGCAGGGCACCTTCCTCAGCCTGATGTTCCCCCTGTTCCAGGACAACGGCGAGCCCTATGCCCTCTGCGGTATCGCGACGGACGTGACCGACCGCCGCGCCGCCCAGGAGCAACGGGACTACGTGTGGAACAACTCGCCGGACCCGGTGTGCATCGCCGGCTTCGACGGCTACCTGCACGTGGTGAACCCGGCGTGGACCGAGCGGCTCGGATGGACGGCGGAGGAGCTCCGGTCGAAGCCCTGGATCGACTTCGTGCATCCCGACGACAGGGAGATGACCGTCGCCAACGGCGAGCGGACGCTGCGCGGCGAGTCGCTCACGGGATTCGTCAATCGCTATCGCACGCGCGACGGCGGCTACCGCTGGTTCCTCTGGAACTCGATTTCATTGCCCGAGCGCCAGCAGATCTACGGGTTCATCCGCGACGTCACCGAGCAGCGGCGGCTCGAGGAGCAGGTACGACAGGCCCAGAAGATGGAGGCCATCGGCCAGCTCGCCGGTGGCGTGGCGCACGACTTCAACAATCTGCTCACGATCATCAACGGATACACGGCGCTGCTGCTCGGCGACGCGGCAACGCCATCGACGCAGAAGGAGCCGCTGGGCGCGATCCGCGATGCCGGCGATCGCGCAGCGGCGCTCACGGCGCAGTTGCTGGCGTTCAGCCGCAAGGCGATCGTCGAGCCGAAGATCCTCGACCTCGCCAACGCGGTGGAGGGGTCGGTGCGCCTGCTCCGGCGCCTGATCGGCGAGGACATCAGGCTCGAGACGTCGTTCGCGCCGGACCTGCCCCGGGTGCGCATCGATCCTGGCCAGCTCGAGCAGGTGCTGATGAACCTGGTGGTGAACGCGCGCGATGCGATGCCGACCGGCGGCCTGCTGCGCGTGACGGCCACCGAGACACTGGTGCCCCCCGGCTCGGCCGAGCCGTCCGACGTGCCCGCGGGCACCTACGTGCGCCTGTCTGTGACCGACAGCGGCGTCGGCATGAGCGACGCGGTGAAGTCGCACATCTTCGAGCCGTTCTTCACGACCAAGGGCGTGGGCAAGGGCACCGGCCTCGGCCTGGCCACGGTCTACGGCATCGTCCGGCAGGCGGGTGGCACGATCGTGGTCGACAGCGCGTTGGGCCGCGGCACGAGCTTCCACGTGCTCCTGCCCGCCCAGTCGATGGCTGCCGCCGACCAGGCCGCCGTCGCCGTGGCGCACGTCCCGCACGGCAGCGAGACCATCCTGCTGGTGGAGGACGAGGAGGCGGTGCGCCGCTTCGCCCGCTTCGCGCTCGAGATGCACGGCTACGTCGTGCACGAGGTGGGCCTGGCGCGGCAGGCGCTCACGCTCGACGTGGCTGCCCTGGCGCACGTGAGCCTGCTGGTCACCGACGTGGTCATGCCCGGCATGGGCGGCCGCCAGCTGGCCGACCAGCTCCGGCAGCGCCATCCCGGCATGCGCGTGCTCTACATGAGCGGCTACACGGACGACGCCGTCGTTCGCCACGGCCTCGAGACGTCGACCGACGCCTTCATCCAGAAGCCGTTCACGCCGCAGGGCCTCGCGCGCAAGGTGCGCGAGGTGCTCGACGCGCACTGAAGGGACGGGTAGCGGGTACCGGGTAGCGGGTAGCGGGTACCGGGTACGGGAGTGCGGCTCGCTCCCGGCGAACCTAGCGCGTGGTGGACTCGGGAGCGGACGGTCCAGCGGGGCGGGCCTCCGGGGGCAGCAGAGGCTTCATGCGCGTCCAGAAGCGGCGAGCCTCGGCGAGTGCCTCCTCAGTGGTCGTGCGAGTGACGCGCCAGGCCGCGGGAGGGTCGATCATCTGCGCCATCAGGCGATCGAGCGTCGCCCGATCGGCGTCGCCGCGGCTGATCAACGTGCGTCCCGACTCGCCGAGCAGGACTCCCGCTGGCGTCACGCGCTTGATCACACGTCGCTCGTGCACGAGGCTGCCAGAGGCGAACGTGTCCTCGATCGACAGCAACGCGCCGTCGGGCATCGCCCGGCGCGGTCGGACGGTGAACGCGATGCGGTAACCGGACGCGTCGCTCCGGAACGACGGCTCCCCCTGCAGGGTGCCGATGCCGTGCATGAAGTACGTGGCCTTGCCGCTCAGGATCGCCGCCTGCGTGGCCGCTTGCTGCTGCGGACGCACCTGCCAGAGCCGCAGGCTGTTCCAGTACCGGAGCGCATCGGCGTCCTCGCCGGTGAGCGTGGCGAGCAGTGCGTCGATGTCGGCGGTCGGCGGATCCAGTACGAGGTGCGGACCGTTGCGCGTGTCGAAACGCGCGCCCCATCCGTCCGTGCGACGCCATGTCGCGTTGACGAGCGCTCCGGTCGCATCGGTGACCTGCGTGGTCGTGTTCTCGGCGCCGGGGATCGTGGAGAACACCGTGACCTGGCGCTGGTGCACGGCCGGCTTGCCGGCCTCCTGCGTGTGCAGGTCGTAGACTTCCTGCCGAATCTTCCCGGGCTGCGTGCGCCAGGCACGGCCGCGCACATCGGACTCCGAAATCAGCCAGTCGGCCGAGGCCTGCACGGGCTGCTGATCGCTCACCACGGCGGTCAGGGCCACGCACGCCACCACCAGCGCGGCGGTCGCCAGTTGCCAGGACCGTCCAGCGCCGAGCCAGCGGCGTCGACGGCCGGCGCCTGGCGAGCACGGCGGCGTCAGCGCCGCCGCCGTCGGCATCGGCGCGGACGCGCGCGTGGCCGCGAGGCGGTGCTGCACCACCTCAAACGCCCGTCGACTGTCGTCCGCGGCAGCACGCTCTTCCTCGGCGAAGACACCGTCGATCAGGGCGCGTTCCTCCTGAATCGACGCCGCGACCTCCCGGCAGCGGGCACACGTCGCCACGTGCGCCGCGAGACCCTCGGCGTCGGCGAGGCCATCGTCGCCGTCACTCCAGCGCTGCAGTCGCAGGCGGTCGGGGCACGAGGCCGGAGATGGGAGCGACGGGGTCATCGAGCGGGGTCGATTCGGCGGCGGAATTGGTCGCGCGCGCGCTGGATCAGCACGCCAACGTGGCCGGGTGCGAGTTCGAGGATGTCCGCGATCTCGCGGTACGTGAATCCTTCAGCGAACAACAACAGCGCCAGGCGCCCGCGCTCGTCGTCGATGACGGCAAGCGCCTGCGCCACGCGTTCGCGGACTTCGAGCTGGTGCACGACATCGCCCGACACCGGGAGTGCGCCGGCCGCGGCCTGGTCGCGCGCACGCAGGCGCTGCGCGTCGCGGCGTCCGTTGTGCGCGACGTTGGTGGCAATCCTGAACAGCCAGGCGCGCTCGTTGTCGATGGGTTCGCCGGGCGGGCGGGCACAGACCCGGAGGAAGGTCTCGTGCAGGAGGTCCGCAGGATCGCCGTCAGCGCCCGCGAGCCGCCGGAGGTACCGCAGCAGGGCAGGCCCGTGCTCGGCGTACAGCCGGTCGATCCAGGCCTGGAGCGCGGGGTCGTCTGCCGCGGGCGGGAGCGGCGGCTGGCCGGCGTGCAAGGCGGGCGCATGCTATCACGCTACACAGGCATTTTCCTGGCCACACCCGGTGCCAGGAACATCCTGCGGTGTGCCGGTGGCGCCACTTGCCGCGCGTCGCAACGTCGCGGACGGTGGCTCGCCAAATGCCAGGGCGTACTCCTTGGCAAAACGTCCCAGATGGGTGATCCCGTGGCGGATGGCCACGGTTGTGACCGTGGTGCCGCGGCTAGCCGTCAGCAGGTCGGCCCGGACGCGTTCGAGCCGACACTGACGGAGGTAGCGCTTCGGGGTCAGCTTGTACTCGCGGGTGAAGCTCCGATAAAGCGTACGGACGTGCAGTCCGCACGCGGTGGCAATGTCCTCGACCAGCATGGCGCGCTCGGCATGCGCCTCCACGTACGTGGCCGCCTGTCGCACGGCGCCTGCGCGCTCCCCTGTCCTGCGTCCCATGGGTGCTCCGTGGCACGCCTGTCCGCCCCGTTGGTGAGGCAAAGGCGCACCAACTAAAGTTAATGACACCAGCCGGGGTGCGCCTATAACGACCGGGCGGGCGGCCGCGGCAGCAGGAGTGCGGCGCGGTCGGCGTCGACGCCGACCGGGTGGTCCTCAGCGCAGGAAGACGGCCTCGTCGAGGTTCATGATCGTGCTCGTCACGACCGTCCAGGCGGCGAGCTCCACCGGATCGAGGCTGGCGTCGCGGGGGCGCTCGCCCGTGGCCAGGAGGGCCGATGCGGCCTCGCGCGAGGCCGAGTAGCGGGCCTGTTCCCGCTCCAGCAGGCGGGTCAGCTCGGCGATCTCCGAGGGGGATGGACCGCGGGTCAGGACGTGACGGTAGGCACTGGTGATCCGCGCCTCGGGCGTCGGGGCGGCGCGGACGACCTGTTCGGCGAGGATGCGGGCACTCTCGACGAACTGGGGGTCGTTGAGCAGGATCAGCGCCTGCTGCGGCGTGTTGGTGCGCTGCCGCGTGACGATGCAGGTCAGGCGCTCGGAGGCGTCGAAGCCGATGGCCGACGGCGGCGGGGCGGCCCGTTTCCAGGCGGTGTAGAGACTGCGACGGTAGAGGCCCTCGCCCGTCGACTGCGGATACATCGCGCCTGCCGCCAGCGACTCCCAGAGGCCGGGCGGCTGATATGGATAGACGCTCGGACCACCGATGTTCCGCACCAGCAGTCCGCTCGCGGCCAGCGCAGCATCGCGCACCTGCTCGACGGACATGCGATAGGCCGGCCCGCGCGCCAGCCACGTGTTGTCGGGGTCGGCAGCGCGGGCACTGGCGTCGCCGACCGAGGCCTGACGATACGTCGCCGACGTCACGATGAGCCGCTGCAGCGCCTTGGCGTTCCATCCGTCGCGGACGAAGGTCGTCGCGAGCCAGTCGAGGAGCGCCGGATGCGTCGGCATGCGGCCCTGGCTGCCGAAGTCCTCGGCGGTCGCCACCAGGCCGCGGCCGAAGGCCTGGGCCCAGTAGCGGTTCACGAACACGCGGGCGGTGAGCGGGTGCGACGGCGACAGGAGCCATCGGGCCAGCCCGAGGCGAGTGCGGGGGAGGTCCTTCGGGAAGGGCAGCACGGACGCGGGCGTGCCCGGCTCCACGCGTGTCGTGGGCGCGTCGTAGGCGCCGCGCGCGAGGATGAAGGTGGGTCGCGGCGTGGGCAGCTCGCGCATCACCATCACGCTGGGCTGCGCTGTGAGTATCTCGTTCTCGCGCCCACGGATCGCCGTGAGCCTGGCGAGGGTGGCGCGATACCCGGCGTCGACGTCGAGCAGGTAGTGCTCCCGCAACTGCGCGAGCGCCGTTGGGGTCCGCGCGGCGAGGGCCTCGGCCCGCGTGTCGGTGCCGGTGGCGAGCGCCGCCACTTCGAGGGCGCTCAGCTGCCGACCATAGGCGCGCAGGTCGTCGACCGACACGTCGCGAATCGATTCCTTGGCCAACTCTCCGACGCTGCCGATGCGCAGGCCGAGCGGGGCGCCCGACATCTGCCGGCCGTCGATGCCGCTGTTGATGAGGCTGCGGTGGAGGTTGTCGACGACCGTGCGCGTCGCCAGGGGCTGGCCGTCGAGGAAGAGGCGCACGCCCGCCGCGCGGCTCGACCCGTCGTACGTCATCGCGAGGTGGTGCCATGCCGACGGGGAGACGGGGGTCGTCGATCGCACCTCGATCGAGTCGTCGGGCGCGACATGGTGGAGCGCGGCCGTCACCGTGCCGTCGGCCTCGAGGCGCACCAGGTACCCCCGGTAGCCGTTGGCGAAGCTGCCCGACCGCGTGAGGAAGTACCCCGAGGTCCCCTTCACGTCGATGCGCATCCAGGTCGACAGCGAGAAGGGCTGGTGGCGGTCGAAGAAGGCGGCCTCGTCCGGTGCCTTGATCTCGCTGTCGCCCCGGAGGCGCTGGCCCTTGCCGATGCGGCCCTCGACCGTCACGGGCGCGCGATCCTGGTCGCCGCCGAGATAGGCTGGCGCGCGCACCCGGCCGAGGTTGGCAAACACCTGCGCCGGCACCATCTTCGGCCCGGTCTTCTTGTCGACGACCCGGATCTGTCCCGGTCGCATGTCCTCGAGCGGCAGGTGGACCTCGAGGGCGTCGGCGGACGGGAACGCGCCGGTGCGTCGCGGGGCACGCAACCAGGCCTCGAACCCGGCGTCGTAGGCGGGCGAGTCGGCAGCCAGCGCCTGCTCGAGCGGCGCGCGCTCGGCACGCAGCGCCGCGAGCGAGGCCTCGGCGTCGGTCGACGGCAGGATGACGGTGGGGCTGGCCATGCCCGAGTACGGCGCCTGGCCGGCCTCGTTGATGCTGTTGAAGAAGGCGTAGAGCTGGAAGTAGTCCTTCTGCTGCACCGGGTCGTACTTGTGGTCGTGGCAGCGGGCGCACTCGAGGGTCACGCCGAGGAACGCGCGACCGAGCGTCTGCACGCGGTCGGCCACGTACTCCACGCGGTACTCCTCAGGCACGATGCCGCCCTCCTGCGACTGCATGTGGTGCCGGTTGAACGCCGTGGCGAGGCGCTGCTCGCGCGTGGCGTTGGGCAGGAGGTCGCCCGCGAGCTGCCAGGTGACGAACTGGTCGACCGGCATGTTGCGGTTGAAGGCGCCGATGACCCAGTCGCGCCACGGCGACATGTCGCGCGGCACATCGTCCTGGTAGCCGTGGGTGTCGGCAAAGCGCGCGATGTCGAGCCACTCCGCGGCCATGCGTTCGCCGTACGCGGGCGAGGCCAGCAGGCGATCGACGAGGCGTTCGTAGGCATCCGGTGATCCGTCGCGGACGAAGGCGTCCACCTCGGCCGGCGTCGGCGGCAGCCCGGTGAGCGTGAAGGTGACACGCCGGATCAGCACCTCCCGTGAGGCCTCCGGCTGCGGCGCGAATCCGCGTGTCTTCAGCGTCGCCTGCACGAAGCGATCGACGGGGTTGCGCACCACCCAGTCCGGACTGACCGGCGCCGGCACCTCGGGTCTGGTGGGCGCCGTGAACGCCCAGTGTGGCTTCCACTCCGCGCCCTGGTCGATCCAGCGGATCAGCACCGCCTTCTCGTAGTCGCTGAGCTCGAGATGCGAGTCGGGCGTCGGCATCACGAGCCCGGGGTCGTCGCTCAGGATGCGACGGACGAGCTCGCTCTTGCGGGGGCGGCCCGGCACCACGGCCGTCGCTCCCGACGACAGGCGCGCGAACACGACCTCCTTCTGGTCGAGGCGAAGGTCGCTCTTGCGCGCGGCGCCATCGGGCCCGTGGCACTTGAAGCACCGGTCCGACAGGATCGGCCTGACGTCCAGGGCGAAGTCGACGCGCTCGGGCAGGTCCGGCACGCGGGGACCAGGCGTGCTGCACGCGGCGGCGACACCGAGCAGAAGGGCGCCGAGCAACGCCCGTCCGGCGGGACGGAGGGTGGGCATGTCTGCCCCGATTCTACGTCGAAGCCACGCGCGCAGGGCCGAGAACGGCTACAGGCGGCAGGCCACAGGCGACCCGTGCCCTCAGGCAGCCTGCAGCGCGTGGCCTGTGGCCCCTACCGTCGGCTGCGTTCCGCCGCCTTCGCGAACGGGTAGTAGATGCCCACCGCGATGACGAGCGACACCACGCCCCACACGGCCGCGCGCCAGTCGCCACCCGTGACCAAGTAGTGCCCGATCACCGGCGGCGTCGTCCACGGCACGTTGATGAAGGGGCGCTGCACCAGCCCCCACGCCATCAGCAGGTAGCTGCCGGCCGTGAGGACGAGCGCGCTGATCACGTAGGGCACCATGAAGACCGGGTTGAGCACGATCGGCAGGCCGAAGAAGATCGGCTCGTTGATCTGGAAGATCTGCGTCGGCAGCGACACGCGCCCCACCCGGCGGTACGCCTCGTCGCGCGAGAACGCCAGGATGATGGCGAGCGCCAGCGTGGCCCCGGTGCCGCCGACGTTGACGAACGTGGTGAAGAAACCGTTGGCCGTCACGTACGGCAGCGGCTGGCCGGTCTGCACGGCCGCGACGTTCTCCGCCAGGTACTGCAGGAAAATCGGCGCCACGATCGCGTCGAGCGCGTTGTCGCCGTGGATGCCCACCGACCACAGCAGGCTCACGAGGCACGCGTAGACGAGGATGCCCGGCAGGGTGTTCAGGGCGAACACCAGCGGCGAGAACGCCCGCTGCACCACCAGGTTGATGTCCACGCCCGCCACGAAGCGGATCAGCCAGAAGCCGATCACGAGCACGGCCAGCGGGATCAGCGACAGGAACGACTGGTAGACCACCGACGGCACCGTGTCGGGCATGGTGATCACGATGCCGCGATCGGTGAAGAGCTTCTGCGTCCGCACCACCACGAGCGCAACGATGATGGCCGTGAACAGGCCCTGCGATCCGAGGGCGGGCGTGCGGAACGTGAGGTCGGTCGGCTCGATCTGGATCAGCAGGAAGACCACCACGGCCATCGCGGCGCTGACGATGGGCTCCTGGCCGAGCCGGGTGCCGAGGTCGTGCGCGATGGCGAGGCACACCACGAGTCCGAGGACGCCGAAGGTGGCCGTCACCGGGATCTGCAGCAGCGGCAGCCAGGGCGCGACGATGGCCTCCCAGCCCGGCACCGGCAGGTACGAGACGACCATGAACAGGCCGCCGATGATCGTCAGCGGCACCACCGACACCATGCCGGCGCGGATGGCCGACATGTAGGTGTTGTCGCTGAGCGCCGTGAGCGCGGGCGCGATGCGGTCGTTGACGAAGGCCGTGAGGCGCGTCACGCGTCAGCGTCCCTGCGCGGCGCGCGCGGCGAGCGTGTCGCGATGCGCATGCACCTTCTCGAACGCGTCGGCGATGTCGTCCATGTCGGCGCGGCTGCCGAGCAGCATCGACTGATCGAGCCAGAGGCTCTGCTCGGCGCAGATGAGGCGGCTGTTCGGGCACGACACGCGCGTGTAGTCGAGGTGCACGCGGTCGGGGAGGTACGGCCCGAAGGCCTTGTTGCGGAACAGCGGTTGATCGGGCAGCGGGTACCCGTAGCCGCCGACGGCAGGAATCCCTTCCGCCTGCAGGGCCTCGAGCACCACGGCCCTGGGTGCGCCGAACAGCGCGGCGTCGAGGCGGGCCATGAAGAGATGCTGGCTGTGGCGCGTGCAGTCGGCTGGCCGTGTCTGCGGATACAGGCCGGGCAGCGCGCCGAGGCGCGACGCGAGGTAACGGCCGTTGGCGTCGCGAGTCGCGGTCTGCGCGTCGAGCCGATCGAGCTGGCTGTTGAGCAGCGCCCCCTGCAACTCGCCGAGGCGGTAGTTGCCCGAGATCACGTGGTGCTCGTACCAGATGCCGCCGGGCACGCGGCCGCAGTTGTGGATCGAGCGGCACGACTCGGCGAGCGCCGCGTCGTTGGTGGTGATGATGCCGCCCTCGCCTGACGTCAGGTTCTTGCTCGACTGGAACGAGAAGGAGGCGACATGGCCGATCGCGCCGCACGGGCGGTCGCGCCACATGGCGCCGTGCGCGTGCGCGGCGTCCTCGAGCACGAACAGGTCGTGCCGCGCCGCGATGGCCAGAATGGCCTCCATGTCGGCGGGCTGGCCCGCGAAGTGGACCGGGATGATGGCGCGGGTCCGGGGCGTGATCGCGGCCTCGACCTGCGCGGGGTCGATGTTGAACGTGTCGAGGTCGACGTCGACGAACACGGGTACCGCGTTGGCCTCGACCACCGCGGTCGCCGTGGACAGGAACGTGTAGGTCGGGACGATGACCTCGTCACCGGCCTGCAGGCCCGCCGCCATCAAGGCGATGCGCAGCGAGACGGTGCCGTTGACCACCGCGACCGCGTGCGCGCAGCCGTGCATCGCGGCGAAGCGCCGCTCGAACTCGGCCACCTGATCGCCCGCGAGGCGTCCCCACTTGCCGCTGCGCAGCGCCGCCAGCACGCGCGCCTCGTCGGTCTCGTCGAAGATCGGCCACGACGGAAAGGGCCGTGTCCGCACGGGGGTGCCACCCAGCAGCGCCAGGGATGCCGTCATCGTCGCGTGTCCTGCCATCGCTTGCCCATGTAGAGGCTGCCGTCGTCAGGCGAGCCGAGGCGCGCCAGCTCGGTGAAGCCGAGGCGCGTGTAGAAGGCGTGGGCCTTGTGGTTGCGTGCCCACATGCCGAGGTGTACGCCCGGCGACCCGTCCGCGCGGAGTCGATCCATCAGCGTTTCCATGAGCCGTCGGCCGTGGCCCTGCCCCTGCGCGCGTGGCAGCAGGTCGATGTGCAGGTGCGACGGGTACTGGTCGTACGGCTCCGGGCAGAAGTAGTCGGCGGCGTGGTACCAGCCGTACACCTCCTGAACGCGCGTCCACGTGGAGGGATCTCCCTCGGGCTTCGGGTAGCGCGCGCACAGGTCGGGTCGCCACTCGGCGTCGTAGCGGGCATAGAAGGCACGCGAGTCGAGGGCGCCGAGCGCGTAGCCGCACACGCCGTCGGCGTCCTCGAGGATCAGCGCGTACGCGGGCTCGAACGCGAGGTACGGCCCCACGAAGAGCCGCCCGAGCGCGTCGGGGTCGTCGCGGTAGACCGGCTCGCCGTCGCCGCCCGCATCGCCCGTCTTGAGGCACACGTGATAGGCCGCAGCGCGGTCGTCTTGCCGTGCGAGGCGGATGGTGGCGCTCATGCCCCGCCCTCGTGCGCCGGCGTGAACGTGCCGTCGGGATGCGCCTGGAGCAGGCGCTGCAGGCGGGCCACCGTGCCGCCGCGGAACGTCCGCGGTTGGTGGAAGTCGGAGCGTACGCAGACCACCCCATCGGCCGATGCGAGGCGCGCCTGGGCCGCCCGGACCAGCAGGTCGAGTTCCTCGCGCAGATCCCAGACCCGCCGCGACAGCGCATTGAACAGCGACCGGTCCCGCAACGTCGCGAGCCGGGTGCAGAAATCGCGGCGTGCGGTGGCCTCGGCGAGGAAGGCCTGCGTGGCATCGCGCCAGGTGGCGGATCGATCGGTGAGCGCCACGCGGGCATGCGCCAGGAGCGCCTCGGCGGCCGGGCCCTCCTCGTACGGCAGGTAGTAGCAGTCGCCGAGCCACGCGAGGTCGTCGAGGGCGATGGGGCCGGCCACGGTGTCGAATGCCGGCAGCCACTCGCGAAGCGCGTCGAGGTACACCTGGCGGGTGTCCCAGGTCGCGCCGGCCTCGTGCACGAAGCGGGCGAGCGTGCGGACCGCCACGTGGTTCAGCGGGAACTCGGTGTTGGGGTTGGTGAGGATGCCGCGCACTTCATCGCGCAGTTCGAGGGGGCGCCCCGCGTAGGGCCCCATCAGGATGCGGCGCCCGTCGTAGTCGTTGGCGTGGAGGTTGTCCCAGAGGACCGGCTTGCGCCGAAGCCTGTTCGCCACCTCGCGGACGTGCGCCACGGTGATGTCGCGCGAGACGATCTCGGGCCCGGTCCAGAAGACCTCGATGGCCGGATCGAGCGTCGCGCCCAGCGACTCGAGGTAGCCGACGCCGCCGTGCCCGGCTGTGACCATGCGCTCGCAGTAGGGCGTGGGACAGAAGGCGGCCAGCAGGTCGGGCGCCTGCGTGCGCAAGCTCGCGACGACCTCGTTGGCCAGGTCGGCCTGCGCCGCCGCGAGGCTGCCCCAGCGCGCGAGGTCGGCGGGGTCGACCACGTCGGGAATGTCGTCGAAGAGCAGGGCCAGGCCGTCGCACCCGAGCGACACCATCTGCGCACAGCGCGCGCGCAGTGTCGCGCGGTCCTGCGCATCCCCGTACCGGATGTCGAGGCCAGGGCCAATTCCGTACAGGAACCGCAGGCCGTGGGCATGGCAGGCGTCCACGAGCGCACGCATCGCCTGCGCGTCGGCCTCGCCGTAGGGCTCGCGCCACACGGCCCTGTGGTGCAGGTCGTCCTTCGGGCAGTACAGGTAGGTGTCGAGACCCCAGGCCGCCATCCGCGCGAACAACGTAGCGCGCTCGTCTGCGGTCCACGGCGGGCCGTAGAAGCCCTCGATGACGCCGGAGAGGAACATCGCCGACAGGATACCTGCGGTGGCAATTCGACATTTGAAATTCGAAAGTGACGGGCGAGGGCCTTGCGGTCCCTCGCCTCGGGGGATCCGAGGCGGCACGGCCGAAGGCCGGCCGCCCCTGAATTTCGAATGTCGAATTTCGAATTGCCACGGTCAGAAACGGATGCGCACCGACAGCGACGGCCCACGCACCGGCACCACCCGCCGGACGGGCACGGCCACCGGCGGCCGCGCGACGACAACGGGACGCAGCGCCGGACGGACGACCGCGACAGGGACAACGACGGGCCGCACGGGGACGACGACGTGGCGATGAGGGCCGCGACCGACGTGAGCGGCGGCGGGTGAGGCGGCGACCAGCATCAGGACGCTGGCGAGGGCGAGAGCGAGACGCATACGGTGAATCCTCCTGGCCGGGAGGAGATCAATCCGCATGCCGGGCCGGGGACGGCCGCGTGTCACACGCGTGCCATCAACCCCGATGGCGATTCACTGTCCTGCCACAGGGTGTCGCCTCTGGTGGCCGAACTGGTGTCCCCTGCAATTCGAAGTTGGACATTCGAAATTGCCGGGCGAGGGCCTTCGGCCTCTCGCCGCGATGCTGCCCGAAGCGGCATCGCCGG
>NZ_JBIINP010000215.1:0-6380 GCF_044337415.1 Luteitalea sp.
GCCTGCAGGCTACCTGATGCCTGAAGGTCGCCTGTAGCCTGCCGCCCGCAGCCGGTTCTCCCTATGCGCCGTCGCGGATGACGCGACAGGACTGGATGTCGAAGGTGACGCCGCCGAGGGCCAGGCGCGGCTGATCGCGCAGGCCCCGCACGAAGGTCATCAGCCGGAACACATCGGCGAAATTGCTCGCGATGCCGAGCGACACGCGCAGCGCGCCGGCGCTGCGGCCGCCGCGATGCTGGATGAACTGCATGAAGCGCGGCAGCGTCATCTCGGCGCCGCTCTCGAGCGCGGCCTGCACGTCCTCGTCGGTGATCCCCTCGGCCGTCTCGCCCGCGCCCGGGTTGCAGAAGCAGCCGGTGCGCAGCGAGATGCCGGCCTCGTTGGCCAGTTCCTCGACGCGGCGGTAGTCGAACAGGTGCCCCTCGGGGTCGTACAGGTTGAAGGTGATCGTCCCGCCGCGCGCCTCGGTGGTCACCGGCCCGTAGATGCGACACACCGGCGCGCCATTCTCGTGGCGCAGCGCGACGAGTTCGCGCAGCAGGTACCCGGCCAGGCACCGCACACGCTGCTTGATCAGGGGGAGCCCGACGGCGCCGAGGTGCTCGAGCCCGATCTGCACGGCGGGGATGCCGAGGTAGTCGACCGTGCCGTCCTCGAAGCCCGCCTCGCGCGGCGCGAGCAGGTGGCGACGCGCGTGCACGGTGGCGAAGTTGACGGTGCCGCCGGCGAACCACGGCCGTCGGAGCGCGGCCAGCGCATCGAGGCGCGCCAGCAGGCAGCCCACGCCCGTCGGGTAGCCGAACATCTTGTAGAACGAGATCGACACGAAGTCGGCCGGCACCTGCCGGAGGCTCAGGCGATTGGTCGGCGCGTAGGCGGCCGAGTCGAGCAGCACGTGCCACCCGCGCGACCGCGCCTCCTCCACGTACGCGAGCGGATGCTCCACGCCGCTGAAATTGGACTGGGCCGGGTAGGCGAACAGGCGCGGACCGGCCGGCGTGGCATCGAGCCGGGCCAGTAGCGCGTCGCGATCGATGCGCAGGTCGGGCATCGACAGCGGGGCGTAGTCCACGGCCGCGCCACGGCAGCAGGCGTACTCGCGCAGCCCGTTGACCGAGTTGTGGTTGTCGGCGGTCAGCAGCAGCGCGGCGTCGGGGCCGAAGGGGTAGGCCTCGCCCACCAGCTTGATGGCCGACGAGGCGTTGGCCGTGAAGATGACGGTGTGGGTCGACGGGTCGGCGTCGAACCAGTCGAGGACCACCCGGCGGGCCCGCTCCACCAGGCGCGTCGACGCCTGCGACGCGGGATTGGCCGAGTGCGGGTTGCCGAACACGTCGCTGGCGAGCAGCGCCGCGTGGGCGCGCACCTGCGAGTCGGCGTGCAGCCCGCCCCCCGTGTAGTCGAGGTACACGTGCCCCGTGGCGTCGAGCCGCGCGTACTCGCGGGCCCGCAGGTCGTCGAGCGCGGTCGTCTCGCGGTACGCGGGCCACGCCTCGAGGAAATCGCGGAAGGCCTCGTCAGCAGTCACGATCCGATTATCTCCGCAGCCCCCCCTACCCGTGCCGGTCCGTTTCGTCGATACTGCGCCCCCATGGACCGACGCGCGTTCCTCACCTCCCTCGCGGCCGCCCCCGCGCTGGCGCTCGCGCCACGCCGGGCCGCCGCGGCGCTCCCCAAGGCGAAGATCACCCGCGTCCGGATCCATCGTCCGCCCGACCTGAACCCGCTGTTCAACCAGAGCAACATGATCGTGACCGTCGAGACCGACATCGGCATCACGGGCATCGGTGAAGGCGGTGCGAAGGACACGCTCGAGCAGGTCGCGGGCACGCTGATCGGCAAGAACCCGTTCCAGACCGAGCGCATCTGGCAGGAGGCCTACATCGCGTGGTTCTACCCGCCGGGCCGCGAGAAGACGCACGCGCTCGGCGCGCTGGACCTGGCGCTGTGGGACATCAAGGGCAAGGCCCTGGGCGTGCCGGTGCACGAACTGCTCGGGGGCGTGGCGCGCGACTACTGCGAGTGCTACGCGACCAGCAGCGTGCGCCCTGCTGGTCTACCGGCCAACGCGCCGCTCGGCGTCAAGGAACGGGCCCGCGCGACGATGGAGGCCGGGTTCCGGGCGTACCGGATGGGCGCGGGTGACGTGCCGGTGGGCGCGACGTTCGACACGCGCTCGGTGATCCGCCGCATCGAGCAGGACGCCCGCGATGCGCGCGACGGCGTCGGCCCCGACGGCAACTGGTGCATCGACCTGCACCAGCGCTTCGACATGAACGACGCGCTGCGCGCCTGCAAGGTGATGGAGCCCTTCGATCCGCTCTTCGTCGAGGACCCGGTGCGCGACGAACACGCACTGATGGACCTGCCGAAGTTGCGGCAGATGACCAGCGTGCCGCTCACCCACGGCGAGGAGTGGGGCCTGCGGTGGGACTTCAACCGCCTGGTGGAGGCCCACGATGTGGACTACATCCGGGCCACGTTACCCAACGTCGGTGGCATCACCGAGATGATGAAGGTCGCGGCGATGTGCGAGACGCACGCGGTGGGGATCATCCCGCACTTCACCGGGCCGATCGCGACGGCCGCGCTCGTGCACTGCCTGTCGACGTTCTCGGGGCCGGTGCTGCTCGAGTACGCGTTCGGCGGGAAGACCTTCGACTACCTGCCCGAGTGGGCCGACTTCCGCATGGGCAAGTTCTACCCGAACGACAGGCCCGGGCTCGGGATCACGCTCGACCCGAAGCCGCTCACCGTGATCGGCGAGGTGACCGAGCCCGGGCGCCGCAACGTGTTCAAGCGCCCGGACGGGTCGCTGACGCACTGGTAGGGGCTCAGGGCTCAGGGCTCAGGGCTCAGAAAGCATTCTGACTCTCCGGATCGGTGATGCGTCCGGTGACAGGGTGCTCTCTGAGCCTTGAGCCTGAAGCCTTGAGCCTGCTTTACCGCTGAATCCGCGCCGACCCGCCCTTGGCAAGGGCGCGCACGTCGGCCACGGTGGCCATCGTCGTGTCGCCCGGGAACGTGGTGATGAGCGCGCCGTGCGCCCAGCCGAGGCGCACCGCCTGCTCGGGCGTCTCGCCCGTCAGCAATCCGTAAATCAGGCCTGACGCGAAACCGTCGCCGCCGCCGACGCGGTCGAGCACGTCGAGCTGCATCACCGGGGCGCTCACCTTCTCGCCGCCGAACCACGCCACCGCCGACCAGCTGTGGCGGCTGGTCGTGTGCACCTCGCGCAGGGTCGTGGCGACGACCTTGATGTGCGGGTACTTGTCGACGACCTGCTGGATGGTCTCGAAGAAGGCCGCCGTGTCGAGCGCCGAGTCCTTGCCGGCCTCGGGACCCTTCACGCCGAGGGCCTTCTGCAGGTCCTCCTCGTTGCCCACCAGCACGTCCACGTGCTCGACGATGCGGGAGAAGACCTTGGGGGCGCGGGTCACATCGCCCTGCGCCTTCCAGAGCTTCTCGCGGTAGTTCAGGTCGAACGAGGTGACGGCGCCGGCCTTCTTGGCCGCCTGCAGCGCCTCGATGATGACCTCGGCGGTCGACTCGGACAGCGACGCGAACAGGCCGCCGCTGTGGAACCAGCGGATCCCCTTGCCGAAGATGGCCGCCCAGTCGAAGTCGCCCGGCTTCAGGAGCGCCGCCGCCTCGTTGGCGCGGTTGTAGAACACCACCGGCGGACGCACGCCCATGCCCTGGTCGCTGTAGACGGTGGCCATGTTCGGGCCGCGCGCGCCGTCGTGCTCGAAGCGCTTGTAGAACGGCGTCACGCCCATCGCCCGCACGCGCTCGGCGATGAGGTCGCCCACCGGGTAGTTGACCATCGCGGTGGCAATGCCGGTGCGCAAGCCGAAGCAGTCGGCGAGGTTGGCCGCGACATTGAACTCGCCGCCGCTGACGTGCACGTCGAGGCTGTGCGCCTTGCGGAACGGCACGCGGCCCGGATCGAGGCGATGGATGATCGCGCCGAGCGAGAGGAGGTCGAGGTCGCCTTGTTGCGGGATGGTCAGCGTGTTCGGCATCGTGGTCTGCGAATCAGGGCTAGGGGCTCGAGCTGGGGCTAGGGGCTGGGAGCTGGGAGCTGGACGACTGCTACCTCTGACCTTGCGCCTTCAACCTTCTGCCCGGGTCCTTGCGCCTTCGGCATGAGGCATGAGGCATGAACAATTACGAGAGTCTGCTGGTCCACTCCGTGTGGAAGCTGCCGTCGCGGTCGGTGCGGCGGTAGGTGTGGGCGCCGAAGTAGTCGCGCTGGCCCTGCGTGAGGTTCGCGGGCAGGCGCGCGCTGCGATAGGCGTCGTAGTACGCGAGCGAGGCGCCGGTGGCGAGCACCGGGATGCCGAGGCCGACGGCCACCTGCACGAACTCGCGCCAGGCCTGCTGCCGCGCGCCGACGGCGGCGCTGAACGACGGATCCATGAGCAGGTTCACCAGGTGCGGATCGCGCGCGAAGGCGGCGCGGATGTCCTCGAGCAGCGTCGCGCGGATGATGCAGCCGGCACGCCAGATGCGCGCCACTTCGCCCGGATCGACGTCGTAGCCGTACTCGGCCGAGGCCATGCGCAGCAGCGCCATGCCCTGCGCGTACGAGCACACCTTGCTCGCGTAGAGCGCCTGGCGCGCCGCATCGATGAGACGCGCGCGATCACCCGTGAACGCCGGCGTCGGGCCGGTGAGCACACGCGCCGCGGCGAGACGTTCGGTCTTCTGCGCCGAGATGAGCCGCGACTCGACGGCCGCGTTCACCGTGGGGATCGGCGCGCCGACGTCGAACGAGTTCTGGCTCATCCACTTGCCGGTGCCCTTCTGCTGGGCCTCGTCGAGGATGACGTCCACCAGCGGCATCCCCGTGTCGGGATCGCCCTGCGCCAGCACGTCGGCGGTGATCTCGACCAGGTACGACTTCAGCTCGCCGCGATTCCACTCCGCGAAGATGTCCGAGATCTCGGCGGCGCGCATGCCGAGACCGCGGCCGAAAACGTCGTACACCTCGGCGATGAGCTGCATGTCGCCGTACTCGATGCCGTTGTGCACCATCTTCACGTAGTGCCCGGCGCCGCGCGCACCGACATGGCCGACGCACGGCTGGCCGTCCTCGGCCCGCGCCGAGATGGCGTTGAAGATGGGCGCGACGGCTTCCCACGCCGCCTTCGAGCCGCCCGGCATGATCGCGGGGCCACGCAGCGCGCCTTCCTCGCCGCCCGACACGCCGGTGCCCAGGTACTGCACACCCTCGGCAGCCAGGGCGGCCTCGCGGCGGTCGGTGTCCTTGAAGAAGGAGTTGCCGGCGTCGATCAGGATGTCGCCCGGCTGCAGGTGCGGCAGCACGTGCGCGATGACGTCGTCCACCGGCTTGCCGGCGGGCACCATGAGCAGCACCTTGCGCGGCCGCGACAGCAGCGCCGCCAGGTGCTCGGCCGACGTCGCGCCCACCACCGCGCGGCCCGCGCCGGCAGCAAAGGCCGTCGTCTTCGCCGGGTCGAGGTCGTAGCCGACCACCGAGAACCCGCGACTCTCCATGTTGCGGGCGAGGTTGCCGCCCATCACGCCCAGGCCCACCACTCCGATGTCGTACGTCATGACGCCCGTATTCTCTACCCTTCGCGCGCCACGGCCAACTCACGGGTCGCGGACAGGCGGGAATCCGGGTACCGGGTACGGGGTACCGGGTACGGAGTACGGACGGGGCCCACGTGAGTGAGCCTGGTGCGCAGAAACGAGAACGGGCGCGACTGGCGTCGCGCCCGCAGGGGAGGTCCGATGACGTCGAAGCGGCTCAGTAGACGTCGGCGCGCAGCGTGACGGTGCGACCCGGCTGGATGTCGATGTCGAACGCCACGGGCGCGAAGCCGGGGTGGTGGATCTCGACGCGGTGCGGCCCCGGCTCGAGGTTCAGGTGCTGGAACACGCCGTCGAAGTCGTCGACGATGCCCACGTAGTACCCGTCGGCAAACACCTGGGCATCACGCGGCGCGTCGATGATCCGGAGGCCACCGTAGGCGATGCCTGGCGTCGGGTTGTAGAACGCCGGAGGAATCGTGCCGAAGGGGTACAGGCCGTCGAGGCCGTAGTGCACGCCGATGCCGAGGCTCGGGCGATACAGGTACGGCTGCCACACGCCATAGCCGATCACGTTCGGGTAGATGAATCGCGGCGGCACCACGGCAACGCCGCCCCACCCGCCGCCGCCCCACCCGCCACCCCATCCGCCGCCCCACGACCCGCGCCAGTACGGCGACACATAGCCGCGCGGCGCGTAGTAGCGCGGCGTGGTGTAGGCGTAGCCGCGGTAGCTGCCGTAGGCGTAGGTGCGCGGCGCATACCGGGGCACGGCATAGCCGCCGCCACGACCCGAGTTGTAGTAGCCACGGTTG
>NZ_JBIINP010000176.1:0-8366 GCF_044337415.1 Luteitalea sp.
TCGGGCCACGGCGTCGGCCTGTGCCAGATCGGCCTGATCGGACGGATTCGGGCCGGCCACTCGGTGGCGCAGACCCTGGCCGCGTACTACGCCGGCGTCGACCTCGTGCAGATGGGCGGCACGTAGGGTGTTGGCACGCATTGGCCATGGGCTACCGACCACAGGTCGCCTGTGGCCCATCGCCTGTGGCCTAGAAGAGATCCTGCAGTTGCGCGAAGGTGTCGATGCGGAGGATGCCGGCGTCGTGGTTGTCGGGCGGGAGTTCTGCGAGTTCGAGCGCCCAGGTGCCGGGATGGGGCACGAACACCGCGCCGAAGCCTGCCTCGCGCGCGGGCAGGATGTCGGACTTGGGGCTGTTGCCGATCATCCACGCGCCGTCGGCGCGGACGCCGAGGCGGCGGGCTGCATCGACGTACGCGGCGGTGTCCTTCTCGCGCACGACGTCCACCTGGTGGAAGTGGTCGCGCAGCCCGGACCGCACCACCTTGTCCCACTGCTCGTCGTGATTGCCCTTGGTGAACAGCACCACCCGGTGGCGCCGGCGGAGGTAGGCCAGCGTGTCGGGCACCTCGGGCAGCAGTTCGAGGCGCTTGCGCCGCAACGACGCGATCTCGGCGCGCAGGAACGGCCGCAGTTCGTCGAGGGCGTGCACGAGGCCCACGTGCTCGCACAGCACCTCGAGCGAGGCGCCGAAGTTGAGCGAGCCGTAGCCGTGGGCGCGGGTGCGCTTGCGCTCGATCGCCATCAGCGCCTCGCGCGTGCGATCGGTGGTGACGCCGTACTCGGCCAGCCGCGTGGCCGTCCGGCCAATCACGGAGTCGAAGTAGATGTTGTTCTCCCAGAGGGTGTCGTCGGCGTCGATGAACAGGGTCAGGCCCGGGCCCACGCGACCTCCCCGCTGTCCGAGTGGGCGTGTCCTGCCGAAGCCGCCAGGCCACGGCGGACCTGCCCGGCCGAAGCCGCCAGGCGAACGCGGGCTTGCCCGGCCGCAGCCGGCAGGCGAACTCGGGCTTGCCCCGCCGAAGCCGCCAGGCGAAGGCGGGTCATGAGGTCATCGCGTAGACCGCGATGTTGACGGCGAGCTTCGTGTTGTCCTCGCGGCGGAAGCGCTTGTTCTTCCAGTCGTAGTCCCATTCGCAGCCGTAGTCCTTGTTGCTGTAGAGCACGCCGAGGCGGCCCTGATGCTCGATGCCCCGCAGGTAATCGTGGACCAGGTCGTCGCCCCACCCGTTCAGTTCGTGGGCGGTGGTGGGGGGCGTGTCGAACCGGAAGAAGCACCGGTAGAGGGGATGCGACGCCCGCAGCTTCGGCATCGCGCCGGCCGCGCCGAAGGTGGCACGCATTTCCTGCTCGAAGCTGCGGGCGTAGAGGCCGTCGACATCGTGGTTGCAGTCGTCGGAGAACAGGAGGCCGCCCTGCTCCACGAAGCGTCGCAGCCCCTCGCGCTCGCGCGCGCTGAACCGCACGAGCAGGTGCCCGGTCATGAACAGGAAGGGGAAGGCCGGCAAGTCGGCCGCGTCGGCCGGGATGACGACCTCGTCCCGGTACACGGGGATGCTGGTGTACTCGAGGACGCTGTTGAGGACGTTGGCCGCGACCTTGGGGTTGTAGTCCCAGTCCCCCGATGCGTACCGCAGGCGCGCGAACACGAACTCCGACGGGCGCGGCTGCGCCTGCAGGGGCATGTCGCCCCATGCCGCGACCCCGGCGGCGGCCGAGGCCAGCGTCATGAAGTCCCGGCGCGTCAGGGGCACGGGGCAATTGTAAACGTCGACTCCCCGTAGTAGCGTGGCAGGGCCGATGCGATCACAGGTAAACGCGGGAACCGGTCGGGGGCGTACCCACTGATGGTGACGCTGCGCCCGCCCGGATCCATCGCCGTCGGCGCGCCCGGCGACATCGAACTGGCTGCGGCCGTGAAGGCGCACCTGGCGGCGGGCGACGGCGCGGCGGCGCGAGAGTTGTACGGGGATCTGGTGCGGAAGCATCAGCGCAAGGCGACGCGGATCGCCCTGTACTACCTCCGGGAGTCGGCCGATGCCGACGAGGCCGTGCAGGATGCGTTCGTGAAGGCCTACACGCACCTGCGCGACTTCGAGTACGGCCGGTCGTTCGAGGTGTGGTTCACGCGGATCCTGGTCAACAGCTGTCTCGACCGGGTCAAGGCGCGCGGCCGACGGGCCCGCTGGATGGTGGCCGCCGAGGATCTGGGCGAGTCCAACCCGCTCGACCGCGTGGCGGTGCCCCGCGACAGCACGCCGGAGGCGCTGGCCCTGCGTCGCGAGCGCGGGGCGCGCCTGATGGAGGCCATCGCCCGGTTGCCGGAGCGACAGAAGACCGTGGTGCTGCTCAGCCAGATCGAGGGCGCGAGCACCCGCGAAGTGAGCGAAGTGACGGGCCTGCGGGAAACGACGATCCGGGTGCACCTGTTCAGGGCCCTGCGTCGGCTCCGCTCGCTGCTGTCGGAGGATCCCGCGTTCGGCGACTCGCCCGACCGGGACAACGCCTGATGCTGATGCGCCCTACGCGCTGGTTCGGCCGCTGGGATACTCCCCACCTGAGCGACGAGTCGCTCCTGGAGCTGCACGCCCTGTTGGCGACGGGTGAGCATGCGCTGGCCGCCCGGTACCTTCGCCATGTCAAGCGCTGCGACGAGTGCACGCAGCGACTGTCGGTCGTGCGCGAGGAGTGTGCCGACCTCGGCCACGACGTCGGGGCCTACCTCGACGACCGCATCTCGGCCGCCCGCCTGGACCGCCAGCACGATGTGATCCTGCGTCGGCTCGAGGGCCAGTCGGGCAAGGTCCTGGCCTTCCCGGCCACGGTCCACCGGGCCACGCCGCCCCCGGCCTACCGCCGCTGGGTGGCCCTGGCCGCCGCGTGCGGGCTGGTGATCGGCATCGGGGCGGGCCGCCTCATCGGGCCCGCGTCCTTCACCGCCGCGCCCACATGGCGAGCCACGGCCCCTGCGATGCGGGGCGTGCCGGCGGGCGTGCAACAGGAGACCGACGAGCAGATGCTCGTCGAGATCGACGCCGCGCTCACCCGCAGCCGCACCAAGGAATTCCGCGCGCTCGACGAACTCACCCCCCGGATCGCCGACGCCCGCGCCCGCACGAAACGCTAGGCCGGCACGCCCTGCCGCGGGCGGCATGCCCGTTTTGCCAGGCTCGCCCTATATACTTGGGCGTTGGTGCAACCACTCATCTTCCGGAAGGGCCTCGACCTCAAGGACGCCGTCAAGGGTGAGCTCGCCCGCGACTACCACAGCGACGTCGTCGAACGGATCCGCGCCAGCGACTTCCGCTTCGAGCAGGGCCGACTCACGATCCACCTCGCCCGCGAGTTCGGGTTCTGCTATGGCGTGGACCGCGCGGTGGACTACGCCTACCAGGCCCGCAAGCGGTTCCTCGACCAGCGGGTCTTCCTGACGGGCGAGATCATCCACAACCCGCACGTCAACGAGAAGCTGCGCACCGCCGGCATCCGGTTCCTCAGCGACCCGGGGGAGCCGTCGCCCGAGCTCGGCCCTGGCGACGTGGTGATCATCCCGGCGTTCGGCGTCACCGTCCACGAGTTGGCGCGGCTGCAGGAATTGGGCTGCACCATGGTCGACACCACCTGCGGGTCGGTGCTCAACGTGTGGAAGAACGTCACCCGGTACGCCCGCGAGGGCTTCACGGCCGTGATCCACGGCAAGGTGAAGCACGAGGAGACGCAGGCCACGGCCAGCCAGGCGCTCAAGTTCCCGGGGGGCAAGTACCTCGTGGTGCTCGACAAGCGCGAAGCCGATGAGGTGTGCACCTACATCAGGCGCGGCGGCAACCGTGAGGACTTCCTCGCGCGCTTCGGCAAGGCGGCGTCGGCCGGGTTCGACCCGGACCGCGACCTCCTGCAGATCGGCCTGGCCAACCAGACGACGATGCTGATGTCGGAGTCGCTGGAGATCGCCGAGATGCTGCGCCAGGCGATGGCCGATCGCTACGGCGTCGAGGCCCTCGCCGAACGCTACCGCTCGTTCGACACGATCTGCTCGGCGACGCAGGAGCGGCAGGACGCGGTCCTCACGCTGCTGGACACCGAACCGCTCGACCTGATGGTGGTCGTGGGCGGGTACAACAGCAGCAACACGTGCAACCTGGCACGGATCTGCGCCGAACGGGTGCCGACCTTCCACATCGCCGAGGTCGACGGACTCGAGAGCCCGTTGTCCGTGCGGCACCGCCCGGTCCCGCCGCTGGATCATCCCCCTGGCCCTGTTGCCGAGATCACCACCGAAGGATGGTTGCCGTCCAGCGGTCCGATCCGCGTCGGCCTCACGGCGGGGGCGTCGACGCCGAACAACATCATCGGGATGGTCGTGGAGCGCCTGGCCGCGTTTGCCGCCGCCCCGCCGCCCCTCGGGTAAACGACGGCTGCCCGGCGGCCGTACCCGGAGGACGGGGAAGGTGTGCTCATGAAGATGCTGGTGATGGGAGCCGCGTGTCTGGTGACCCTGGCGGTAAGCCTGGGGTCGAGCCTCGCGGGGACCTCCGAGGGACAAAAACCCTCGAAATGGTGGCAAAACCCGGTCTGCAAGGCCCGGGTGGGCCTGAGCGACGCGCAGACGACCGAGATCGAGCGGATTTTCCAGTCCGTTCGCGACGAACTGCGCGCCGAGAAGACCGAACTCGAGAAGCAGGAGGCGACGCTCTCGCGGCTGCTCGCCGAGTCCAACGACGACGAGGCGGTCGTCGTGCGGACCATCGACCGGGTGGAAGCGGCGCGGAGCGCGCTGGCCAAGACGCGCACGCTGATGCTGTACCGGATGCACCGGCTGCTGTCGCCCGACCAACGGGTGCGGCTGGAGGCGTTCGAGCGGGAACAGGCGCGGGCGGCGGAGATGGCCGCGCCGCAGTCCCCCACCCGTCCGCGCGAGTGAGCGGGGCAGGGCCGTTGGACACCGCCGACCCGATGGGCCGGCAGGAGGATCGTTCGTGAGATCAGTGATGTACCTGGCCGCGGCGCTGGCCGCCGCGACCGCCGGCCTCGCGCCGGTCCCGGCGCTGGCACAGGACCGCTCGGCCCCGGTGTCGGACGCCCGCGTCGCGGAGCTGCTGCAGATCGTCGGCACCGGCGCCCGGCAGGGTGGCGTCGGCACGACGACGCCGACCGAGCGCGCCCTCACGATCGAGGAAGCGGTGGCCATCGCCCTCGAGAAGAACCTCGACATCGCCGTCGAGCGCCTCAACCCGACGGCCTTCGACTACAGCCTGAAGGCGCTGCAGGCCCTCTTCAACCCGACGGCGACGTCGCTGGTGGGCTTCAACAGCACCTACCAGCTGCCGACGAGCCAGCTGGTGGGCGGCGCCCGGGTCAAGAACGACCAGTTCACCTGGAACTTCGGCATGCAGCAGTCCCTGCCCTGGTGGGGCGGCTCGTACCAGGTGACGTTCAACAACCGGCGCAACGACAACAACAACGCGTTCGTCACCTTCAACCCGCAGTACAACACGCTGCTCAGCGCCCAGTTCGTGCAGCCGCTCATCCGCGGCCGCGCCATCGATGCCACGCGCACGCAGCTGAAGATCACCCAGATCAACCGTGAACTGTCCGACGTGCAGGTGCGCACGACGGTCACCAACACGCTGGCGCAGGTGCGCAACGCGTATTGGGACCTCGTGTTCGCGCGCGAGGTCGTCGACGTCGCGCGCCGGTCGCTCGCGCTGGCCGAGAACCTGGTCGAGGACAACCAGGTGCGCGTCGAGGTCGGCACGCTCGCGCCGATCGACGTCGTGCAGGCCCAGGCCGAGGCCGCCTCGCGGCGCCAGACGCTGGCCGCCCTCGAGGCGCAGCTCGAGACGGCCGAACTGACCCTCAAGCGCCTCATCGTGTCTGGCACCAGCGACCCGCTGTGGACGCTGCGGATCAACCCCATCGATCGGCCGACGCTCACCGAGCAGCCCGTCTCGATCGAGGAAGCGCTGAAGACGGCGCTGGCCAACCGCACCGACCTCGCCGAGCGCCGGCGCAACCTGGAGATCACCGACGCCAACATGGCACTGCTCAAGAACCAGCGGCTGATGTCGGCCAACCTCGTGGCCAACTACGGCGGCCAGGGCATCGGCGGTACCCGCATCATCAGGCAGGGCACAGGCGGGCCGATCATCGAGACCATCCCGGGTGGCTACATCGATGCGCTCGACCTGATGTGGCAGCGCGAGTATCCGACGTGGACGGCGCAGGTCCAGTTCAGTTACCCGATCGGCCCGAACCCGCAGGCGGCCCAGTACGAGCGCGCCAAGATCGGGCTCGAGCAGAGCCTCACGCAGATCCGCAGCCTCGAGCTGCAGATCGCCGCCGAGATCACCAACGCCCGCCTGCAGGTGGATGCCAACCTCAAGCGCGTCGAGGCCGCGCGCGTCTCGCGCGAGCTGTCGCAGAAGCGCCTCGAGGCCGAGCAGAGCAAGTTCGACGTCGGCCTGTCCACCAACTACTTCGTGGTGCAGGCGCAGCGCGATCTGCTCACCGCCGAGAACGCGCTCCTGCGCGCCGCGCTCGACTACCAGAAGTCGCTCGTCGACTTCGAGCGGGCGCAGCTGACGTCGGGACGCGCGGGCGTGACGATCACCGGCACGACCAACACGGGCACCACCGGGACGACCGGGACGGGCACCAACACCAACACGACGGGCACCACAGGCACCGGCACCACCGGCATCCCTGGCGTCGGAGGTCAGTGATGCGGACGGGGAATGTCTGGGTGGCGCTCGCGCTGGTCGCGAGCGTCGGCATGGCCGCCTGTGGCGGTGGACAGGACGACGCCGGCAAGCAAGGGCCGGCCGGCGCGGGTCAGGCCAAGGGTGGCCCGGGCGGGCCTGGCGGCCCCATGGCGGGCGGGCAGCCGCCGATGACCGTGGAACTGGTCAAGGTCGGCCGCGCCTCGCTCGAGGCCTACGTCGAGGTGGTCGGCAGCCTGGTGGGCGCGGCGACGGTCGACGTGGTGCCGCGCGCGCAGGGGCGCCTCCAGAGCATCAACGTGCGCATCGGCGACCCGGTCAGCCGGGGCCAGGTCCTCGCGAAGGTCGAAGACCAGGAGATCCGCGAGCAGCTCCGCCAGTCAGACGCCTCGTACGAGGTGGCGCGCGCGACGATCCGCCAGCGCGAGGCCGACCTGTCGTTCGCCAAGACCAACCTGGACCGCAACAAGAGCCTGTTCGACCGCCAGCTCCTGCCCCGCCAGTCGCTCGACGACGCCGAGGCCCGCTACCAGGCGTCGCAGGCCCAGCTCGACCTCGCGCAGGCGCAGTTGCAGGCTGCCTCGTCACGGCGCGAAGAGCTCCGTATCAACCTGGCCAACACCACGGTCAACTCGCCGGTCACCGGCTTCGTCGCCAAGCGGCTCGTCGACCCGGGCGCCTTCGTGACACAGAACGTCCAGTTGCTCTCGGTGGTCGACATCTCGATCGTCCGGCTGGTCGTGAACCTGGTCGAGCGCGACCTCCGCAAGGTCAGCGTCGGCGCGGGTGCGTCGGTGACCGTCGATGCCTACCCCGGCGAGACGTTCGCCGGCCGCGTGGCGCGCGTGGCCCCCGTCCTCGACCCGGCGACGCGTACGGCGGAGATGGAAGTGGAGATCCCCAACGCCAAGGGACGCCTGAAGCCGGGCATGTACGCCCGGGTGCGCCTCATCAGCGCCAACAAGGAGAACGCCCTCGTCGTCCCGAAGTCGGCACTGGTCACCTCGCAGGGCCGCCGTGGCGTGTTCCTGGTGGTCAAGGGGCAGGCGGTGTTCCGCGGCGTGGAGTTCGGGCTCGAAGAGGCGGACCGGATCGAGGTCACCGACGGTCTGAAGGAAGGCGACGAGGTGGTCACCACCGGCGCCACGGGGCTACGTGACGGCGCGCGGGTGCTGTTGGCCGGCGCGGGTCGCGGTCCGGGCGGTGGTGGCGGCGGGCGCGGACCCGGCGCAGGTCAGCCCGGCCAGGCGCCGCGCGCCGGAGGCCCTGCCGCCCCCGGCGCAGGTGCGCCAAAGGCGCCGGCGGCAGGCCAGTAGTCGAATCCGTTCCCTTCGCGGCTTCTAGCAGAGACGACACCAATGAGCATTCCTCGTACAGCCATCGAGCGCCCGGTCACGATGTTCATGATCAGCGCCGTGATCGTGCTCCTCGGCGCGATCTCGCTGGTCCAGCTGCCGGTCGACCTGCTGCCCGACCTGACCTTCCCCAGCCTCACGGTCCGCGTCGGATATCCGGGCGTTGGGCCGCGCGAGATCGAGGAGACGATCACGCGGCCGATCGAGCAGACGGTCAGCGCGGTGGCGGGCCTCGACCAGCTGAGCTCGACCTCGTCGGAGGGCAGCAGCACGGTGCGGCTGAACTTCGTGT
>NZ_JBIINP010000177.1:0-8263 GCF_044337415.1 Luteitalea sp.
ATTGCCGGCACCGCGACAATGGCGATGCCTGCCGGAGTGGCGCTGTTCGCCATTCCCGGCATCGCGGCATCGCAGCATTGCCACGACTCAGTGCTGTGCCGTGGCATCGCAGTATTGCCGGCACCGCGACAATGGCGATGCCTGCCGGAGTGGCGCTGTACGCCATTCCCGGCATCGCAGCATCGCAGCATCGCAGCATTGCCAATGCTCAGCCCTGCTGCCCCTCATACCTCACCACGAGCAGCGTGACATCGTCGCCGGCCGGGCGACCGTCGCGGAAGCTCACCGAGGCCTCGAGGAGCACCGCCGCCATCTCGGCGGGGGGCGCGCCGGCCACGGTCGCGAGCGTGTCGGCCACGCCCTTCGGCCCGAAGTCCTCGCCCTTGTAGGACGTGGACTCGCTGACGCCATCGCTGTAGATCACCAGCGCATCGCCCGGCGACAGCTGCAGGGTCTGCACGTCCCACGACCCGAACGGCAGGAGGCCGAGCACCGGGCCGCCCGAGTCCAGCATCTCCACCTCGCCGCTGGCCCGCACCAGCGCCGGCGCGCAGTGCCCGGCATTGGCCAGTTCGAGCCGGCCGTCGGGATACAGCACGGTGGCGCCCAGCGTGAGGTACTTGTTGCCGGGACTGTAGTTGAGCAGCTGGTTGTGCAGCGTCGGCAGGATGTCGGACAGCGGCTGCCCGAGGTCGTGCAGCAGGCGCAGCATGCCGGTGGCGAGCGCCATGATGAGCGACGCGCCCACGCCCTTGCCCGACACGTCGCCGAGCGCGAGCGCCAGGCTGCCGTCGGGCCGCGTCACGCCCTGGTAGAGGTCGCCGCCCACCGAGGCCGCCGATTCGGTCTGCGCGAACGTCGTCGCGTAGGGCACCTCGGGCGGCGCCTGCAGCAGCGCGGCCTGGATGTCCTTGGCGAGCGTCATCTCGTGCTCGTACTTGGCCTTGGCGCGGGCCTCCTTGTAGAGGCGGGCGCTGTCGATGGCCATCGCGGCGTCGGCCGCGAGCGACTCGAAGATGGCGATCTCCTCGCGGGGCACCACCTGCGTGCTGGCCGGGCGCGACACCAGGATCGCCCCGACCGCGTCGAGCCGGCCGATGAACGACGAGTCGTCGGCAAGCGCGCGGCGCGCCACCATGAGCGGCGTCGCGACCATGTCGGGACGCGAGGCCGACGCGGCGCCGATCAGCGTCTCGTGCATGGCCTGGCTGGTGATCGTCCGGTGGCCGCGCACGGCCTGCTTCAGCAGGTCGAGTTCCTGCTGGGCGATCGGCGGCGGCGCGAGCTTGGGCAGCCGCAGCACGATCTCGAGCTTCTGGTCGACGCTGTTGATCAGCGCCAGCGCGCCCCCGTCGGCCCGCATGATGCGGATCGCCGAGCGGAGCACGGCCGCGAGCACCTCGGGCAGCACGGCCGCGCTGTTGAGCTGCCGCGCCACGTCGAGCAGTTCCTGCAGGTGCCGCACCCCGGTGCTGCGGTCGTCGAGGCCCTGCGCCTCCAGCAGCGTGGCGATGGCTTCGCTCACCACCTCGAACTGCACCTGCCGGCCGAACCGCACGCGGTCGCCGTCGGTGAGGATGTGGGCCGTGATGCGCTGGTCGTTGACGAACGTGCCCACGGCGCTGCCGAGGTCCTCGAGGACCAGGGCGTCCTCTCGCCGCACGAGCTGCGCGTGACGCCGCGAGACGCTCGGCTCCGCGAGCACCACGCCCGACAGGGGGTCGCGGCCGATGACGATCGGCTGGTCGCCGGGGACGATCTCCGTCGTCACCCCGGGGGTCGTGGGCACGAGCTTCAGGCGGGCGGGAGGCATGCGATTCGCGTTAGTTCAAGCTTACGTCGTGGCGTGGTAGGCTGGCGGACCATGCGCAGCCTGGAGGCGCCGGAGTCCCCACGCGGGCCCGGCCTGTCACTCATCCTGCTCCTGGTGGCCCTCGTGATCGGTGCGGCGGCATGGTACGCCACCACACGCTCACCCGAGCCGACCAGTCCCACCGCGGTCACGCCGGTCCGGCCGTCGGACCAGCCCACTACGGGGAACGCCGCCGCTCGTGGAACCGAACGGCCCGCGCCCGACACGGCAGGGACCAGACCCACCGCGCGGCCCGGGACTGCCGCGGCGTCACGGCCCTCCGCGAAGGCCGAGCCGACTGCCGAACCCACCCCGGCAGCGGCCGCCAGGGAACTCCGGGTGACGAGCGACGTGCCCGGGGCCTACGTGTTCGTGGACCGCAAGTACCTCGGCACCACGCCCCTCAGCACGCGCGACGTGACGCCCGGGCAGCACCAGATCAACGTCCAGATCGAAGGCCGCCCACCGGTGGTCCGCACGGTGGACGTCCTCGAGTCGGGACCGACCGACGTCGCTGTCTCGCTGGCGGCTCCGCCGCCGTCCGCCGCGCCGGCCATCGACGCCACCGTGGCGGTCGTGCACCAGCACGCCATGGGGTCCTGCGAAGGGACCTTGCGCGCCACCCCCGACGGCTTCCGGTACGTGACCGCGCACAAGGACGCCTTCACCCTGCCGTACACCGCCGTCGAGCAGTTCAGTGTCGACTATTCCGCCAAGCGCCTCCGGCTGAAGCAGCGTGGCGGCCGCACCTGGAACTTCGGCACCACAGCCGAGACGGCCGATCCGCTCTTCGTGTTCCATCGCGACGTCGACGCCGCACGGCCCAGATAGACCAGTGTAGCCCTGCGCCGGCGCCGCGGCTACCGACTCCCGACCGCCTCCTCGCGCAACCAGCGCCCCGGGCCGTCGAGGAACGCCTCGTAGTCCGGCACCACCGTGTGCGGCGCCGGGATGTGCGCGTCGAACTGATCGGCCGAGAACGTGGTCGCCACGCCCACCGTCGTCATCCCGGCCGCCACGGCCGCCGCCACGCCAATCGGCGCGTCCTCGAAGGCGAGGCACTCGGTGGGCGGCACCGCCAGCCGCTCCGCCGCCAGCGCGAACACGTCGGGGAAGGGCTTGCCGCGGGCGACCTCGTCTCCTCGCGCAATGATCGCAAGGCGGGCATCGAGCCCCGTCTCGCCGAGCGTGTGCAGGACGTTCTTCAGGGGCGCCGACGTGGCCACGGCAACGCCGATGCCGTGCGCCTCGAGCCGCGCCAGCAGCGTGAGGGCGCCACGGACCGGCACCAGCCTGCCGCGCGAGACCTGCCGGTAGGCGCCTTCCTTCTCCTCCTCGAACTGCAGGACTTCGTCCCACGTCATCTCGCGCTCGAACAGCATCGGGAAGATCTCGCTGTTGCGCTTGCCGTCGATCCGGCGACGCAGGTCCATCGTGAGGGGCGGCAACTGATGCACGGCGGCGAACGACTCGAACGCCTGCGCATGCAGCGCCATGTTGTCGACGAGCGTGCCATCGAGGTCGAACACGACGGCGCGGGGACGGAATTCAGAGATGTCAGGCACTGTGAAATGTGAACGTGGAAATGGCTCGCGCGCGAGTGCGTCACGACCGGGCAAGCACGAGTCGGCTGTAGAGGGGCACGAAGCCGCGGCGCTGGACGTTGGCCTGCGACCGCGACCCGGGCTCCACGGTCACGACAGCGAGGTGACACCCCGCCGCACGCGCGTCCTCGAGCCGCGCCGACAGCAGCGCCGACTGGACGCCCTGCCGACGATGGGTCGGCAGCGTGGCGGCACCGCACAGCTGATAGATGTCGTTGTCGACGCGGGCCGAGGCCGCGCCGACGGGTTCGCCGAGCAGCATCGCGACGTACCGCCGCACCTCGTCGACGCCGCCAAACTGCGCGACGACGCGCTCGAGGACCGAGGTGTCGTAGGACTCGGCAGGCGCCTCCCGGCCGTCCACCGTCTCGGCGGCCGCGAAGCCGGCGACGGCGATCCGCGCCCAGTCGTCCTGGCGCCCTTGCGCCACGGTGATGCCGTCGGGCAGCACCTGCGGCAACAGGGCATCGATGTCGCAGCCGAGCACCAGTTCGATCCGCTGCAGCCGGTAGCCGCGGCCCTCGAGCCGCCGCACGGAAGCGAAGTCGCCCAGCGTCGAGACCTCCCACCCGGGCGACTCGCCTGTCGACGCGAACCCGGCCTCGACACGGTCGATGTCGTCGTCGGTGATCGGCGCACCGATGCCGGCACCGATCACCTTGGTCATCGGGGACCCAGGGCCGCAGTACACGGCGGCACCAGTGCCTACCGGCACGGAGAACGCGGACGGTTCGCCCTGCCGTCGCGTCACGTCGAGCATCGCGAGGCTGAGGCGCGTCTCCGCGGCCTCGATGCGCTCGGCGAGCGCCACGGTGCCGATCATGCGAGCACCGCGTCGGCGATGATCATCCGCTGCACTTCGGAGGTGCCCTGGTAGATCTCCGTCGCCCGCACGTCGCGGAACAGGCGTTCGACGGTCGAGCCGTGCCGGTACCCCTCCGACGCGAGAATCTGCAGGGCGCGATCGGCTGCCGCGTGGGCGGCCTCGGAGGCCGCCAGCTTGGCCATCGAGGCCTCGGTGGTCGCGCGTGCGCCGCGTGCGCGGGCCGTCGCGGCTCGCCACGTGAGCATGCGGGCGGCCTCGAGTCCGGTGGCCATGTCCGCCAGCATGAACTGGATGGCCTGGTAGCTGGCGATGGGCTGGCCGAAGGCGACCCGACGTTTCGCGTAGGCCAGGGCCTCTGCCAGCGCTGCCTCGCCCACGCCCAGCGCCTGCGCCGCGATGGCGACTCGCCCGCCGTCGATCGCCTCGAGGGCGATCGCGAACCCCTGCCCCGGTGCGCCCAGCATCTGGTCGGGCTCGACGCGCACATCGTCGAGGTCCAGGTCCATGCAGCCCAGGCCGCGGACGCCAAGGGAATCCGCCAGGCCGCGGCGCGACAGGCCGGGCGAGGCCATCGGGACGAGAAACGCCGAGATGCCGCGGCCCCGAAGGTCGGGGCGCGTCGACGCGAACACGATGACGAGGTCGGCGACCTCGGCGTTGGCCACCCAGACCTTGCTCCCGCGCAGCCGGTAGCCGGCACCGTCGGCGACAGCCACCGTCTGCTGGTTGGCGGCATCGGAACCGGCCTCGGCCTCCGACAGCGCGAACGCCCCGACGACGGCCCCGCGCGCGAGGGGACGCAGCCAGCGCTCACGCTGCGCGTCGGTGCCATGGCGGAGGAGCGTCTCGGCCACCAGCGACGTGTTCACCGACAGGATGACCGCGACGGTCGCGCTGGCGCGCGCAACCGCCTCGAGCGCCAGCACGTACGCCACGTCGTCCTGGCCGGCGCCGCCCCAGGCCTCGGGAATGGTGACGCCCATGAGGCCCAGCGCGCCGGCGCGCGCCACGAGATCGCGGGGAAACGTGTTGGCGGCGTCGATCGCCGCGGCGCACGGGGCGACCTCCGTGTCGGCGAACTGCCGCGCACGGTCCGCGAAGGCGGCCTGGCGTCCGGTGGGAGTGACCGTCACTCCCCGTAGGCTATCAGAGGGGCCACCTTCGCGCTGCGCGCTTCGGCGCCCAAGCGCGTCACGGGGCGTCGGCGAACAGCGGCCGCAGGCGTGCGGCCGTCGCGTCGAGCCCCTCGGGCAGGACGCGGCTCTCGCCCACGGTGGTCATGAAGTTGGTGTCGCCGTTCCAGCGGGGCACGAGGTGGATGTGCAGGTGGTCGGCAACGCCTGCGCCGGCCGCGCGCCCGATGTTGATGCCGACGTTGATG
Organism: Luteitalea sp.; assembly: GCF_044337415.1. Taxonomy (GTDB): domain Bacteria; phylum Acidobacteriota; class Vicinamibacteria; order Vicinamibacterales; family Vicinamibacteraceae; genus Luteitalea. The sequence goes on from NZ_JBIINP010000177.1 coordinate 5,664, forward strand.
CCGTGCGGCTGGTAGGCCGCGCGGAGCACGCCCTCGGACCGCTGCGTGAGCAACATCAGCTCCTGCAACTCGTCGGGCGTCGCCTCGCCCAGCGTGGCGATGTGCCGGCCGGGCACGACCATCAGGTGGCCGTTGTTGTACGGGAACAGGTTGAGGATGACAAAGCAGGTGGGGCCGCGATGGACCACCAGCGAGGCCTGCCCGGCATCGGTGCCGGTGTCGGCGGTACAGAACACGCAGCCCGGGGGCGCGGTGCCGCCGGTGACGTACTGCAGCCGCCAGGGCGACCAGAGGTGATCCATCGCTAGCCGACGGGGGCCGGATCGGGCGAGGAGGCCACGAGCGGCTCGAGGTCGTCCTCGGTGGTCGCGTTGATCAGGTCCTTGAGTTCCTTGCCGGGCTTGAAGTAGGGGACCTGCTTGGACGGCACGTCCACCCGATCGCCGGTCTTCGGGTTGCGGCCCTTGCGGGGCTCGCGCTTGCGGAGGCGGAAGCTGCCGAATCCCCGGAGCTCGACCTTGTCGCCCGCATGGAGGGCGCGGATGACCGAGAGGAAGACCGTCTCGACGATCTGCTCGGCGTCCTTCTTGGTGAGATCGGAGACGCGGGAGACCTCTTCGACGAGATCCGCCTTGGTCATGATGTCCTCGACGAAAGAAGACGCCGACGGGAGGAGCCTCCCGCCGGCGTCGTTCGGAGTTACTGCTTCTGCTTGAAGTGGTCACCCAGCGTGGCACCGCCCGTGGAGGACGCCTCGCTGATGTACTGGCCCCAGTCGGCGCGGTACGTGTCGTCCTTCAGCGCACGGATGCTGAGGCCGACCTTGCGCTCCGACGGGCTGAGCTTGATGACCTTCATCGGGTAGCTCTGCTCGACCTCGAGGGAGACCTTCTCCTCGCCGTTCTCCGCATCGAACTCGGAGACGTGGATGAGGCCCTCGATGCCCTCGGTCAGCTCGACGAACGCCCCGAAGGAGGTCATGCGCACGACCTTGCCCTCGATGACGTCACCGACCTGGACACGACCGAAGAAGTCGTCCCACACGTCGGCGGCCAGCTGCTTGAGCCCGAGCGACAGCCGCTGGTTCTCGGCGTCGATGTTGAGCACCATCGCCTCGACCGTGTCGCCCTTCTTGAGCATCTCGGACGGGTGCTTGAGGCGCTTGCTCCACGACATGTCCGAGATGTGGATGAGGCCGTCGATGCCGTCCTCCACCTCCACGAACGCGCCGAACTCGGTGAGGTTGCGCACCTTGCCCTTGATCTTCGTGCCCACCGGGTACTTGTCGGTGAGCTCGTGCCAGGGGTTGGTCTCGACCTGCTTGAGGCCGAGCGAGATGCGGCGCGCCGACGGGTCGACGCCGAGCACCATGGCCTCGACGCTGTCGCCGACGTTGAGGATCTTCGACGGGTGCTTGACCCGCTTGCTCCACGACATCTCGCTGACGTGGATGAGGCCCTCGACACCCGGCTCGAGTTCGATGAAGGCACCGTAGTCGGTGAGGCTGACCACGCGGCCGGTGACGCGCGCCGTGACCGGGTAGCGCTCCACCACGTCCGACCAGGGGTCGGTCGTGAGCTGCTTGTGGCCGAGCGACACGCGCTCGTTCTCGGGGTCGAACTTGAGGACGATGACGTCGACCTCGTCGTTGACCTTGAAGAGCTCCGACGGGTGCTGGACGCGGCCCCACGACATGTCCGTGATGTGGAGCAGGCCGTCGATGCCGCCGAGGTCGATGAACGCACCGTAGTCGGTGATGTTCTTGACCACGCCGCGCATGACCTTGCCCTCGGCCAGCGTCTCGAGCGTGTGCTTCTTCTTCTCGGCGTTCTCCTCCTCGAGCAGGACCTTGCGCGAGAGGACGATGTTGCCGCGCTTCTTGTTGACCTTGATCACGCGCATGCGCAGTTCCTGGCCCTTGAGGGCATCCAGGTTGCGCACGGGACGGACGTCGATCTGGCTGCCGGGCAGGAAGGCGCGCACGCCGATGTCGACGGCCAGGCCTCCCTTGATGCGCTCGATGACGCGACCGATGACCACCTTGCGATCGGCGAAGGCCTTCTCGACCTCGTCCCAGATCTTCATCTTCTCGGCCTTTTCGCGCGAGAGGACGATGTGGCCATCACGATCTTCGGTGCGCTCGAGCAACACGTCGACCGTGTCGCCGGGCTGCACGATCACTTCACCGTTCTCGTCGAGGAACTCGTCGAGGGGGATCATCCCCTCCGACTTGAACCCGACGTCGACGATCACCGCGGAGGCGGAAACGGACAGGACCGTACCCTTGACGACCTCGCCTTCCGTGATGTTGCGGAAGCTGTTGTCGTACAGGTCGAGCAGGCTGGCGAAGTCCTGCGCGTCCATTTCCTGATCATCTGCCGTCCACATGGGCTTCGTGGTCGCGGCAGCGGACTGCCGGGCACTGACTTCACGCACTTCCGGCTGGTCCGTAAGTTGATCTGACATGCGTTGAAAATCCTCCTCGGTGGCGTTTGCCGGTCTTTACAGCGCCGGCGGCTGTCGGTGGTGGCACGCGCTATGCGGGCAACCGACAGAATTTACACCCTTTAGGGGGAGGGCGTCAAAGGGCTGGGTACCGG
>NZ_JBIINP010000101.1:0-15584 GCF_044337415.1 Luteitalea sp.
GGTGCCGGTGTACTTGAAGCCGCCGAGCGGCTTGCCGTCCACGCCGCGGCTGGCGAGCATGCGGTAGCTGCCATCGGCGTCCTTCGCCGCGTTGTCGAGCACGCGCTGGAGGTCGGCCTTGTCGAGCTTGCGGGTCTTGCCTGACGGCGTCTCGACGAGGGCCTTCTCGCCGATGTCGAGGTCGTCGAGCTTCAGCCGGCCGAGGTGGTACTCGACCTGCCAGTACCCGAGGGCCCAGAACAGCCGGTTGGCGATCATCGACGCCGCGCTGGCCGCCCCGGGGTACTTCGCAGCGTCGAACTGCACGAACCACAGCACGTTCTTGCTGTCGCGCACCACGAACCCCGGGCTCACGCCGGCGGGCTTGGCGCGCACCACCGTGAAGCGGCCCGGGGCCGGCCCGTCGTGCGTCACCGGGCCACGCGCGAGCGCGTCGGCGGTGAGCGTCGTGCCAGGCACCCGGTTGGTGAACCACTCGGAGTCTGGCACCTCGTCGGCCGTGTTGACGTCCATCGCGCGCACGTCGCGCAGGTCGCCGGGCCGGGCGAAGAGGTTCAGTGCGAGGTCGTACGAGAGCGGGATGTCCCACTCGGCCACGCCCGAAGCGTCCTGCGACGAGGGCTCGCGGCGGATCGGGTCGTCGGGGAAGTAGGTCGGACCGGCGGCGCGCGTGCCGAGCACGGCGCCCGAGGCGATCAGGGCGAGCAGGGCCGCGACGCGGGCGCGGCGGCGGAGCAGCGAAGGGGTCGTCATCGGCATCTTCCTCAGAACGGGGCCGACGTGGAGAAGACGAAGCGCAGGCCTTCGTCGCCCTTGGCCAGGTCGAGGCGCAGCACGGTGGCGCCGGGGGTGTGAAAGCGGATGCCGACGCCGTAGTCGGTCTTCAGGTCGCGCCAGGCCAGCTTGTCGAACTCGGCGGCGACGGTGCCGGCGTCGAAGAACAGGGCCATGTCGATGCCGAGCCGGTTGGGGAACCAGCGCAGTTCGGCGCTGCCCATCGCGGTGTGGTTGTCGCGGAAGCGCGCCGTCGAGTAGCCGCGCAGCGTGTTGCCGTCGCCGAGGTACGGCATGAAGAAGTACGGCGCCGTGCCGTTGACCACCGACTCGGTGCGGCCGTGGAGCGACACCACCCAGGTTTCCCTGAGGATCGGGATGTGCTGCACGAGCTTGGTGGTGGCGATGCCGAAGTTCTCGCCGTCGCCGGTCGACAGGTACTCGTTGTAGGCCAGGCGGTAGTAGCCGCCCCTGCGGCTGTAGAAGGGCGAGTCGAGCCAGTCGAGCCCCATCTGCCCCTGCAGGTGCATGAAGCGCGGGTCCTCCCCGAGCCTGGGTGCCGTCGTCGCGTCGAAGCGCTCCTCGACCGACGGGACGTTGCCCTGGCCTTCGCGCTCGTTGTAGGCCTCGTAGGCGGCCAGGCCGCGCAGGAACAGGCGCTTGCGGGGCCGGTACAGGGCCGCGCCCTCGACGTACGTCTCGTTGATGCGGGTGTTGGTCCGGTCGTCTTCGGTCGTGTTGGCGCCGAGCCCGTGGTAGGGAATCTGCGTGGCGTCGCGCCAGCCGACGCGGCCGGTCAGGTCGAGCTTGCCGTTGGCCATCCGCGGCGCCGCCGCCGAGGCCTCGATCAGCTTGTAGTTGGCGAACGACCACGACCCACGGAGATCCATGTGGGAGTAGTAGCCGGTGTACTTGCGCACGCCGGCGCCCACCGTGAAGCCGCCGCCAGGGTACACCGACGCGAACGTCGGGTAGAAGCCGTGCAGGAAGTTCGGGTCGAGCCAGGCGCGGCTCTCCACGAGCTCGAGGATCTTCTCGGCCTTGTTGGGCACGTACGGCTTGAGGACCTTGGACTTCTCGGCCTGGGCCTGCTCGATGGCCTCGGTGCGGGTCTGCTGGGCGCTGGCCGGTGTGGCGATCGCCAGCAGCGTGGCGACGGTGACCGCGCGCCAGGCGCGGCGGGGAACAGTGACGTTCATGAGTGCGTGACCTGGCGCGCGGGCTCCTGGCGCGCCGTGGCGACGAGGCGATGATGCTCGCCGCCGAGGAAGTGGACGACCGCGAGCCAGCCGAGCGTGAGCACGACGTTCATGGCGGCGAACGCGGGGATCCCGAACGAGGCGGCATGCCCGGCCCAGACGATCACCGCTTGCAGCACGTCGCCCGCCCGCACGAAGAAGGAGTCGACGGCCTGCTTGGCCTTGTACTTGGCCTCGCGGCTCGTGGGCAGCCACAGGGCCTGCTTGGTGGTGTTGCCGAGCGAGTAGTCGATGGCGTTGTCGGCGATCTTGAACAGGCCGACCGTCTGCACCGACGGCGTCCGCAGCATGAAGGTGTAGCCGAGCAGCGCGACGATCGGGTGGATGTACAGCGACTTCTCGACCCCGAGCCACTTGAACAGCCGCGACACCACGAACAGTTGCAGGAAGAGCCCGACGAAGTTCACGTACGAGAACAGGTTGCCGTACACGCCACCGACGAACTTCTCGCGCGCCTCGTGTCCTGCCGCGTCGCTGCCGAACCTGGCGACGGCTTCCTCGGTGACCAGGCGCCCGAACAGGTACTCGCCCGACGTGTTGACCACGTTGAGCAGCACCATCAGGATCCCGATCAGCAGCAGGTAGCGGTTGCCGAACACGAGCGAGAACGCGCCCTCCTTGCCGAGTGGCACCTCGGCGGCCTTGGCCTGCGCGGCGGTGTGCGTCGCGCGGTTGGCCCGGTTGGCGCCGTAGGCCAGCACGATGCACACGCATACCAGCCCGGCCGCGATGCCCATCAACGGCAGTGGGCCGAATGCCCGCGCGAGCGGCGCCGCCTGCAGTGACCCGAGGAACGCCCCGAGGCTGCTCCCGAGGCCCAGCAGCGGGAACAGCCGCTTGCCCTGATCCGGCGTGTACAGGTCGTTGGCAAACGCCCAGAACTGCGCGATCACCATCGTGTTGAAGATGCCGACCCAGAGGAAGTACGGGATGCCGATGCGCAGGCCCGAGCCGCTCGCCAGGATGAACAGGCCAATCTGCACCACGAAGGCGAGCGTGACCCAGCGAATCAACTTCATGCGGTCCACGCGCGAGGCCAGCGCGCTGAACATCGGCACGAGGGCCAGCAGCAGCACCGCCTGCCCTGCTGAAGAGTAGGCCTTCACCTCCGCGCCGCCGTCGGCCAGGATCAGCGCCTCGCGGGCCGTCTTGAGCATGTAGTACGCGCCGAGCAGGACGAACATCGTGCCCGTCAGCAGCAGCGCGGTCGCGGCCTCGCCGGCGCGCACCTCGGCGATGGGCGAGAGCGCGCGTTCGACCCAGCCACGGGTGGACGAGGGGGAGGACGACTCGGCGGGTGATGTCATGCAGAAGGCTCGGCGGTCAACACGACAGTATGGACTCGTTCAGGTCACGACCAGCCTGCCGAGTGCCCGCTCCGGGCATGTCATAGACGTGAAGTGTCAGGAAGCGGACAGGCACAGGCCGCTGCTGCGCCAGGTCATGTGCTCAATCCACCCAGTGGAGCACGTTCCGAATCAGGGACCAGCGACGAGGCGGCGGGGCGAACGAGCGGCCGTAGATCCAGTGATCAATCAGCCGCGTGAGCGCGCCGTCGCGCAGGTGCAGGGCCAGCCAGGTGTCGACGAACGACTTCCACGCCGTGTCGCCCTGAGGGAGCCCGTACCCCACGGGGACGCGCACCAGCCCGGGCTCGGGCACGACCACCGAGTAGCCGGGGTACAGCAGCGTGAGGTACGCGCCACGCTCGGCCGAGAGCACCATCGCCTCGAAGTCCCACCCCTTCGCCGTGAAGACGGCCGGCAGGTTCGTCAGGGGCACCAGCGTGGCCTCCGGGAGCCGTTGTTGGACCTGTCGCCGGAAGTACGGCAGGTCGGGCAGGCCGACGCGGACCGACCCGCGTGCGCGGGCCCCATCCCACGTCGAGTACGCGGAGCGGAGGTGGTCAGGCACGACGAACGCGAGCGTCTCCTCGAGATACGGCGCCGAGAAGGCCAGTTGCGTCGCGCGCAGCGGCGTGGCGACCGCGCCGCCCATCGCGATGTCGCACGTGCCGCTGGCGAGCGCGTCGGGCAGGTTCTCGGTGGTCCTCGGCACCAGTTGCAGCCTGACGCCGAGGTCGATGGCCAACTGGTGGGCCATCTCGATGTCGAGGCCCACGAGCTCGTCGTTGGCGTTGGTGAAGGCGTACGGCGGCCGCGACTCGAGGTAGCACACCCGGACCACGCCCGTGGTTCGCACGGTGTCGAGCACGGTGGCACCGGCGGGGCGGGGACCGCGCGACTCCGGCGAGGCCATGGGGGCCTGCGGCAGCATCGGCTCGAGGGCCGCGACCACGGCCACGCCGTCGAAGTGCGGCCGAAGCGCCGTCTCGAACAGCACGCGCAGTCCGCCCAGGATGCCGACGACGAGGCAGGCGGTGATGACGAGGTACCGCGTGATGCGGCGGACCTCGAACCGCACGGCGCCGGCGATGGCGGCGCTCCCGAGCACGCCGACCACCACCGTGTGGACGGCCGCGAGCAGCGACCCGAATCGCTGGTTGATGACACCGGTCGCGAGGAACAGCTGGAAGGTGTCGGCCGGGATGCGGAACACGTCGAGGAGAAACGGCACCGCCGCGCTGAGGCTGCCGAAGAACGTCAGCAGGCCCGTGACCGCCAGCGCCGGGTACGACGTGTACGGGATCGCGACGTTGGCGAACCACCCGGCAAACAGCACGAAGCTCAGCGACAGCAGCTTGCCGGTGTGGGGAAAGTTGAACGACGCCGGCACGATCACGTCGGGCAGGCTGGCCGCGTGCTCGCCGGTCCGTGCCGGGAGGTGGCGCGCCAGCAGTTCCTTGCAGGCGTCGGTGAGCGTCGGCAGCACGATGAACAGGTCGCCGGCGACGAACGCCGTGAGCAGGGCGTCGCGGGTGGGCCGCAGCAACTCGACGTAGCCGATGGGCGTCAGGGCCGCCACCAGCCCGGGCAGCACCCACGCGGCCAGCAGCAGGGCGATCGCGACGTAGGCCACCAGGTACACCTGGATGCGGGCGATCTGCTCGATCTGCAGCGTGCCCGCGGCGACGGCGGCCACCGCGAACATGCCGTAGGGCGTGAGACGCACCACCAGCTTGGTGGCGCGGCCCACCATCTCGCTCGCCACCGACAGCACGTCGAGCAGCACGGCCTTGCGCGGCACGGCGATCAGCGCCACGCCCAGCATGATCGAGAACAGCACCACCGCCGGCACGATGTTGTTGGCCAGCGAGTTGAAGGGGTTGGACGGGATGTACAGGTCGACGAAGTTGAACGACGGCGGGCGCTCCAGCATCGACGTGCTGAAGAACGACCCCTGACGCATCGACGGGAACACCACGGGCATCAGCAGCGCGAACCCGAGGCCGATGGCCCACAGGCTCACGAGCACCACGCCCGCGCGCACGCCCAGCCGCCGCGCCTCGTCGGTCGACAGGTTCCCCAGGCTGGCGATGATGGAGATGACCACGTACGGCAGCACGGTCATCTGCAGGAGCTTGACGAACCCGGTGGCCACCACGCCGAGCGGCGCGACCAGGTCGCCGAGGAACAGGCCGGTGGCGACGCCACCCGCCAGCCAGACGAGGATGCGCGTCGAGAACGACATCGTGGGGCGCTTCACGGATCCACCACGAACTGCACCATGGCCCCGCCGCGCGTGATCGCCGGCACCACGCGGACGGGATGCTGCCGGAGGCGGAACGTCACCGCACGCCCGGCGGTGATGCCGACGGCTGCGCCCATGACCGTGTCGCTCAGCCAGTGCTTGCGGTCGTGGATGCGGGAGGCCGCCGTGTACACGCCGAGCGCATAGAACGGCAGGCCCGCCTTCCAGCCGTAGTGCGTGTGCAGCACGGTGGCCGTTGCGAACGTGGCCGAGGAGTGCCCAGAGGGAAACGCTCGCGGGTCGCCGTTGGGACGTGTCCGCCGCACGGCGTACTTGATCGCGTACGTCCACGACGTGGCGCTGATCTGCGCCCGCAGGAGATCCCGCCCGGCCGCGGACGCCCGGCGACTGCCCTTCGCGGCACCGATCCCCCACCACGCGACGGCCAGCGGCACCTGCAACGTGAGGTTGCCGTATTCGTCGCCGACGGTGAGGCCACCGGCGATCTCGTCGAACCGGGCCTCGGTGATCTTCTCGTCGAAGGGCCGCACGAACAGGGCGGTCGCCGTGCCGAGCGTGAGCGTGCGCGCCGTGTCGAGCGTGAACCACTGCGCGTAGTCGCGGCCGACATCCTTGAAGAAGCCCTTGAATCCGGGCGAACCGGCCAGCCGAGGGTCATCGGCCGGCCTGGACTCCTGGGCAGTGACTCCGGCATCGGTGGCCTGGGCGAGGGGCGTGTCGGAGGGCGGCACGGCCGTCGGCGATACCGCCGCCGGTGCGGCCGCCTCGGGTTCGGGCGCCTGCGCCAGGCACGGGCCTGCGCTCGCCGTGAGGACCGTCAGGAGGAACAGCGTGACCGGGAGCTGACTTGTCGGGCGCATGCGCACCATCATTGTGCAGGCAAGCTGGGTCCGCTGCACGCTGTCGCTTTTGACAGGGTTGTCTGGCGCGCATGGGAGCCGGGGGCGGCTGTTCTGGCCCGGTCGGTTCCCGGTGCCCATTTCAGGCCGTTGCGGTGGTCAGCGCCCGGCGCCGGTCGCCCCGGGCACGCCGTCCGGGGGCGCGTCGCACGTGTCGCGGGTGAAGCGCACCTGCCAGGCCGGCCCGTCGGCCAGTGCGCGTCGCGCGGCTGGCCAGTCCGCCAGCCACGACTCGACGCGCGCGCGCGCTGCCGCCGCGTCGGCGCTCCGCGGCGCGGTGACACAGGCCGACACCCGGGGGAAGGGCGCGGCCTGGACCAGCGGCACGCCGATGGCGTCCCACCAGTCCTCCGTCGCCTCCGGCGTGTCGCGCGTCGGCAGCGCGACCGCCTGCACGTCCACCGGCGTGCGCAGCGCGATTCGCAGGGCCTGCTCGAGGATTGCGCGCGCCTGGCCGTCGAGCGCCCGGTCGGCCAGTGCGAGGTCGACGCGCAGGCCGCCCTGGTCGAGCGCCTCCACGCGCATGTCGAGCACCGTGCTGCCGGCGTCGGGCAGGTGCGCCTGCACGGCCTGCCGGACCTGATCGTGCAAGACCGACGCAGCCACGGCCGGCGCGAGGCTGTCGCGGGCCGGCGTCGTCGCGCTCCGTCGCTCGACGGCGCTGGCCCGCGGCACCGCCAGCACCTGCACCTGGGGCGACGCGCCGGTGGCCTGCGCCAGTGCGGCGCGCAAGCGCTCCTGCAGCTCGAGCGCCTCGCGATCGGTGCCGACCACCACGGCGCGCAGCTCGAGCCGCCCGCGCTCGACGAGGGGCTCGACGCGGATGGCATCGCGCAGGAGCGCTTCCTGCGACACGACGCGGCCCACGGCCGCCCTGGCGCGGACTTCGTCGCTCACCTCCAGCAGCGCGCGCGTGAGCGGGCGAATCACGAGCAGGAGGAGTACGGCGGGTACCAGCACACGGATCGCCGCGCGCGACCGCAGGGCGAAGCGCGTCTCCAGCACCCGCGCCATCGCCATCGTCCGGCGGTCGATCGGGCTCTCGGGCTGCAGTGCCTTCGTGCCGCCATCGGGCAGGGCCCGGTAGTCGACGAGCCAGAACATGAGCGCGGCGAAGGCGAGGATGGCGCAGAAGTTCGCCGTGAACAGAAGCGCCGCACCTTCCGCGATCTCGCGCTGGCGGCTGCCGATGCCGAAACCCACGACGCACAGCGGCGGGACCAGCGAGATGCCGATGGCGGTGCCGGCGGCCGTCGACGACGCGTTGCCGGTGGGGCGCGTGGTCGTGGCGGCGGCCGCGACCGCGCAGAACACGGCGACGAAGAGGTCGAGCACCGTGGGCGACGTGCGGGCGAGGATCTCCGGCGTGGCCACGTGGAACGGCAGCACGAGCGTGATCAGCGCGGCGCCGAGCGAGACGGCCAGGACCGACGCCACGACGCGAATCAACGAGCGCAGCAGGAGGTAGGTCGACGTGATGACCAGGCTCATCGACAGCTCGACGATGGGCGTCATGAGTGGCGCGATGAGCATGGCCCCGATCACCACCCCGGCGCTGCTCAGCACGAGGCCGAAGGTGGCGATCCCCATCGCGAGCAGCAGCGCGAGCCAGTAGAGCGCGCGGTCCTCGTGGGGCTTGGCGAGCATGTCGCGGATGACGGCGGCGCGGGCGGCAGCATCGACGCCGAGTGCCCTGGCAATCGCGCCACGGACGCCGTGGCCTTCGTGGACAGCCTGGAGTTCGGTCACGTCCTAGGTTGTACCCCATCCGGGGCGGGCTCAGGGGGCGATACGGGCGCGCCGTCCGCGTCGGATTCCTAGTGGGGCGCGAAGCGCTCGACGAACTCGTCGAGGGGCGCAGGGCGGCCGAGGTGGTAGCCCTGGCCCAGGCGGCACGTGGTCGCGCGCAGGATGTCGTGCTGACCCTGCGTCTCGACGCCCTCGGCCACGACCTCGATGTGCAGCGACTCGGCGAGGCGGACGATGCCCTCGACGATGGCGCGGTCATTGGGCGCGTCTTCGAGGTTCCGCACGAAACGGCCGTCGATCTTCAGCTCGTGCAACGGGTACTGCTGCAGGGTGCTGAGCGACGAATAGCCTGTGCCGAAGTCGTCGAGGCACAGCGCGAAGCCGGCGCCGTGCAGTCCGTTCAGGGTGTCGCGGACGCGCTGCGAGTGCTCGAGCAGCACGCCCTCGGTGATCTCCAGCTTGAGCGCCCGGGCCTTCAGTCCCTGTTGGCGGACGTGATCGATCAGCAACTGGCAGAAGTCCTGGCGATGCAACTGCAGGGAGGAGAGGTTGATCGCCAGCGGCACGTCGAGGCCGACCTTCGCGAGCCGTGCCGCCGCCCGTACGCTGTTGGCGATCACCCACTCGCCGACCGGCACGATCATCCCCGACTCTTCGGCCAGTGCGATGAGCCGCGCCACAGGCACCGCGGACAGCACCGAGTGCGGTGTGCGCAGCAGGCACTCCGCGCCCGCGATCCGGCCGGTCGCGAGGTCGAACTGCGGCTGCAGGAACAGCGCCAGTTCGCCCAGCGTGAGCGCGCGCTGCAGTTGCGCCTGCACGGACTGCCGGTCGTCAGCCTCCTGCTCGAGGCTGCTGTCGAAGAACTGCACGCCGGTGCGCCCGTCCGTCTTGACCCGGTACATCGCGAGATCCGCATTGCGGATCAGGCGTTCCACCGTTCGGCCGTCGTCGGGAAAGACCGTCACGCCGATGCTGGCCGCGACGGTGATCCCGTGGCCGTCGACCTCGAAGGGCTCCCGGAACGCGTCGACGATGCGCGCGAAGGCGTGTCGCACATCGTCCATGCTCGCGCAGTGGTCGATGTAGAGCATGAACTCGTCGCCGCCGAGCCGGGCCACGGCGTCGGCGCTGCGGACCCGCTGGCGTAGCCGCTGCGCGACCGCGGTGAGCAGCAGGTCGCCGGCGTGGTGCCCCTGGGAGTCGTTGATCGCCTTGAAGTCGTCGAGATCGAGGAAGGCCACGGCGACGCGGCCGCTGTCCTCGTCGTCGGCCAGCAGGCGGCCCGACAACTTGCTCGATGAAGCTCTTGCGATTGAGCAGGCCCGTCAACTGGTCGTGCTCGGCCATGTAGAGGATGCCGCGCTGTGCCTGCTTCTGCCCGGTGATGTCCTCGAGAATCGTCACGAAATGCTGCACCTGGCCGATCGCCTGCCGGATCGGGCTCGTCGTCTGCTGCGCGTAGACCTCGTCGGTCCCCGCGCGGTGCAGCACGGTCTCGCCCCGCCACGGCTCACCGGTGCGCGCACACTCCCGCAACACCGCGCCGAACCGGAGGCCGGAGGGGGTGGTCAGCACCATGGCCGACGTGTCGACACGATCGCCGGCGTGCAACCCGGTCAACCCGGAGAAGGCGGGATTGGTCCAGTCGAGCACGCCGTCGACGTCGGAGATGCAGATCGCATTGGCCGCGGTCTCGAGTGCCGTCGCCTGGCGATGCACCCGCTCGAGCAGCCGTCGCGACTCGGTGATGTCGAGGTGCAGGACCACGGCGCCGGGGCTCTGCATCTGGCGGGCCGGGGTCACGTAGCAGCGGAACCAGCGCTGCACGGTCGGCGAGTCGCACGGGTACTCGAAGACGAAGCGGTCGGCTCGACCCTGCAGCACATCGCGGATGCCGTCGGCGGCTGCCGACGCGCCGGCGACGCTGCTGCCCACCGCTCGATCGCAGACGTGGAGGTAATCGGTGCCGACGGCGTCGTTGGCGGATACGAGACCGTTGTCGCGACCGAATGCCTGCCACGACGAGTTGACCGCCACGACGACGCCTCGCCCGTCGAGCAGGGCGACGTTGGCCTCGATGCTGTCGAGGGTCGCCTGCTGCCGCGCATTCAGGGACCGCAACGACTCCTCGGCCACCTGCAGGCGCGCGTTGGCCTCGACAAGTGGCGTCACATCGTGGACCGAGAGGATGGCCCCGAGGATCCGGGACCCGCCGCCGTGCCAGGCGCACACGTGCGCGTTCCAGGTGCGGGCATTGCAAGTGTGGTGGAGGTCGGCGGGTGTCCCGTCGTCGAGCGCGGCCTGTACGTGCCGGACGAGTCGGGGACCCTCGTCGCCCAGGTCCAGTCGGGAGATGTGCTCGCCGAGTGGCGGCGCCGTCAGACCGGCCAGCGCGAGTGCCCGGTCATTGAACAGGCGTACGCAGGCGTCGGCGTCGAACACCACCAGGCCCGCGCCGATGTGGGGCTCGACGCGCGACAGGTCGCTGATGAGACTGTCGATGTCGCCGGCGGGCTCGGGCGGCGTGGCCATGTGGCGGGGTTCGGAGGGGCTGCCGGGCGAGAGGTCGTGCACGCCATGCTCCTTCACCAGGATGCGGGTGCTGGAGCGCGATCCAGCCCGACTGTCGTGGTCATCATGTGCCCCATGCGCCACCAAAGCAATGGCTGAGCTGATGGCGGCCACTCCAGACGCGGTTCGGGACGCCACTCCGACAGGACGCCGCGCACTCCGCGGTGCAGGCTCGTGCTAGCGTGCGGGGATGGCGGTTCGGCGCGCGTCGCGCGACACCATCGTGTGGGGCTTCGTGGTCGCGTTCCTGCTCCTGGCGCAGTGGCCGATGCTGAAAGGCCGCTACTACCAGTGGCGCGGGACGCCGGCGCCGGCGAGCGCCATCGCCTGGCGCACCGACCACGCCGCAGCCCTGGCCGAGTCCGCACGCACGGGCAAGCCCGTGCTCGTCGACTTCGCGGCCGGCTGGTGCCCGCCGTGCGTCACGATGAACCACGAGGTGTGGCCGGATCCGGAGGTCGCCGCGCTCGTGGCGCGCGATTACGTGCCGCTGAAGGTCGACATCGACGCGCACCCCGACCTCGCGGACCGCTACGAGGTGGCAGGCATCCCGAGCGTGATCGTCGTCAACGCCAGCGGACGCGTGCTGCGCAAGGCGTCGTTCCTCGACGCCGGCGGGATCAGGCAATTCCTCAGCGAGTGACGGGGCGCACGGACGACAGGCGTACGGTGACGGGAGTCGGGAGTGAGATCTTCCGAGCGCCTAGCCCCTAGCCCCTAGCCCCTTGAGCCCTGAGCCCTGAGCCCTGAGCCGTGAGCCGTGAGCCGTGAGCCGACGGCAGTCGGGAGTCGGGAGTCGGGAGTCGGCAGTGAGGCTTGAGCCGTAAGCAGTCGGCAGTCGGCAGTCGGCAGTGAGGCTTCCGAGCCCCTAGCCCCTAGCCCCCTGAGCCCCGAGCCCTGAATCGAGGGGCCGGCCAGTTGTCCCAGCCGGCCCCGGTCGATCAGCGGAACAGCGGACCCAGCCCGATGTAGAAGCGGAAGCGGCCGTCGAAGTCGAAGGCCGTGCCGGCATACAGCGGTCCGAAGAGCGTCTCCACCACGGTGGCGAGCGAGACGCTGCTGCGGTACTTCATCTCGCCCCACTCGTTGTGGGCGCTGCCCTGCTCGAACCAGCCGCCGAGGTAGATGTTGCCGCCGAGCACGTCGGCCAGCCGGCCGACCCGCTTCAGGTAGCCGACGCCACCGAGCACGTAGTTGGCGGCGCGGAGCTCGTCGTTGTTGAACGCGCTGAGCCGCAGCGGACCGCCGAGCGAGAAGTCGTTCACCAGCGGGACCTCGCCGAACGACGAGCCGATGCCGTAGCTCAGGAACAGTCGGTCCTCACGCCTCACGCGCCTGAACCAGTTGCCCGTGACTTCGCCCTGCCAGAACTCCTGGGGGTTCAGCAGGTCGCGCGCGATGAGCGACTCGTACTCCGGGGCGTCGAAGTAGTAGCGCAGCCGGCTGCGCATGAACAGGCCCTTGGTCGGGACGACGGGGCTGGTCTGGTTGTCCCAGATGAAGCCCATCGACCCGTACTTCTCCGAGCCGTTGACCTCGGGCAGACCCGGGGAGCCCACGCGGATCCGGCCGCGCACGTCGGCCGCGTCGATGCCGACGCGGAATTCGGCGTGCGGGCTGATCGCGTAGCCGAGATCCACCCCGCCGCCGGCGCGCTTGAACCGGTACTCGGCGACGAACTGCTCGTCGACGTAGCCGTTGCGCGGCGTGCGCAGGAAGTAGGCGCGCGGCGCGATGAAGATGGGCGACTTGCCGAGCGGGCGCCAGATCTCGAAGCCGAGACCCTGGCGCGTGCCGATGACGCCGTCGATGCGCACTTCGGACCCGCGGCCGACCCAGTCGTAGGCGGTGACGCGGCCGGCCAGGTTCACCGAGAAGCTGCTCGAGTCGACGTTGTTCAACTCCGGACTGATCTGCAGCAGCGGCGGGCCGTAGGGCTTGGTGCGCGCCTTGATCTCGAGGCCGGCCTTGCCGTCCTTCTCGATCGGGCGGTACGTCAGGTACTCGTAGCGGTCCGTGCCCGTCACGGTGAGGATGCGGTCGGCCACCGCGCTGTGCGTCAGCGGCTGCCCGACCAGCGGCTCCATCGTCTCGCGGATGAACGCCTCCTCGCGGGCATCGACGCCGACCACGGTGAGGAACTCGGCGCTCTTCGGCACGCCGCGCTTGCGGGCGAGGCGCGCCTTGAGGTGCGCCTCGTAGGTGGCCTCGTCGACGGCCAGCGGCAGCAGCTTGTCCTTCATCGCCTCGGCCGCCGCGTAGCCGCGATCGGCGAGGTCGCCGCTCGCGCGCCACGACATGCCGGTCAGCCCGACCAGGTCGGGGTCGAGGATCACGTCGGCATCCTTGAGCGCCTGCCGGATGCTCGTCGTCATCATCGTGTCGATGGTGCGGCCGAGCAGCGCGACCAGCGACGCGCGCGTCTGCGCCTCGTCTGGCGCGTCGGCGCCGACGTTGACGGCGATGACCTTGTCGGCGCCCATCGCCTTGGTCACGTCTGCCGGGATGTTGTTGAGCGCGCCGCCGTCGACCAGCAGCCAGTTCTCGTAGTTGACCGGCGTGAACACGCCCGGGATGGCCATCGTCGCGCGCATCGCCTGCGCCAGGGAGCCCTTGCCGAGGACGACCGCCTCGGCGTTCTTCAGGTCCGTGGCGACACAGCGGAAGGGCGTCGGCAGTTCGTCGAAGCTGGTCACGTCGCCGTACGCGAGCGCGATGCGGTCGAGCAGCAACGCCACCTGCTGGCCAGGATTCAGGCCGCCGGGCAGCGTGAAGCCGCCCTTGAGCCCGAACTCCAGCTGCGACGGGTACGACCGCTTGTCCTGCTTGCGGCGGAAGGTCTTGTACTTGTACGGCGAGTCGGCGATGAACATGAGGTCCCAGTCGACCTCCTTCATCAGCTCGAGGATCTCCTCGGGCTCCATGCCGCTGGCGTAGGCGCCGGCCACCAGGCCGCCCATGCTCGTGCCGCTGATGTAGTCCACCGGGATGCGGTGCTCCTTGAACCAGCGCAGCACGCCGATGTGGGCGAACCCGCGGGCGCTGCCGCCCCCCAGCGCGAGGCCGACCTTCTCCCGCCCGGCCTGCGCCGCCTCCGCGGCCGTCGCGGGTGTGACGACGCCCTCGCGATCGAAGGGAGAGGAGACCGATGCGCGGAGGTCCTGGGCCGAAGCCCCGGTGGTTCCGAGCGCGACGACCGCGGCCGCCAGGGCGGTTGCGGTGAGGAGGCGATGGGTGAGCGTCATCATGATGGACATCTGCTAGGGCAATCCCGCCATGGCGCCACGCGCGACCACGCGCGAGACTTCAGTGTCGGACCAGCCGCCGCCGAGCGCGCGGTACAGCTGGACATAGGCCACCAGCAACTGCTGCTGGCTGCCGGCGAGGCTGATCTCGGCGCTGTAGAGCACGCGCTGCGAGTCGAGCACCTCGAGGTAGTCGGCCACGCCGGCCCGATACCGCTGATCGGTGAGGTCGACCACCTTGCGGGCGGCATCGACCTGCACCTGCTGCTGCTCGATGCGCTCGCGGATCTTCTGCAGCGACACCAGCGCGTCGGCCGTTTCCTTGAGCGACAGCAGCACCGTCTGGCGCCAGGCGATGGCCGCCTGATCGACCTGCGCGGCCGCGATCGCGACGCCGGCCTTCCGGCGCCCGCCGTCGAAGAGCGGCAGGTCGACGAAGGGCCCCACGGAGATGACCCCGGCGCCGTCGCCGCCGAAGACGTTCTCGAGCGACGTGCTCAGCGTACCGGCAAAGGCCGTCAGGCCGATGCGCGGGAACGGAATCGCGTTGGCCTTGGCGGCGCCGACGCGCGCCGTGGCGGCCGCGAGCACGCGTTCGGCGGCGCGCACGTCGGCCCGGCGTTCGAGGAGCAGCGACGGCAGGCCGAGCGGGATGTCCTGCGGGACCGGCGGCGCCGCGCCGGCCGGGCGATCGATTGGCCCGGGGCCACGCCCGAGCAGCAGGTTGATCAGGTTCTCGCGCAACTGGATCTGCTGCTCGAAGGCCGGCACCTGTGCCCGCGTGCTGGCGAGCTGGCTCACGGCCTGCGCCTCGTGCAGGCCCGACGACACGCCCTGCGCAAGACGCTCGCGCACCAGGGCGAGGGCGTTCTCCTGCAGCGTGATGTTGCGTCGCGTCACCGCCACCTGCTCGTCGAGCAGGCGCAACTCGAACCAGTTCTGCGCGACGGCCGCCACCAGGCTCGTCATCACCGCCCTGATGTTCTCCTCGGTGGCCTGCAGGTCGTACGCGGCCGCTTCGTTGGCACGGCGGAGCCGCCCGAAGAAGTCGATCTCCCAGTTGAAGACGACGCCCTGCGAATAGGACTGGCGGAACGCGTTGTCGTCGGGCGAGATCTTCGGGCGTGGTCCCACGCCCGACTGCACGCCGACCTGCGGTGCCATGGCGGACTTCTGCGACACCACCCGCGCCTGGTACTCCTGCAGCCGCGCCACGGCGGCGCGCAGGTCGAGGTTCTGGTCGATGGCCGTGTTGATGAGCGCCACCAGCGTCGGGTCGTTGAACTGCTCGGCCCACGGCACGTCGCCGTAGGCCCGCCCTTCCACCGGCGTCGCCTGCCGTGCGAACACGTCCGGCACCGGCACCACGGGGCGCTTGTAGTTCTCACCGACCGGTGCGCAGCCTGTCGCCAGTGCCAGACCCAGCAGCGCCGCCGCGGTCACGCCGCGCGCAACGACCCCGACGGGGCCGC